>NZ_JAENRY010000240.1 GCF_016612545.1 Streptomyces sp. MBT65 | reverse complement strand
TACGAACGGTGGCGGGAGGCCGGGCGGCTCGTCCGCGTCGCTCCGTACGGCGTCCAGGAGTTCACGGCCCGACATCCGGGCCCCGGCCTCCCGCCACCGTTCGTACGGTCCGTCGCCCAACACGGCCCGCACCGACCGCTGTTGGGCCTCCTGTTCCTCCAGCAGCCGGGGCAGCATGCCGACCGGGTCGCCGCCCAGCCGGCGCGCGTGCTCCGCGTACCCCAGCAGCCAGCAGGCCCTGACGTACCGTTTCTGTCCGGCCGCGTGCCAGGCCAGCCCCAGGGACGCGAGCGCCGCCACCAGCACCTCGCCGATCTCGCTCGCCGCCTCAAGCCCCCGGCGCAATGCCGTCGCGCTCTCCTCGGGCCGCCCGACGAGCCACAGGATGACGCCCTGCACGGTGAGCGTGGAGCCGTACAACTGGCGCTCGCCCCGGCCCTCCAGATACGCGAGGCCCGTCTCGCACCACTCCAGCGCCCGGTCCGTGCGGCCCAACGCCGCGTAGAGCAGGGCCCCTTCGTAGTGGACGACGCCGATGCCCAGCGCGTCGTCCGCCGCGATCATCCGCCCGCGGACCCCTTCGAGGGCCGCCGATCCCTCCTCGACGGCCCCGCCGAGCATCGTCAGCGCGCCCAAGTAGCCCTCGCTGAACAGTTCCACGCGGCTCTCGCCGATCCGCCGTGCCACCTCCCGCGCCTGCGGGAACCGGTCCAGTGCCGTCTCCAGATCGGCCGTCCAGATCCCGAACACCCCGGTCATGAACAGCCCCCAGGCCCGCTCGGCGGAGTCCTGCGGGACCAGTGCGAGCCCCTTGTCGATCCAGTACCGGCCCTCGGACAGCGTCCCCGCCGCCCGCCAGTACGCCCCGAGCCGCGTCGCCAGCCATAGCGCGTCGCCCGCCCGTCCCTCGGCCGCGCAGCCGTACTCCAACGCGGCCCGTACGTCGGCGATCTCCGCGCGCACGGCGTGGTGCAGCCCGACCTGGGACCGGCCCATCAGACCGTTCCAGAAGCGGTCGACGAGTTCCTCGTAGTGCGCGAAGTGCCTTTGCCGTACGGCCTGTTCGTCCTCGGAGCCGGTCAGGCGCGCGGTTCCGTACTCGCGGATGGTGTCCAGCAGCCGGTAGCGGCCGCCGTCCTCCCCGATGCGCTGGACGACCGACTTGTCGACGAGCCCGATGAGCGCCTCGACGACCTGCTCGCCGTCGAGTCCGGTGCCCGCGCACACCTGCTCGGCCGCGGACAGTCCGAAGGAACCGGCGAACACCGACAGCCGCGCCCACAGGAGTTGTTCCTGGGGGGTGCACAGGTCGTAGGACCAGTCGATGGCCGCGCGCAGGGTCTGGTGACGGGTGAGCGCCGTGCGCCGGCCGCCGGTCAGGACCTCGCAGTGGCGGTCCAGCCGGGCGACGAGTTCCGCGAGGGGCACGGCCCGCAGGCGTACGGCCGCGAGTTCGAGCGCGAGCGGGATGCCGTCCAGGCGGTCGACGAGGGCGAGGGTGCTCTCCCGGTCGGCCCCGTCGAGCGCGGGCCCGCCGGTGACGGCGGCGGCGCGCTGCACGAACAGGTCGACGGCGTCGGCGCGGGCCAGCGGGGCGATCGGCAGACAGCGCTCACCGGGCACGTCGAGCGGCTGCCTGCTGGTGGCGAGCACGCTCAGCCCGGGGGCCTCGCGCAGCAGGATGTCGCAGAGCATCGCGCATGCGTCGACCAGGTGCTCGCAGGTGTCGAGGACGATCAACATCCGCCGCCCGCGCAGGTGTTCCACGATCGCGTCCAGGGGCGTCATGCCGGACTGCTCGGGCAGCTCCAGCACGCCCGCGAGTGTCGGCGGCACCAACTCCGGGTCGTGCAGCGCCGACAGCTCCACCAGCCGCACCCCGTCGGCGAACCGGTCGGTGACCGCGCGGGCCGCCCGCAGTGCCGTACGGCTCTTGCCGACACCACCCGGACCGACCAGCGTGACCAGCCGCGAGCGCGCCAACTCGGCGTGCAGCAAAGCGAGTTCGCCGGTGCGTCCGACGAAGCTGGTCAACTCCACCGGGAGTTGACCGCCCCGCCGCTGTCCGAAGCCTTATCCCATGCCGCCCCCATACCCGTCCGCCAACCGGTCACCACAGCGTAGGCGAGTGACTCCCGAGCGTGAACGGTAGTCGAGTCCGGCGGGTGGGCGCGAGATCGCGCCGGTGGCTCAGAGCGGGGGCGCGCAGGCCGGCGGGCGCGTGCGCCCCGGGCGCCGGGTGGGCGCAGGCGGGCGTCATGCTGGACCGGTCCAGGTGTCGCTCACGCCGGGTCGGAGCGGGGGCGCTTCACGCCGACCGGCCAGGGCGGCCTTCGCGTCGGACTGGCCCGGGCGGACTGCGTGCCGGACCGGCTCAGGAGCGCTTCATGTCGGACCGGTCGAGGTGGTGCTCACGCCGAGTCGACGTGGGCGTGCTTCGCGCCGGACCGGTCCAGGTGTTCGCTCACGCCGGGCTCGCCCAAGTGCCGGTCTCCACGGAACGCACCATCGCGTCCAGAACCGCCGCGCTGTGTACGGCGTCCGGGAGTGTGGCGCCGTAGGGCTTGCCCTCGGCGATGGAGCGCAGGAAGCGGTACGCCTCGATGACCTTGAGGTCGTCGTAGCCCATCGCGTTCGCCGCGCCCGGCTGGAACGCGCCGAACTCCCCGTCGCCCGGGCCGACGTACACCGTGGTGACGGGCTGGTCCTGGTAGGTCGTGCCGCGGCTGACCGCCAGTTCGTTCATCCGGCGGAAGTCCCAGAACACCGCGCCCTTGGTGCCGTGCACCTCGAAGCCGTAGTTGTTCTGCTCGCCGACCGAGACCCGGCAGGCCTCCAGGACACCCCGGGCGCCGGACGCGAACCGGAGCAGGCAGTTGACGTAGTCCTCGTTCTCGACCGGGCCCGACTCGCCGCCGGTGGCGAGCGCGTGGCCCGCGGTCGCGCCGGTGGGGCGGGCCCGCTGCGGGAGGAAGATCGCGGTGTCGGCGGCCAGGGACGTGATGTCGCCGAGCAGGAAGCGGGCGAGGTCCGCGCCGTGCGAGGCCAGGTCGCCCAGGACTCCGTGGCCGCCGCGCTCAAGCTCGTAGCGCCAGGTCAGGGCGCCGTCCGGGTGGGCCGCGTAGTCGCTGAAGAGGCGGACGCGGACATGGGTGACCGTGCCCAGCTCGCCGGAGGCGATCAGCTCGCGGGCGGCCTCCACGGCGGGCGCGTTGCGGTAGTTGAAGCCCACCGCACCCTGGACGCCGGCCTTGGTGACCGCGTCGGACACGGCGGACGCGTCCGCCGCCGACAGGCCCACCGGCTTCTCGATCCAGATGTGCTTGCCGGCCTCGGCCATCGCGACACCGATCTCGCGGTGCAGGAAGTTCGGCGCGGTGATGCTCACCGCCCGCACGCGCAGGTCGGCTGCCACCTCGCGCCAGTCGCGGGTGGTGGAGGCGAAACCGAACTGCTCGGCGGCCTGCTCGGCCCGCCCCGGCACCTCCTCGGCGACCGTCACCAGCTGCGGCCGCAGGGTCAGTTGCGGAAAGTGGTGCGGGACACGGGCGTACGCCTGCGTGTGCACACGCCCCATCCATCCGAAGCCCACGACGGCAACACCGAGCGAGGTCACCATGACTGCCCTTCTTTGGACCGGTCCAGAAGCTGTTTCCGCCACCTTGAAACGCGTACGTCCTTATGTCAATACCTTCAGATGCCTTTGACAGCCGGCCGGAGCACATGGAACGGTCCAACCATGAGAGCACCGACCATCCGTGATGTCGCCGACCGCGCCGGTGTGTCGAAGTCCCTGGTCTCCCTGGTGCTGCGCGGCTCCGAGCAGGTGCGACCCGAGAAACGGCAGGCCGTGCTGGCCGCCGTCGAGGAACTCGGCTACCGGCCGAACGCCGCCGCCCGCAGCCTCAGCGAGCGCCGCACCCGTTCGGTCGGCGTGCTGCTGAACGACCTGCGCAACCCCTGGTTCGTGGAACTCCTCGACGGCCTCGGCTCACGTCTCCACGAGCGCGGTCTGCACATGCTCCTCGCCGACGGCCGCCTCAACCGGCGTCTCGGCGAGGATCTCACCCGCACCTTCACCGAACTGAGGGTCGACGGCCTGATCGCGGTCGGCACCCTGCCCGCCTCGGACGAGCTGCGCGCCGCCGCGACCCACATCCCCACCGTGGTCGCGGGCGCCCGCGAGCCGGTGCTGCCGCATGTCGACGTCGTCGCGGGCGACGACTCGCACGGCGCCCGTCTCGCCACCGAGCACCTCGTCGACCTCGGTCACCGCCGCATCGCCCACATCGCAGGACAGGGAGTGGTCGGCGAACTGCGCCGGACCGCCTTCGAGTCGGTCATGGAGGAGCACGGCCTGACCGACCTCATGACGGTCGAACAGGGCGACCTGACCGAGGAGGGCGGCTACCGCGCCATGGTCCGCCTGCTCGCCGCCCCACGGCGCCCCACGGCTGTCTTCGCCTTCAACGACATCGCGTGCGTCGGCGCCCTGTCGGCGGCCGAGGAGTCGGGCCTCCAGGTCCCCCGCGACCTCTCCCTCGTCGGCTACGACAACACCTACCTCGCGCGGCTGCGACACCTCTGGCTCACCACCGTCGACAACGCCAGCCACGACCTCGGCCGCCGCGCCGCGCACCTCCTCGTCGAGCGAATGGCGGACCCGGGGCGGGCGGCGGAGACGGTGCTGTCGGTGCCGCGTCTGGAGGTGCGGGGGACGACGGGGGCGCCCTCGACGCCGTAGCCCGGGCATGTCCCGTCCTGCCCCGTCGCCCGCCCGCGCGATGTGACGTCACGCCACGGCGCCCATTACGGTCGTACGGACGACGCGGGCGCCGGAGGTGGGGACAGCATGAGCAGCCGGAACGTCGGTGGGATCACGCGTGTCGAGGACGCGGCGCTCACCCTGGCCGCGCAGGCCGGGGACGTCGCCTCCCTGGGGCTGCTGCTGGAGCGGCACCGGGCCGGGATGCGGGCGGTCGCGGTGAGTGTGCTGGGGCCGGGGCCCGATGTCGACGACGTCGTCCAGGACGCGGCGCTGACCGCGCTCCGGCGGGTGGGGGACGTACGGGATCCGGAGGCCGTGGGGCCGTGGCTGCGGATGATCGTGCGCAATCATGCCCGTTCGCTGCTGCGCAGCACCGTCGATCTCCGGCCGCTCGACGATCCGCACGTACCCGCCACGGAGTCCGGTCCGGAGCGATGGCTGGAGCGGCACGCCCTGCGGGACTGGATCTGGGCGGCCGTCGAGGAACTGTCCCCCGCGCTGCGACTGCCGCTCGTGCTGCGGCACTTCAGCGTCGGTGTGACGTCGTACGAGCGGATCGCCGAGGCCTGCGGGGTCCCGGTCGGCACCGTCCGCAGCCGGCTCAGCCAGGGGCGGGCCAAGCTTGCTGAGGCCCTCGCCGCCACGGCCGACGCCCCGCACGGCGATGTCGGACGGCGCACCCGCGCCAGCCGCGTCGAGGCGCACGAGACGCTTCGGGCCGCCGAGAGCGGACACTTCGGCAAGCTGCTCGCCGAGCGCTGGTCGCCCGAGGCCGTGCTGGTCCGGGGGAACGAACCGGTGGGCGGCCAGGGCCTGTTGGTGCGCGGGATGGAGCGCGACCTGGAGGCCGGCGTACGGCAGCATCTCGCGCACGCCGTGGCCGGGGCATCGCTCGTCGTCTGGGAGATGGACATCACCAACCCCGCCGACGACCCCGACCACTGCCCGCCCTCCGTGGCCTGGCTCATGAGCCTGGACGGCGCGGGACGGGTGCACCGGCTGCGGCTCGTCCATCCCCGGCCGGTACCCGTCCCGCACTCCCTCCTCGTGTGACCGGCGTCACGCCACCCGTTTCGAACTTCGCGCTTTCTCCCGCGTCCTGTCCGTGTCATCGCCGTATGCCGAACAGGGAGTTCCCATGACCAGCACCACCCCCGTCGACCCGCTCGCCACCGGGACCCACACCGTCGAGATCGACGGGATCACGCAGAGCTATCACGTCCACGGCACCGGACCCGTGTGCATCGCGCACTCCGGCGGACCGGGCATCTTCTGGGAGTACCTGCGCATGCCCGCGCTGGAGGAGCACCTCACGGTCGTCTACCCGGAGCCCGTCGGCACCGGCGCCTCCGGCCGCCTCGCCGCCCACCCGCACGGCTACACCCGGGCCCGCTACAGCCGCTTCCTCACGGCACTGATCGAGCACCTCGGCGCCCCCGAGGTCCACCTCCTCGGGCACTCGCACGGCGGTTTCGTCGCCCAGTACCACGCCCTCCACCACCCCGAGCGTCTCGCCGGCGTCATCCTCTACGAGAGCGCTCCGGTGACCGGCCCCGAGCACGGCTCCGAGGCGATGCGCCTGGTGCAGGAGTTCGCCGCCCGGCACACGGACAATCCGGCGCTGCCCGAGGTCATCGAGGCGTTCCAGAGCATCCCCACCATCTCCGACGACGCGCGGACGACCGCCGTCGCGCGGGGGATCTTCCCCGCGTACTTCGCCGACTTCTGGGGCAGGGAGGCCGAGTTCGGCCCCGCGCGGGCCGCGGTCGTCGCCACCCACGTCTCCGGCCTCGACGAGGACCTCACCCCGGACGTCATCGACGACCGCGCCGACCTCGGCTCGCTCACCGTGCCGACCCTGGTCCTCGTCGGCCGCCACGACGTGATCTGCGGGGTGCGCTGGGCCGAGGAGCTGCACGAGCTGATCCCGGGTTCCGAACTGGTGGTGCTGGAGGACAGCGGGCACTTCGGGCACCTGGAGGAACCGGAGGCCTTCGCGAAGGCCGTGACCGCGTTCGTCGAGGCCCACGCCGGCGAGTAGGCCGTACCGGCAACTAGGTCATTTGGTCGAAGCCCGGCCGGGCGGTCCGCTCTGGCGTGGAGTCGTCCGGAGGGTTTCCGACACAACGTTTCCGACCCGACCAAGGAGCAACGGCATGAGTGCCGTCAAGAACATCGTTCTCGTACACGGCGGATTCGTCGACGGTTCCGGCTGGCAGTCCGTGCACCGCCTGCTCACCCAGGACGGCTTCCGTGTCGGCGTCGTGCAGAACCCGACCCTGTCCCTCGAAGGCGACGTCGCCGCCACCCACCGCGCCCTCGACGCGCTGGACGGCCCGGCGGTCCTCGTCGGCCACTCCTACGGCGGTGCCGTGATCACCGAGGCCGGACGTCACGACAAGGTCGTCGCGCTCGCCTACATCGCGGCCTTCGCCCCGGACAAGGACGAGTCGGTCGGCACCCTCGTCGCCGACCCGGCGCCCGGCGCGCCCGTACCGCCGATCCTGCCGCCGGTGGACGGCTTCCTCTTTCTGGACCGGGACAAGTTCCACGCGTCCTTCGCGGGCGACCTGCCGGCCGAGGACGCCGCGTTCCTGGCCGACGCGCAGGTCCCGTGGGGCCTGGACGCGCTCGGCGGCACGATCACCGAGCCGGCCTGGCGGACCAAGCCGAGCTGGTACCTCGTCGCGACCGACGACCACATGATCCCGCCGCCGGTCCAGCACCAGATGGCCGAGCGCGCCGGCGCCACCGTGACCGAGGCCGCCGGCAGCCACGCCGTCTACGTCTCCCAGCCCGCCGCCGTGGCGGAACTGATCAAGCAGGCCGCGGCCCACCAGGCCTGACCACCGACCGCATGACGTCAACTCCGCGCTTCAGCACGCCTGTTCACAGGCGGGCTGTCCGCGTCGCCTCCTCGAGAACCCAAAAGGAAAACGGAAACCCATGACGACCGCCGTCCCACCGTCCGTCGCCGAACAGTCCGAGGCGGAAGCCCTCCACCGCTTCCAGACGGAGGCCCCCGAGACCGTCCGCACCGCGCTGGGCATGACCGCCACCCGGATCGGCGGCGGCGTGGTGCTCTCCATGCGCGAGGACCCCACCCGCTTCTGGAGCAAGGCCCTCGGCTTCGGTGTCACCGAGCCCGTCACGGCCCAACTCGTCCAAGAGGTCTGCGACTTCTACCGGGCGGCGGGCACCCCGCAGGCCGTCTTCCAGATCGCGCCCGCGTTCCTGCCCGAGGAGTGGCCGGAGATCTGTGCACGGGAGGGCATCGTCCAGGGCTCGTCCTGGGTGAAACTCGTCTGCGCGCCCGAGGAGGCCGTCGCCCGCGCCGACGCCCTGGACACGAAGCCCGACGGCATCACCGTCACGCCGCTGGAGGCCCAACACGCCCTGGAATGGGGCACGGTGATGATGCGGGCCTTCGGGATGCCGGTCGAGCACTACGCCGAGATGGGCGCCGCGACCGTGACCCGACCGGGCTGGCATCCCTACGGCGCCTGGCTGGACGGGGAGTTGGTCGGCACCGGCACGATGCTCGTGCGCGGCGACACGGCGCAGATGTTCGCCGGCGCCGTCCTGCCCCACGCGCGTGCGCGCGGCGGACAGACCGCGCTGCTCACCGCCCGAGCGCGTACCGCAAGGGAGTTGGGGTGCCGCTACCTCGTCGCCGAGACCGGCGCCGAGCAGCCCGGCACCCACAACAGCTCCCTGCACAACATGTTCCGCCTCGGCTTCGAGGTGGCCTACGAACGCCCCAACTGGACCTGGCACCGCGCACCCGACGCGGGCTGAACGGGCGGTCTCACGGCAGCGGGCCGGTCAGCGCGTCGCGCAGGCCGCCCCGCGAGGTGACGTTCAACTTCCGGAAGACACTGCGGAGATGGGCCGCCACCGTGCGCGGGGACAGGAAGAGCCGCGCGGCGATCTGCTTGTTCGTCAGCCCGGTGGCGGCCAGTTGGGCCGCCACCCGCTCCTGCGGGGTCAGCAGCGCGTGCCGGTCCCGGCCGTCGCACGCGACCGGCTTGAGCGGCTTGACGGGGATGCCGCTCGCCCGCAGCTCGTCCGCCGCCCGCGCACTCCACGGGGCGGCGCCGAGGCGCTCGAACGTGCCGAGCGCCTCGTCCAGGTGCACCCGCGCCGCCCCGCCCGCCTTCGCGCGGCGCAGTCGCTCGCCGTAGGCCAGGCAGATCCGCGCCCAGTCGAACGGCCAGCGCTCGGCACCCGGCGCGGCGATCGCCGCCTCGAACAGGTCGTGCTCGATCGAGTCCGGGCTCGCCATCGCCTCGGCGGCGTCCGTGACCATGGCCAGCCGGGGCGAGATCGACGGGATACCGGTCCTGCGCACCGCCGCCACGTGCGCGGCCGCCTCCTCGTGGTGGTCGGTGTGGACCGCGGCCTCGGTGAAGTCCAGCAGGAGCCACAGCGCGTGCGGCAGGAACCGGGGCACCTCGCCGGGCTCGCCGAGGGCCCGCAGCAGCCGGTGGGCGGTGTCGAAGTCTCCGCCGCCGAGCGCCGACAGGGCCCGGATGTGCGCGGCGTAGACCCGCAGCGCACCCAGCCCGCGCGGATTGCCCCAGGACACCAGCCGGTCCGCGAACTCCCGCGCGGTGGTGCCGTCGCCACGCGCGGCGGCCACAAGTCCACGCTGGAAATGGCCTGTTGAAGCCGTCAGCCGGTAGTCGTGCGTCTCGCACCAGCCGAGGCCCTCCTCGGTCATCTCCAGCACGTCGTCCCACTGGCCGCCCGCGTAGGCGTCGTTGGCCAGCAGGAACTGCGCCTGGATGGCCAGCGCCACGGCCCCGCCGTCGCGGCCGTCGTCCACGACCCGGCGCAGCGCGCCCCGGCAGCCCGGGAGGCGGTCGGTGTACGAGGCGGCGAGCGCGATGCCGAAGACCCGTACGGGATCGGTCTGTTGGTGCAGGCCCAGGACCAGGCGGTCGAGCCGGTCGAGGTGGGGCAGCGCGCCGTACGCCGGATCGCCGAAGGTGCCCATGATCAGCGGCAGCAGCCGGCGCGAGGCGGGCGGACGGCGTCGCTCCACGAGGTTCTCGAAGGACAGCCACAGTTCCGGGCGGCCGCCGTAGAAGCACACCATGAGAAGGGTGTTGAGGGCCTCGCGGAAGATGTCCTCGACCGTCTCGCCGTCCTCGGGCCACACATGGGTGTCGATGGCGCCGACGAGCAACCGGTGCGCGGTGTCCACATCGCCCTCGCCGTTGAGGAGATGACTGGCCGCGGCGGTGGCGGCGGCGAGGGAGTCCGTGCCGGAGGGGTCGGCGTGGCCGGCGTTGTCCAGCAGCGCGCGGACGTTGCGCAGATCGCCGGTGATGTTGGCGCCGAGACAGGCCGCCTCCGCCAGCCGACGGGCCTTGGCCGTGCCCGTGCCGCTCAACTCCGAGGCGCGCAGCAGGGCCGTGATGGCGCCGACGGCGTCACCGCGGCGCAGGGTGCTGTAGGCCACCTCGTGCAACAGGGCGGCCACATGGTCGTCGAGGCCGACGGCCGCGTCGGCGAGGTGCCGGGCCCGGTGCTCGGAGCCCTCGGGGAGTTCCGCGGCGAGCGCCCGGTGCGCCGACCGGCGTTCCTCGCTGGTCGACAGGTCCAGCACCGCCGAACGGGTCAGGGGATGCCGGAACTCCAGCCTGCCGGTGACCGGGTCGACCTGGACCAGCCCGGCACGCTCGGCGGGGGACAGCGCGGCCAGGCTGTCCGGTCCGCCCAACGCCCGCTGGAGGATGTGCAGTTCACCCGAACCCTCCAGCACGGCGAGCAGCAGCAGCTCGCGGGTCGCGGCCGGGAGCGCGGCGACCCGGGTGGAGAAGATGCCCTTGAGACGCTCGGTCAACGGCAGTACGGCGGGCAGGGCGCCCCGCTCCGTCTGCTGCAGGTCGTTGAGCGGGACGGGGAGTTCGAGCAGCGCGAGAGGATTGCCCCGGGCCTCCGCGACCAGCCGCCGGCGGACCCTGGCGGCCATCGCGGGGAACCGGTCCGCCACCAACTCGTTCGCCGATACGTCGTCCAGAGGCCGGACCTCGTACTCGGGTATCCCGATGTTGCTCAGCAGGGACTCGTCGCCGGTCCGGGACGCGCCCAGCAGGGCGATCGGGCCGGTGTGCGGGGAGCGGGCGAGGGTGCCCAGGACCGTGGCGCTGGGCCGGTCCACCCAGGCCACGTCGTCGACGAGCAGCGCGAGTGGACCGGTCCCGGCGGCGGTCCGAGCCAGCAGGGCCTGCACGGCGTTCGCGATGCCGAGCAGCTCCGACGGCTGCTCCTCGGACAGCCCGCGGACCGCCTGGAGGGTCGCCGCCTGCCGTGCGGGCAGCGCGGGGATCTCCTCGGCAAGGGGGTGCAGCAGTTGGTTCAACGCCGAGAAGCCGACGCCCCGTTGGAACGGACAGCCGGAGATCCGCAGCACCCGGAAACCCGCCTCGGACGTGCGCAGCGCCGCGGCCTCCAGCAGCGCGGTCTTGCCCACCCCGGCCTCCCCGGTCAGCATCAACCCGGCTCCGCGGGCCCGGGCGGTGGCGAAGAGCCCGTCGAGGACGGCCAGTTCGGCCACTCGTCCGATGAGAGCCGGCGGGGTGAGGGATGCCGATGCCATGACGCCTCCCGTAGACATGGGCGGGAACAGGAACGGTCGCAACGTCTGCCGAGGGTTCACGCGATCCGGGCGGCCGCCTCGGCGGCGGCGTGCTGGGCGGCGACACGGTCCACCGTGACCGTCTCACCGGCCACGACGACGGCCTCGCCCGCGACCCAGACGTCCTGGACCGCGCGGGAACCGGCCGCCCACATGAGGTTGGCGAGCAGCCGGCCGTCCTCGACGTCGAGGCCCGTGGCGAAGTGCGGTCCGTCCACGGAGAGATGGACCAGGTCCGCCCAACTGCCCGGGCGCAGCGAGCCGATGTCGGTCCGGCCCAGGGCCGCCGCGCCGGCCGAGGTCGCCATGAGGAAGGCGTCCGCGGCGGTGAGGGCCATCGCGTCGGCGGCGTCGAGTCGGCAGAACATCATCGCGAGGCGGGCCTCCTCCCACAGGTCGAGGTCGTCGTTGCTCGCGGGCCCGTCGGTGCCCAGGCCGACCGGGACGGACGCGGCGCGCAGCGCGGCCAAGCGGGCGGTACCGGAGGCGAGTTTGGCGTTGGAGCCCGGGCAGTGCGCGACACCGGCACCCGCCCGGGCCAGCAGCCGGATGTCGTCGTCGGAGAGATGTACGGCATGCGCAGCGAGCAGCCGTCCGTCCAACAGCCCGGTCTCCTGGAGCAGTTGAGGGACCGAACCGTGCGACTCCCGTTGCGCGACGTCCTCGGCGAGGGTCTCCGCGACATGGATGTGCACCAAGGCGCCGCGCTGTGCCGCCTCCTCCGCCGTCGCGCGCAGCGCCTCGGGCGGAAGGGTGTAGGCGGAGTGCGGTCCGTAGCAGAGCTCGACGCGCTCACCGGGCCCGAAGCGCAGGCCGTCCGTGTCGATCCACTTGCCGATGGCCGCGAGATCGGTGTGCCAGTCGTCGCCGGGCCGGTCGAAGTAGGCGGGCGCGATCAGGACCCGGCTGCCCGCCTGGAGCGCCGCGTCGGCCACCTCTTCGGCGTGCGCGTACATCTCGGCGCTGGTCGTCACGCCGTAGCGCAGCATCTCGACGCAGCCGAGCAGCATGCCCGCGTGGGCGTCGCGGGGGCGCATGCGGCCCTCGGCGGGCCAGACGGCGTCCTGGAGCCAGGACGCCAGCGGGAGGTCGCCGCCGAGGCCCCGCAGGAGGGTCATCGGGGAGTGCGCGTGGGTGTTGACCAGGCCGGGAGCGAGGATGCCTGACAGGGAGGCGACCGGGACGCCCTCCGGGAGCGGGGGAGCGGTGTCGGCCGGACCGCAGTGGGTGATCCGGCCGTCCGGGCCGACGTCGACCACGGCGTCGCGCAGGACGGAACAGGACGGGTCGGCCGGGAGGACCACAGGAGCGCGAAAACGTCGTGCCACGGACAAGGGAGAACTCGCTTCCGGACGGGGTGCTGTCAACGCGTACGAACGGGGTGCTGTCAACGCGTACAAGATGCGGGACCGGTCCAGAAGTTCGCCCCGGGCGACGTGAACTCGATCACAGGAAGGGGAGAACGGTGCGTCCGTCTGTCATGCGCATCGCCGGTTTCGGATGGATAGGGTGAGGTGTGTCTTCCTGGAGCCAAGCTCTGACCGTCTCCTCCGCGAGCGCCTGGGACGAGGTCTTCACCGGCCTCCACGGCGCGAGCCGCATCAGAGTGCCGGACCCCCGCGCTCCCTGGTCCGGGCACCTGGAGTGGCAGCGGTCGAAGACCTACAGTCTCGCGCTGTGCTCCGGCGGAGAGGAAGTGGTCGAGCGGGACACCCGGCACATCCGCGCCGATCCCCGGGGCACCTACGAACTCCTCGTCCCGCTCTCCGGATCGGCCTGGGTGGAGCAGGGCACGGCGTCCGGCGAGATCGGGCCCGGCGTCATGGCCCTGTGCGACATCGACCGGCCGCTCACGTACGCGCACGCACCGGACCTCCGCAGCATCTCCCTGATCATGTCCGGCCGGCACCTCGCGGCCCGCAGCGCGCTCGCCGCCGACGGCCCGCATCTCCTCGACGGCGACCGTGGACTCGGACGTGTCGTACGGCAGTTGACCACCACCCTGCACGAGGAGCGCGAGCACCTCTCCGAGACGACCTTCGACATCGCCTGCGACCGGCTCCTCGACCTGGTGTGCCTCGCGGCGGAGGGCGGTACCGACTCGGCGCCCACCGGACAGCGGGCGACCGTCGAGGCCGCGATCCGGCGCCACGTCCGCGAGCACGCCTGCGACCGCGACCTGGACGTCGTCGGCATCGCGCGGGCGCTCGGCTGGTCGGCGCGCTATGTCCAGCAGGTGCTCCAGGCCGCCGGCACCACCGCGCGCGACCTGATCCGCCGCGAACGGCTGAACGTCGCCAGGACCCGTCTGGCGAGCGGGAGTTGGACCACGTACTCGATCGCGGAGATCGCCCACGCCAGCGGCTTCGGCAGCCACGCCTCCTTCGCCACCGCGTTCCGCGCGGAGTTCGGCATCACTCCGCGCGAAGCCCGGGGCGGGTCCTAGGAGTTGACCGGCGTGAAGTAGCGCCGCGGGTTGTCGACCAGCATGGTCGTGACCTGCTCCTCGGTGACTCCGGCGGCGCGCAGGGCCGGCAACACCTGCTCGTGCAGGTGGAGGTGATGCCAGTTCGGGGCGATCTGCTCCCGTACGCCCGGCGGGAACCAGTCGATGTGGCAGGACGCGTCGTGCGACAGGACCATCCGCTCGGCGAGGCCCTCGCGCGCGAGCGCCGCGACGGTCGCCACCCGCTGGTCCTCGGGCAGCAGCACGTCCAGGCCGAAGCGGTCCATGCCGACGTAACTGCCGTTGTCGACGAGTTGGTGCAGGTAGTCCAGGTCGGCGGTGTCACCGCTGTGCCCGATGACGACCGCGCCGAGATCCACGCCCTCGCCGCGCAGCACCTCCTGCGCGACAAGTCCCGTACGGGCGACGGCACTTGTGTGCACCGTGATCGGCGCGCCGGTCCGCACGTGCGCCTGCGCCACCGCGCGCATCACCCGCTCCACGCCAGGGGTGAGTTCGCCTTCGATCGCGCACTTCAGGAACGCGGCCCTGATGCCGGTGTCAGCGATGCCCTCGGTGAGTTCGCGGACGAACAGGTCGGTCATGCCCTCGGGGCCGCCGAGCAGGGTGCCCGGGCCGTGGTAGCGGAAGAAGTCCGGGATGTCGGCGAGTGTGTAAATGCCGGTCGCCGCAACGATGTTGAGGTCGACCTGGGCGTTCACCTCGGCGACCCGCGCCACGTTGCGGCCGAGCCCGATGACGGTCGGGTCGACGAGCGTGGAGACACCCGTCGCGGCGAGGGCCTTCAGCCGGGACACGGCGTCGGCGACGCGCTCCGCCTCGTCCCAGGTCTCCGGGAGGCTCTGTCGGAGTTCCTCACTGACGACGAAGACATGCTCGTGCATCAGGACGGAACCGAGGTCGCTCACGGCCACGGGGCCGCGAACGGTGGGGATATGAGAGGTCGTCATGCTGATCCTTCGTTGCTTGCCCGGTGTGGGAAGGGAGTTGGGAGGTCGGTCGAGGGGAGAGGGGCGCGGCGGGTGACGGGAGCCGCCGCGGACGTCGGACGTCAGCTGTCGGCGACGCCGAGGGCTTCGGCCGCGGCCGGCCGGACGAGGTGGGCCACCGCGTCCGGCCGGGACACGTACACGCAATGACTCGCGTCGATGCCGGTGACCGTGCTGCCCGCCCGCCGGGCCATGGCCCGCTGCGCGGGAGGCGGGATCATCCGGTCGTCGTTCGCCACCGGATACCAGCTCGACCTGTGCCGCCAGGCCGGTTCGCCGATCGCGCCGCGGAGCGCGTCGAGCCCCCACGGCACCTGCGCTTCGGCCATGAACTCGGGCTCCGAGGACGGGAGTTCGGCCGCGAAGGACGCGTGAAACTTCGCCCGGTCGAGGAACAGGAACCCGTCGACCGGCGGCAGGATCGGCGGCACCGGCGCGCCCGGCTCGGGGTCGGCGATCAACGCGTCGACGGACTCGCCCTTGTCGGGCGCGAGCGCCGCGACGTGCACGAGTCCGGCGACCCGTTCGTGATGACCGGCCTCCGTGATGACGGCCCCGCCGTAGGAGTGCCCGACCAGGATCGCCGGTCCGTCCAGCGCGTCCAGAATCCGCGCCGTCGCCGCGACATCGCCCGCGAGGGACAGGGGCGGACTCCGTACCAAGCGCACCCCCAACCCGTCGCGGGTCAGCAGCCGATACACCTCCCGCCACCCGGACCCGTCCACCAACCCACCGTGCACAAGCACCACGTTCTTCACTGGTTCCGCATCCATGCCCCTGACTCTTCCAAGGTCACCGGCCACCGTCTTTCGCACCGGCGCGCAGTCCTTTCGCGTGGGCGCGGTGGGGGGCTGCGGTGTGGGTCCGCGGTGCGGGGGAACGACGGGGCCTGGATTTGGGTCTGGGCCCGTGCCGTCCGGGTACGTGGGTTCGCGCTGGGCGGTGGGGGTGGGCGATGCCTGGCGTGGGGTCTCTTCGCTCAGGTCCAGGCGGCACGGGTCCACGCCGATCGGGCCTACGCCGACGGGGCCCGCTCCGCCTGGGCTCGTGGTTCCGCCCCGGGTGGTCGGCGAGGGTTTGCGAGCTGTGCACACCCCAACTCGCAGGTGGTCCCGCCGAGTTGTGTCGGCCATGACCTGGTCCGGTCCCCAGGCCAACCCGTGCCGAGTGGAGCGGAGTCACGCCGATCCCGTCCCGCGCGGCTCCCACCGCGCGCCCACCGCCGACCGCCCCGACGCAGACAGTCGGAAGAAGTCACGTTTCATGCCACCCGGCACTCATATCCCCAATAGCGCGCTACGTCATCATCTTCCGCCCCACGCTGATACGTTGCTCGAGCGCCGGAGCACCCCCACATCCCGGCC
>NZ_JAENRY010000023.1 GCF_016612545.1 Streptomyces sp. MBT65 | reverse complement strand
ACACCCTCCATGGTGCAGGCGGGCCGCCCGCCTGCACCATGGAGGGTGTATCCCGTGACCGCAGCACCGACGACGTCCCGGTCGTTCATGCCCGAGAGCCTGATGGGAGGGGACCGGCTGGGCGACTCCGAGTACCGCGCGGTCGTCGGGCTGCTCACATGGCTGGGGCGGGTGCGGTCGGCCGACACGGCTCATCCGCGGGTCAGGCTGTGGGGGGTGCCCGCCTGTTATGCCCTGGCCGGGATTCCTGGCCTGGTCCGCGCGGCCCACGACTCCGTGCCGCGCTTCGTGCTGATGCTGGCGATCACGGCCGGGTACACCGTGCCGTTGCTGTGGCGCAGACAGCGGCCCGTGCTGGTCTTCACCGTCCTGGTCATCCTCTCCGAGGTGTGCCTGGCCCTGCGGGTGGACTCGGGTTCGAGTGCCACCCAGTTGGTGGCGCTGCTCAATCTGGGACGCTTCGGGGCCCCGAGTCAGTTGGCCGTCGGCGTGGTGTACACCCTCACCCAGACTTTCGTGTCGATCGTCTTCTTCAACGGCGCCAGCGGGTCCCGCGACGAGGCCAGCACCCCAGTGCTGGCGTTCCTGGCCGTGGTCGCCGTGCTGTCCATGGCCGCGCTGGGGCTGGCCGGGAAACTCGTGAACGCCTATATCGAGGCCCTCAAGGAGCACGCCGTACGTCTTGAGGTGGAGCGCGACCAGCGCGCCCGGCTGGCCGCGGCCGGCGAACGCGCCCGGGTGGCACGGGAGATGCACGACATCCTCGGCCACACCCTCGCCGTGATCGTCGGCCTCGCGGGCGGTGCCGCCGGGCTCGCCGAGACCAAGCCGAAGCGGGGCGCGGACACGCTGCGGATCATCGCCGAGAGCGGGCGCGGCGCGCTGGCGGAACTGCGCAGGCTGCTCGCCGTCATCCACGAGGACGAGCCCGACGACACTCCGCTCGCGCCCCAGCCGGGCCTGGCCGATCTCGGCGCCCTGATGGAGCGGGTCCGGTCCGCGGGCCCCGCCGCCACCCTGCGGTTGGAGGGCCGACTGACCGGTCTGCCCCAGGGACTTCAGCTCGCCGTCTACCGCATCGTGCAGGAAGCCCTCACCAACACGCTCAAGCACGCGGCACCGGACACGACCGTCGAGGTCACGGTCACGGCCGATGCGGAGGCCGTGACGGTGACCGCGGAGGACACCGGCCCGCATCAGGCGGCCGGCACCGACGAGTCGGGCAAGGGCCTGGTCGGCATGCGCGAGCGGGCCGCGCTCTACGGCGGGCAGGTCGCGGCGGGCCCCAACTCCCGTGATGGCTGGACCGTCCGCGCCCTCCTCCACCTCACCTCGACCGCCCCCGACCTCATGGAGAAGCACCCGGCATGACCACCGTCCTCATCGTCGACGACCAGGCCCTGCAACGCCTCGGCTTCAGCATGCTCATCGAGCAGTACCCGGACCTGAGCACCGTCGGCGAGGCCACGCACGGCGTCGAGGCGGTCCGGCTGGCGGCCGAACTGCGCCCGGATGTCGTCCTGATGGACGTCCGCATGCCCGGCATGGACGGCATCGAGGCCACCCGCCGGATCGTGCAGTCGGGCGGGCGCTCCCGCGTCCTGGTCCTGACCACCTTCGACCTCGACGAGTACGCGTACGCCGCGCTGCGCGCCGGGGCCAGCGGCTTCCTCCTCAAGGACGCGCTCCCCGAGGAACTCGTCGCGGGCATCCGCGCGGTGGCGGCGGGGGACGCCGTCATCTCCCCCGGCCTGACCCGCAAACTGATCGACGCCTTCGCCGACCGGATGCCCGGCCGCACTCCCGAACAGGACCGCCGCCTCGACGCCCTGACCGACCGCGAGCGCGAGGTGCTCACCGTCATGGCGGCCGGCTGGAGCAACACCGAGATCGCCGACCGCCTGTGCCTCGCCGAGTCCACCGTGAAGTCCCACGTCAGCCGCATCCTCGCCAAGGTCGGCGCGCGGGACCGGGTCCAGGCGGTGATCTTCGCGTACGACGCGGGGCTGGTGCGGCCGGCCTGAGTTCCGCTTCCTAGGCCGTCGGCGCGGTCACGAACCCGTCGATCAGCGCGGTGAGTTCGGCCGGTTTCTCCACGGGCAGTTCATGTCCGGCGTCGACGATCCGCACGACAGCATCCGGGTAGGCGTTGGCCGTCCGCAGCATCTGCGAGAGCGGCAACTGGATGTCGTGGTAACCGTGCGCGATGAGCGTCGGCGCGGTGATCTCGTGCACGCGGTCGAGGACGTCGAAGGCGCGCATCGCGCCGTAGCAGGTCATGACGACCTCGCGCGGTGTGGCGGCGGAGGCGTCGATGTACGCACGGATCTTCTCCTTGGGACAGCCGGGGGCGAAGGCGCGCTGGATGTTGATGGCGACGAACAGCTTGAACGGCAGCAGAGTGGACACCGCCAGCAGCAGACCGCGCGCCCGGCTGTACGTCATGCGGCTGATCGAGTCGACCAGCACCAGGCGTTCGACGCGCTCGGGGTGGGTGAGGGCGAGGGTCTGGGCGATCATCCCGCCCATGGAGTGCCCGACCGGCACGAACCGTTCGACCTCGAGATGGTCGAGCAACGCGACGACATCCGCTGCGAGTTCGTCGACGGTCCGCGCCCCCGCCCCGGTGCTCTCCCCGTGCCCGCGCAGATCGAGCCGTATCACCCGCCGCCCGACCGCGAAGTGCGCGAACTGGTCGTCCCAGCGATGCCGGTTCGCCGTCCAGCCATGGACGAACACGAGCGGCACGCCGTCCCCGTCGCGGGGGCCCTCGTCGTCGTACACGAGCAGTGCGCCGTTGACTTCGAGCTTCGGCATGGGTGACTCCTGTGGTGCGGCGTTGCGTTGACCGATGTCATGCCGATCTTGGCCTGGACCGCGCGGAGTTGGCCTTGCGTGCCGGTATCCGCAACGAGATCGAGATCGCCGATCGGCCTTAACGGGGCGCCGTGCAGGCGTAGTTGGGCGTTGCGGATCTCGTCGGTCGAGGCGACCGTGCGGCCGAGAACGGCTTCGTCGCTATGCCGACGCTGTCGGCTCTCCTCGCCCCTCCCAAGGCCTGGCCAGTCCCACCAGCGCAACTCCCGCCGCCGCCACGGCGATCAGCATGATCACGGCCATCGGGAGGGAGCTGTTCTCCCCGAACACCCCGACCAGCGGCGCCGCGAGCGCGCCGAACAGGAACTGGAGGCCGCCGAGGAGGGCGGAGGCCGCGCCCGGTGCGTTGCGGCCGAGGGCCTGGCCAATGCTCAGGGTCGACGGGAAGGCCATGCCGATGCCACCGGCCGTGACGAACAGCGTGATCCAGGTGCCGGCCAGGGTCTCCCCCACCGTCAGTACCAGCAGCACCTGGGCCAGCGCGCCGACCGCGGCGACGGCGACGGCCGCCACGAGGAGGCTGCTCAGCCGTACCCGTCCGGCGAGTTGGGAGAAGGCCGCGCCGGCGATCAGCATCGCGACGGCATTGCTCGCGAAGATGAGGGAGTACGTCGTGGCCGACACCCCGTGCAGGTTCTCGAAGACGAAACTGGAGCCGCTGATGTAGGCGAACAGCGCCGCCGAGATGAACGCGAGGACGAGGACGTACCCCATGAACGTACGGCGGCCGAGCAGCGCGCCCATCGCGCGGAAGGTGTTCGTGATCCCGCCGGCATGTCGGCGCTCCGGCGGCAGCGTCTCCGGGACCTTGCGGACCACGCCGAGCAGCAACAGGCCGCCCATCACGGTCAGTACGACGAACACCGCGCGCCAGGTGGACACGGCGAGGATCGCCCCGCCGAGCACCGGTGCAGCGACCGGCGCGACGCCCATGATCTGGGAGAGGACCGCGAAGTAGCGGGGCAGTTCGGCCCCTTGGAAGCGATCGGTCAGCACGGCGCGGGCCAGCACCATGCCGGCCGCACCCGCCAGGCCCTGGAGAAAGCGGGCGCCGGTGAGCAGGCCGACGGTGGGGGCGAACGCGCAGGCGACGGAGAAGGCCGTGAACGCGGCCGTTCCGGACATCAGCAGTCCGCGGCGGCCGAGGCTGTCACTGAGCGGGCCGATCACCAACTGGCCGACGACGAGTCCGGCCAGGAACGCGGTCATCGTCAGCTGTACGGCCGAGCTGCTCGCCCCGAGCGTGTCTCCCATCGCCGGGAACCCTGGGACATACATGTCGGTCGCGAGCGGGGCAACGGCGGTCAGCGCGGCGAGGACGGCGACCAGGGTTACGGCCGTACGCCGCGACGGGTCGGTGGAGTCGGTCGGTGCGGTGGTCTGCGTGGGGGCCTGTGCGTCGGCGGAACTGGAGGGGGACGGCGATACCATGACCATAACGGTAACTGATGGTTCACCGGTTAACAATGACGGATCCGGATCCACGGAATCCACGGATTCACGGGATTCACGGATCCGCCCAGGTCCGCTCCAGGAAAGCGAGAAGACGAGCCGCATGTCGCCCTCCCCCGCCGACGTCCGCGCACAGTGGACCCAGCACAACCCCGGCCTCGACACCTCCCCCATGGAGCTGATCGGCCTGCTCAAGCACGCCACCGGGCTCCTGAACCGGGCGGTCGAGCCCCTCTACGCGGGCGCCGCGCTCACCGCCCCCGAGGTCGACATGCTGATCCCCCTGCGGCATGCCACCGAGCCGGTGATCGCCCGCCGGCTCGCCGAATGGCTCGGGCTGTCCCGCGCGGGTGTCAGCAAGGCGCTGGGCAAGCTGGAGAAGCGCGGCTTCATCGCCCGCACCCCGAACCCGGCGGACCGACGTGCCGCCCTGGTGACCATCACGCCGGCCGGGGCCAAGGCCGTCGACGATCTGTTCCCCCGCCAACTCTCCGCCGAGGTAAAGCTGTTGGCGGGGCTGGGCGAGGACCGGGATCAGGTGCTGAGTGCGCTGGGGCGACTGGTGGAGGTCATGGAGCGCCAAGTGGGCCGTGACTGAAGGGGTCCTGACGGACCGTCATCACGACCCGTCGCGTCAGGTCGTCCCGGCGTCCCACAGCACGTGCAGCGTCGGCGGCTTGCGGAAGACCAGGCCCTGCGGGGCGGTCGGGTGATCCGGGTCCAGGCGAAGGGCCGGTAGACGGTCGAGGAGCTGCTGGAAGGCGATACGGGTCTCCAGGCGGGCGAGGTGTGCGGCGAGGCAGTAGTGCGGGCCGTGGGCGAAGGCGAGTTGGAGGCGGGCGTTCTCGCGGCGGACGTCGAAGCGGTCGGGGTCCGGGAAGACGGCCGGGTCGCGGTTGGCGCCGGTGAGGGAGACGGAGACCAGGTCGCCCTCGCGGATCGTGGCCGGGCCGAGGACGGTGTCCCTCGTGGCGTAGCGGTCCACGACGGCGGCACCGGGTTCGAGGCGCAGCGATTCCTCGATCGCACCGTCCACCAGGCCCATGTCGGCCTGCACCAGGGCGAGTTGGTCGGGGTGCCGGAGCAGGTGCAGCAGTGCGTTGGTGATCATCGCCTCGGTGGTCTCGATGCCGCCGAACATCAACACGGCGGCGTTGGAGGCCACTTCGGGCACGGTGAGTTGTCCGGCGGCGGAAACGAGGAGTGAGGCTCCGCCCCGGTCGGCGACGGTGGCCTCGACGGAGGCGCGGAGTTCCGCGTAGGCCCTGGTGCCGGCGGCTCCCGCCTCGTGGCCGGCCGTGATGTCCGAGACCGACCGTACGATCGCGTCGTACCAGGTGAGGACCGTGTCCGGGGTGGTGCCGGTCAGGCCGAGGGCCTCGGTCACGACGGCGACCGCGAGCGGGCCCGCGAAGGCGCGGCGCAGTTCGCCGGCGCCCGCCGGTCGGAGCGCGGTGACGAGCCGGTCGGTCTCGCGCTCGATGAACGAGGCGAAGCCGTCCCGTACTTCGCGCGGCCGGAAGGGTGCGGTGAAGGGCTCGCGGTGGCGGGCGTGCTGCTCCCCGTCGAGGGACAGCATGCTCGGGCCGACGACCTGGGCGGTGGAGAAGCGCGGGTCGTCCACGGTGAAGGTCGCCGCGTCCCGCATCACGCTCAGCGCGAGGTCCCGCCGGGTGACCAGCCAGCCGTCCAACTCCGGCAGCCAGGACACGGGTTCGCTCTCACGGAGCCGCGCCAGTCGTGCGTGCGGGTCGTGCGCGAGCTCGGCGAGCGTGGTCCCGGCACCGAGCGGGAAGGAGGCGGCGGCGACCGTACTCATCGCGCCTCGTGACGGAGCAGAGGGAAACTGGCCATGAGCGAGGCTAACAATCGCGCCGGGGGTGGTCCCGCCGAGGGGTCGATGGAGTCACCGCGGCTCCCGTGGTGGAGATGCCGCCGGGCGAGGCGAACCACCCTCGACCACAGGGTGGGCCGACGGCCGGTCCGACCATGCTGTTCGGTGCACCCGTGGTGACCGCGCTGCACCTGTGGGCGCTGGTCCGCGGTGTGCGGCCGGCGAATCGGCGGCCGGCCGGTCACTACCCGCGCGGGCAACAGATCGAATTCGCCCCGCGCGAGGCATAGTTTGCGCCATCCTGAACGTCATGGGTCGAGGACCGATCGCTGACGCGGGTCGGGCCTCAACTCCCTTGTCCTGTCCGCCTGCTGATCGCGTCGCTCCGAAAGGGCTCAGCCCCATGGCCACACCCCAGTCCGCCGGGACGACGCACGACCGCGCCCCGGCGACGACCGGCCATGGGCGCCCCGACCGCGTGGGGACCGCCGACCTCGACGTACCGCGCGCATCGCACGCTCTCCACGCGAACAGGACCCTCCCGCACCACATCGGCAGACTCGGCCTCCGCGCCCTCGTCGTCTGACCCACGACAAGCCCCTCGGCACCCGCCCCGCACCGAGGGGCCTTCGTCATAACCCGCCGACACAGCCGACGACAACCCCCGATGACACCGCACCGCACCCAGCGTCCGACTCCCGATACCGGACACCGACACCGACACTTGAGCCACTCTTGATCACTTCATCAGACACCGACGGACCGGCGATACCCGTGCCTCTCCAGCCCATCCCGTCCGCCCAGGTGACCCGGGCCGCGTCCTGGCGCATTCTTGCTGTGTCACCCACCCGGCGCCACAGGGACGAGGTAGAGCCCCAATGACTGGGAGTGCCGAGCGCGAGAAGGGGACGCCCGGACGGCTCGCCGAGCTGCTCATCGACGCCTCGACGGAGGCGATCGACGCGACCGGCGGCCACTCCGGGGGCGTCTACCTGCGGTCGAGCACGCCCGGACTGCTGCGGCTCGCCGTCCTCGCCGGGCTGCCCGGGCCGCTGTTCCGCCCCTGGGGCCGCCTCCACGCCGACAGCAAGTTCCCGGTCGCCGACGCCTACCGGCTCGGCGTCCACGTGGTCCTGCCCAACGCCACCGAGACCATGCGCCGCTACCCCCAGTTCGCGGCCAGCCTCCCCTTCCAGTTCGGGTCGATGTACGTCCCCGTCACCGGCGGAACGACGACGTACGGCGTGCTGACCGTGCTGCGGCCCTCCGCCGCGGACACCACCGAGGTGCTGTCCGGCCTGGACCGGATGACCCGGCTGGCCGAGGAGCTGGGCAGGGCGCTGGCGGAGCTGGAGGACGAGCACAAGGACGAGGACGGACCCTACGTCGCCTGGGACGGCGAGGCCGTGTGCGTCCAGGCGGCGGCCACGCACCGCCCCGAGCGCCGTATGGCACGGTTCTCCTGGGATCCGGGGACCGCCCTCCTGACCGGGGACACTGCGCTGCACGCCCTGCTGGGGGTGGCGCCCGCGGAGTTCGCCGGCAGCGCGCAGGCGCTCGCGGACGTCGTGGCGCCGGGCGACGCGTACCAGGTCATGGCGGCGCTGCGGGCCACGGCCGCCGGGAAACCGCCGCCGCTTCCCCTGCGGATGCGGGCGGCGGACGGCACGGTCCGGCTGCTGGACCTGTGGACGCCCGCCACCGGACCGCTCCCGCCGAACGGCGGGTACCGGGTCAGTGGTGTCGTCGTCGACCCGGGTCCCGCGTCGAACGGCGACAGCGCGGCCGATCTGCTCCCGGACGGTGTCTTCTGCCTCGACCGGCTGGGGCTCGTCACCTACGCCAATCCACGCGCCGCCCAGCTCCTGGGCCGGCCGCGCGAGGAGCTGCTGGGCCGCCCTCTGTGGGAGGGCGTGCCCTGGCTGAACCAGATCGGCTGCGAGGACCAGTTGCGCGGCGCCCTGCTGTCGCTGGGGCCGGTGCAGTTCCACGTCCGGCGGCCCGAGGGGCAGGAGCAGCCGCGGGAACCGTACGAGAACGAGTGGCTCGCGATGGCCGTGCATCCCGGTCAGGACGGCCTGACCTGCACGGTCGCCCCGTCGACCCGGGTGTCCGGTCCGCCGCTGCCGCTGGTGCCGGTGCATCCCGAAGGGGGGGGCGCCGCGAGCAACGGCGTCACCTCATTGGCCCCGCTGTACCGGCCGATCGTGCTCGCCATCGCGCTGACGGAGGCGGTCACCGCGCGGCAGGTGTCCGCGGTCGTCATGAAGGAGCTGCTGCCCGCGTTCGGCGGCCGTCGGCTCGCGATCTATCTGCTCCAGGACCGGCATCTGTACCTGGCCTGGGAGACCGGCTTCCCGCAGGGTTTCCTCGCCCCGTTCGACGGGGTCGGGCTCGACGCCCGGCTGCCCGGGGTGGAGACCCTCACCAGCGGACGCCCGCTCTTCTTCGACTCCATGCAGCAACTGGCGGACGCCTACCCGGGCATACCCCTGGACGCGGAGGTGGGCGCCCGCGCGTTCCTGCCGCTGATCGCGTCCGGCCGTCCGGTCGGCTCGGCCATCCTGGGCTTCGACCGGTCCCGCAGCTTCGGCTCCGAGGAGCGCGCGGTGCTCACCGCCCTCGCCGGACTGATCGCCCACGCGATGGAGAAGGCCCAGCGCTACGACTCCGAGGCCGCCCTCGCCCGCGGCCTCCAGCAGGCCCTCCTCCCGCGCCGGCTCTCCGCCCACCCGCAGGTGGAGACGGCCGGGCGCTATCTGCCGGGCACCCAGGGCATGGAGGTCGGCGGCGACTGGTACGACGTGGTGGAGGCCGGTGACGGTCTCGCGCTGGTCATCGGCGACGTCCAGGGGCACGGTGTCCAGGCCGCCGCCACCATGGGTCAACTCCGCAGCGCGGTAAGGGCGTTCGCGCTCGGGGACCGGCCGCCCGACGAGGTGATGAGCGGCACCAACCATCTCCTCATCGACCTCGACCCCGGCCAGTTCGCGAGCTGCTGCTACCTCCGGCTCGACCCGGCGAGCGGGCTGGTCCGGGTCGCCCGGGCCGGGCATCCACCGCCGCTGATCCGTACCCCGGACGGCCGCACCCGTGTCTGGGACATACCGGGAGGCGTCGTCCTCGGGGTGGACCCGCACGCCCAGTACCCGGTCGCGGAGCTCCACCTGGAGCCCGACTCGATCCTCGCCCTCTACACGGACGGTCTGGTGGAGCGGCCCGGTGTCGACATCGACGACGGCATCGCCGCCCTGCGCGTCGCCCTCGCCAAAGCGGGCGGGCCCGCCGCACGACCGGGCGGGCGTTCGCTCGCCGGTGTCGCCGACCGCCTCACCGCGACGGCCCGGCACGCGGCGGACCGTCCCGACGACATCGCGCTGCTGCTCGCGGCCCGGCGCGCCAAGCCCGGCAGGCACCCTTGATCCCGGTTCGGCCCCGGCCTGTCACCGGGCGTGACGCCCCTCGCCTCCTGAGGTCGGGCAGTGTAGACATGGGCCTATGGTCCGCCTGACGGGTCGGCCCGAAGCCCGGTCGACCCACCGCCACGACGGTCTGCGCGCGAAGCGCCCGTACGACCGTGCCCGTCGGGCGCGCGAACACCGGCGGGTTCCGCTGGGCGGCCGTAGCGTCGCCGGGCAGGTGTTCATGCTGCAGGTGGTGATCGTGCTGCTGCTGGTCGTGTCGGCCGTGGTGGCGCAGGTCCTCCAGGTGCGGCACGACAGCACTCAGGAGGCCCGGAACCGGTCGGTGGCCGTCGCCGAGACCTTCGCGAACGCGCCGGGCACGGTCGCGGCCCTGAACAGCGCGGACCCCACGGCGATCCTCCAGCCGAGCGCCGAGGCCGCCCGCAAGACGTCCAAGGTCGACTTCATCGTCGTCATGAACACCGAAGGGATCCGCTACACCCACCCCAAGCCGGACCGCATCGGCAAGAAGTTCGTCGGTGACATCGCTCCCGCGCTGGCCGGGCGCGTCGTCACCGAGGAGATCACCGGCACCATCGGACCGCTGGTGCAGGCGGTGGTCCCGATCAAGGGCCCCGGCGGCAAGGTCGTGGGCCTGGTGTCGGCGGGGGTGACGAAGGCGAACGTCGGCGGCACCGCCGACCAGCAGCTGCCGCTCCTCCTCATCGCCGCCGGAGTGGCCCTGATCCTCGCCACCGGCGGCACCGCCCTGGTCAGCAGACGGCTCCAGCACCAGACCCATGGCCTGGGCCCGCACGAGATGACCCGGATGTACGAGCACCACGACGCGGTGCTGCACGCCGTACGCGAAGGCGTGATCATCGTCGGCGGCGAGGGCCGGCTGCTGCTCGCCAACGACGAGGCCCGCCATCTGCTCGACCTGCCCGAGAACGCCGAGGGGCGCCTGGTCCTCGACCTCGGGCTGGACGCCGAGATGACGGCCCTGCTGGCCTCCGCGCGGGTCGCGACGGACGAGGTGCACCGCGTCGGCGGCCGACTGCTCGCCGTCAACCAGCGCCCCACCGACCTGGAGGGCGGCCCGCCCGGCAGCGTCACCACGCTCCGCGACTCCACCGAACTGCGCGCCCTCTCCGGCCGCGCCGAGGTGGCCCGCGAGCGCCTGAACATGCTCTACGACGCCGGAGTGGGCATCGGCACCAGCCTGGACGTCACCCGCACCGCCGAGGAACTCGCCGAACTGGCCGTCCCCCGCTTCGCGGACTTCGTCACGGTCGACCTCTACGACGCCGTCCTGAGCGGCGAGGAACCGCAGGCCGGGACCGAGTTGCGGCGTACGGCGTCCAGCGGGGTCCGGGACGACGCGCCGCTCTATCCGGTCGGCAAGCAGATCCAGTTCGTGGCGTCCTCCCCGCAGGCGCGCAGTCTCGACAGCGGCGAGGCCGTCGTCGAACCCTGGCTGAGCGACGCCCCCGGCTGGCTCACCCAGGATCCCGAGCGCACCGCGCAGGTCGTCGAGTACGGCATCCACTCGCTGATCACCGTGCCGCTGCGGGCCGGGGCCCTCATCCTCGGCGTGGTCAACTTCTGGCGCTCCGACAAGCCGGACCCCTTCGACGTGGAGGAGCTGGCCCTCGCCGAGGAACTGGTCGCCCGCGCGGCCGTGTCCATCGACAACTCCCGCCGCTACACCCGCGAGCACGGCATGGCGGTGACCCTCCAGCGCAGTTTGCTGCCCCGCCGGCTGCCCGCGCAGACCGCCCTCGACGTCGCCTACCGCTATCTCCCCGCGAAGTCCGGGGTCGGCGGCGACTGGTTCGACGTGCTGCCGTTGTCCGGTGCCCGGGTCGCGCTGGTCGTGGGCGATGTCGTGGGACACGGTCTGCACGCGGCGGCCACGATGGGGCGGCTGCGCACGGCGGTCCACAACTTCTCCGCGCTAGATCTGCCGCCGGACGAACTCCTCGGTCTGCTGGACGAGTTGGTCGGGCGGATCGACCAGGACGAGACGACCGAGGACAGCGTGGCCCCGGTGACCGGCGCGACCTGTCTCTACGCGATCTACGACCCGGTGACCCTGCGCTGCACCGTCGCCCGCGCCGGTCATCCGCCACCGGCGCTGATCCGCCCGGACGGCACCGTCGAGTTCCCCGAAGTGCCCGCAGGACCCCCACTCGGCCTCGGCGGACTCCCTTTCGAGACGGCCGAGTTGGAGCTGGAAGAGGGCAGCCGACTGGTCCTGTACACGGACGGGCTGGTCGAGGACAGGGAACGCGACATCGACGTCGGCCTGGAACTGCTGCGCACCGCGCTCACCGACTCCGGCGAGTCTCCCGAGGACACCTGCCGGGCCGTCCTCGACTCGGAGTTGTCGGTCCGGCCCAGCGACGACATCGCCCTGATCGTCGCCCGCACCCGCGCACTCGGCGCCGACCGCATCGCCGAGTGGCAGGTCCCGTCCGACCCGGCGGCCGTCTCCGACATGCGCGCCTCGGTCACCCGCCAACTCACCCACTGGGGCCTGGACGAGCTGACGTTCACCACCGAGCTCATCCTCAGCGAACTGGTCACCAACGCGATCCGCTACGGCAACGACCCGGTCCGCGTCCGCCTGTTGCGCGACCGCACCCTGATCTGCGAGGTCTACGACGGCAGCACCACCTCGCCGCATCTGCGGTACGCGGCGATGACGGACGAGGGCGGCCGGGGCCTGTTCCTGGTCGCTCAGCTCTCCGAGCGCTGGGGCACCCGGTACACCCCGGCCGGCAAGGTGATCTGGGCCGAACAGGCGTTGTGAGTCCGGGCCCGGGGTGAACATCCGCCCCGGGCACGGTACTTCGCCTCTTACTCGTCGATCGCCGCCCCGAAGGCCGCGCCCTTCGCGGCACCCCCGAGGTCCGCCGCGCTGTACAGCGAAGAGCCTTCGGCGAGCAGGCCGTTCGGGCCCGCGGGGAGCAACCACACATAGCCGTCACCGGAGTTCTCGCCCGGTGCGGAGGCGACCAGTTCGGAGCGGCCGTCCGCGTCCGTGTCCGTGAGCCGGACCTGGGTGCCCCAGTAGTCGTCGGCCTCGGCGGTGCCGGGGATGTTCGCGGTGTTCTGGTCGAAGGACTGGGCGCCGGTCGCGGTCACTCCGGTGCGCGAGCCGCGCAACAGCCATACGGCGCCCGCGTCCTGGACGGTGCCGATGTCCTCGCCGGGCGCGCCGACGGCCACGTCCGCGTAGCCGTCGCCGTTCACGTCGCCGACGGACAGCTCGTTGCCCCAGCCGTCGCCGTGCTCCGAAGTGCCGGGCACGCCCGGGGAGTTCTGCGACCACCAGTCGGCGAGCGCGGCCGGCCCGTCCGAACTGCCGTAGTAGACACCGATCTTGCCGCCGGCGTCGCCCTCCGCCTCGTCGTCGGCGCTGCTGAGCTGGCCGAGGACGAGGTCGTCGTAGCCGTCGCCGTTGATGTCGCCCGACGCGGTGCCGAGGCCGCCGTTGAGGTCCTGACGGTACGTCAGCGCGGTCTCGCCGCCCGCGTAGAGGGCCGACCAGCCCTGCCGGTAGTCGTCGTCGGGGCTGTAGCCGGAGACGACCAGGTCGGCGAAGCCGTTGCGGTCGTAGTTGCCGGTGGTGAGGTAGGCGGGCTGGATGCGGTGGCCGCCGGGGGCCGTGGTCGTGTTCAGGGTGCCCATGAGGTGCAGGATGTCGGTGTGGTAAGCGAAGATCTGGGCTCCGTCGTCGTCGAGGACGGCCATCTCGTCGGCGTCGGTGGCCCCGGTGAAGCGGGCCGCCGCCACGGACTGGCCGAACCGGGCACCCGCGGCGGGCTTGGTGGAGGTGAAGGAGTCGTTCGCCTCGGCTCCGAGGCCCGCCTTGGAGCCGTAGAGGACGGTGACGCGGCCCGCGTCCTCGACGCTGCCCTCGTCCTCGCCGGGCGCCCCGATAATCGCGTCGTCGTAGCCGTCACCGTCGAGGTCGCCGGTGGCGACGGCCTGGCCGAAGGAGTCGTAGGTCTCCGAGGTGCCGGGGACGCCGGGCGTGGACTGGCTGATGACGGCCGTACGGCCCTTGGGGACGGTGTTGTTGGTGGCGATGCCGTTCGGGGCGCCGTACTGGACGGTGACGTAACCGGCGCCCTTCTTGCCGTCGACGGTGCCCGACGGGGCGCCGATCAGGACATCGTCGTAGCCGTCCCCGTTGAAGTCGCTGTTGCGGTCGACGGCGCTGGTGCCGCCCGGGACGCCCGCGTAGCTGGCCGGGGCGGCGACGATGCCGGCGCCGGCCAGGAGCAGGAAGGTCGCGGACGCGACGGCGGCGGAGACCTTCTTGCGTGACACGTTCGTCATGATGTGTTCCCCCGTGAGTCAAATCTGTTGCGGTCAACGGGTTCGACACGAGACATGACGCGAGAGTTGTGGTGCCTCCGTGTGCTGTGACACCTCGGTGACACTTGTTGCGCGACACAGACTGATCAGCCCAGTGCGCGGTCCAGGTTGAACGCCGCGCTGATCAGGGCGAGATGGGTGAACGCCTGGGGGAAGTTGCCCTGTTGCTCGCCGGTGCGGCCGATCTCCTCGGCGTACAGGCCGAGATGGTTGGCGTAGGTGAGCATCTTCTCGAAGGCGAGGCGCGCCTCGTCGACGCGGCTGGCGCGGACCATGGCCTCGACGTACCAGAAGGAGCAGATCGAGAACGTGCCCTCGTCGCCGCGCAGTCCGTCGGGGCTGGCCTGCGGGTTGTAGCGGTAGACGAGCGAGTCGGAGACGAGTTCCTCGGTCAACGCGTCCAGGGTGGACAGCCACTTGGGGTCGGTGGGCGCGATGAACTTCGTCAGCGGCATCATCAGCAACGCTGCGTCGAGGACGTCGCTGCCCTCGTACTGGACGAAGGCCTTGCGCTTGGCCGACCAGCCGCGGTCCATGATGCGGCGGTAGATGGTGTCCCGGCACCCGCCCCAGTACGGCAGGTTGGCGGGCAGTCCGCGGCGGTTGGCGAGGCGGATCGCGCGCTCGATCGCGACCCAGCACATGAGGCGTGAGTAGAGGAAGTTCTTGCGCCCGCCGCGGGTCTCCCAGACTCCCTCGTCGGGCTGGTCCCAGTTCTCGCAGACCCAGTCGACCAGGGCGCACACGTCGTCCCACTGGGCGCTGGAGATGGGCTCGGCCCACTTGTCGTAGAGGTAGATGGAGTCGATCAGCGCGCCGTAGATGTCGAGTTGGAGCTGATCGGCGGCCGCGTTGCCCACGCGCACCGGGGCGGAGCCCAAGTGTCCTTCCAGGTGCGGGAGTTCGTGTTCGGTGAGTTGGGTACGGCCGTCGATGCCGTACATGATCTGGAGCGGGCCGGAGGGGTTGCCGTCGCCGGGGCTGATGTAGCGGGTGACGAACTGCATGAACGCCTTCGCCTCGCCGGTGAAGCCGAGGCGGAGCAGGGCGTAGACGCAGAAGGCGGCGTCGCGGATCCAGACGTAGCGGTAGTCCCAGTTGCGCTCGCCGCCGATCTGTTCGGGGAGGCTGGTGGTGGGGGCGGCGACGATCGCGCCGGTGGGGGCGTAGGTGAGCAGCTTGAGGGTGAGGGCGGAGCGGTGGACCATCTCGCGCCAGCGGCCCCGGTAGCGGGACTGGGAGAGCCAGCGCCGCCAGTAGGCGACCGTCGAGGCGAACTCGTCCTCGGCCTCCTGGCGGGCGCAGGGGCGGGAGGTCACCTCGCCGTCGACCTGGTCGAGGGCGAACACCTCGGACTCGCCCTCGTCGAGCTTGAAGTCGGCCCACACGTCGGTGCCGTCGCTCTCCAGGGGGACGGTGGCGGTCAGGGCGAGGGACCTCTCGGCGGACTCGAAGAGGGCCACGTCGCCGACCATCCGCGCGGTGTGCGCGGTGGCGCCGTAGTCGAACCTCGGGGCGACCCTGGTCCGGAACGGCACCGAGCCGCGCACGCACAGGACGCGGCGGATCAGGCGGTGCCGGGCGGACTCGTCCGTCTCGCTGCTCACCGGCATGAAGTCCTGGACCTCGCCGACGCCGTCCTCGGTGAAGAACCGGGTGATCAGGACGTTGGTGTCGGGGAAGTAGAACTGCTTGGTGCGGGCGGGCACGGCGGCGGCCAGTTCGAAGGAGCCGCCGCGCTCCGCGTCCAGGATCGCGGCGAAGACGCTGGGGGCGTCGAAGGACGGGCAGCAGTACCAGTCGATCGTGCCGTTGGTCCCCACCAGGGCCACGCTGCGCAGATCGCCGATCAGTCCGTGCTCGGCGATGGGCAGGTATCCGGGTCCGGTGGGGGTGTCCTGCGGGGGCGGGGTCTCGACCATCGCGGCAGCCTTCCTGGTTCGGGCCCGCGCGGGCCGGTTCCAGCTTAGGTTCACGTTCTCGTTCGGCCACTCTTCCGGATGCACACTGGGGACGGGCACGGAATCGTGGGAGTGGGACCCACGGCACGTGCCCGGTCTCAGGGAGGAAGCACCATGTCGACAGCACAACCCGACGACCACGCCACCCCGGACGCCCTGCTGCACGCCCGCACCGGTACCGAGGTGGATCCGGAGGACGTGGTCCTGGCGGCCGGCCGGGACGTGACCCCGGAGAACCTGGAGTGGGCCCGGCGGAAGATCGAGGCGGAGGGGGCGGCGGCGCTGGACAAGCTGCTTCCCTAGCCGTCGTACGGGGATCCGGCCGCCGATCGGCCCTCTCGTCGCCACCTGGTTACCCGTTCACCCTTTCGGAGAAGGCGCTCCGGCTGACAGACTCCGGAGGTGCCCGACTTCGACATGCTTGTCATCGGTTCAGGACCGGGTGGCCAGAAGGCCGCCATCGCCGCGGCCAAGCTCGGCCGCCGGGTCGCCGTCGTCGACCGCCCCGACATGGTCGGCGGGGTCTCCATCCACACCGGGACCATCCCCTCCAAGACCTTGCGCGAGGCGGTGCTGTATCTCACCGGCCTCACCCAGCGCGATCTGTACGGGCAGAGCTACCGCCTCAAGGACGACATCACCGTCGGCGACCTCACCGCGCGCACCCAGCACGTGGTCAGCCGTGAAGTGGACGTCATCCGCAACCAGTTGTCCCGCAACCAGGTCTCCCTGTTCGCCGGCACGGGCCGCTTCGTCGACCCGCACACCGTCGCGCTGACCGAAATCACCGGCCACGAGCGGCTGTTGACCGCCGAGAACATCGTCATCGCCACCGGGACCCGTCCCGCGCGGCCGGACACCGTCGAGTTCGACGGGCGGACCATCATGGACTCGGACAACGTCCTGGACCTGCCCAAGGTCCCCCGGTCCATGGTCATCGTGGGTGCGGGGGTCATCGGCATGGAGTACGCCTCCATGTTCGCCGCGCTCGGCAGCAAGATCACCGTGGTGGAGAAGCGCGCCGGCATGCTCGACTTCTGTGACCTGGAGGTCATCGAGTCGCTCAAGTACCACCTGCGGGACCTCGCCGTGACCTTCCGCTTCGGCGAGACGGTGGCCGCCGTCGAGCGGCACACCAACGGCACGCTGACGGTCCTGGAGAGCGGCAAGAAGATCCCGGCCGACGCCGTGATGTACTCCGCCGGACGGCAGGGGCTGACCGACGAACTCGACCTGGACAAGGCCGGGTTGTCCGCCGACAGGCGCGGCCGGATCGACGTCGACGAGAACTTCCGCACCACGGTCCCGCACATCTACGCCGTCGGCGACGTCATCGGCTTCCCGGCGCTCGCGGCGACCTCGATGGAGCAGGGCCGTACGGCCGCGTACCACGCCTGCGGTGAGCCGGTGCACCGGATCGACGACCGGCAGCCGATCGGGATCTACACCATTCCGGAGATCAGTTTCATCGGGAAGACCGAGGACCAACTCACCGAGGAGTGCGTGCCGTTCGAGGTCGGGATCTCCCGCTACCGCGAACTCGCGCGCGGCCAGATCATCGGCGACTCGCACGGCATGCTCAAGCTGCTGGTCTCCCCCACCGACCGCACCCTGCTCGGCGTGCACTGTTTCGGTACCGGCGCGACGGAACTCATTCACATCGGCCAGTCGGTGATGGGCTGCGGCGGAACGGTCGACTATCTCGTGGACGCGGTCTTCAACTACCCGACGCTGGCCGAGTCCTACAAGGTCGCCGCCCTCGACGCGACGAACAAGCTGCGCCAGATCGACCGACTCGGCGACTGACCGTTCACAGGAGATTACTCGCTGGTCAATCTTGAAAGGTCAAGAGGTACGGCTATCATCACACCCACACACGGTGTGACCGTCCGCCGACGCAGCGGTTAAGCGGTATCCGCCATTCCCTATTGTTGTTCCGACCGGCCACTCGACCCGAGGCCACCCCTCTCCGGGTCCGGGGCCGGTCCGCTCAACTCCGCACGTCGTGCAAGACGGAAAGCAGCGCATCCATGAGCAACAACAGGGGCAGAGGGCTGCAGGCCAACGCCCTCGGTACGTTCGACACCGTGGTGATGGCCGTGGCGGGCAGCGCCCCGGCGTACTCGATCGCGGCGACCACCGCGGTCCTGGTCGGCGCGGTGGGGCTGGCCAGTCCGGCGGCCCTCCTCTACTGCGCGATACCGATGCTGGGCATCGCGCTGGCGTTCAGCTATCTCGGCCGGATCGATGTGAACGCGGGGGCGAGCTACTCCTGGGTGGGGCGCACCCTGCATCCCTTTCTGGGCTTCATCAGCGGCTGGGCCCTGGTGGTCTCCGCGACCATCTTCATGGTCGCCGGGTCACTGCCCGCCGGTTCGATGACGCTGTCCCTCTTCGATCAGGGCCTCGCGGACAACACGGCGTTGTCGACGGTGGTCGGCGCCGCGTGGTTCGTGCTCATGCTGCTCGTGGTGCTGGGCGGGGCCCGGCTCACGGTCCGGGCGCAACTCCTCATGTCCGGCATCGAGCTGGGGATCCTGGCGCTGTTCGCGGTGTTCGCGATCGTCCACACCGACAACGCCCGCGCCTTCGACTGGTCCTGGCTGGGCTTCAGCCACTTCGACGGGGTGTCCGGCTTCGCCTCGGGCGCGCTCATCGCCGCGTTCTACTACTGGGGCTGGGACGTCACCAGCAACCTCAGCGAGGAGACCCGCAACAGCCGTCGTACGACCGGACTCGCGGGCCTGATCGGCGTCGGCATCGTCTTCCTGCTGTTCGAGGTGTTCACCATCGCGGTGAACATCATCCTGACCTCGCGGCAGATCGAGAGCAACGACGCCAACGTGCTGGCGGTGCTCGGCGACGAGCTGTGGCCGGGCTGGGGCGGCAAGTTGCTGATCGTGTCGGTGATGCTGTCGACCATCGCCACCCTGGAGACGACCCTCATCCAGGTCACGCGTTCGCTGTTCGCGATGGGCCGCGACCGTACGATGCCTACCGCGCTGGGCCGGGTGCACCGCACCTGGAACACGCCCTGGGTGGCTATCACCGTGGTCGGCGGGGTGGCGCTGGTGATGTTCATCGCCTCGAACGCGCTCGGTTCGGTGGGCGAGATCCTCTCCGACGCGATCTCGGCGATCGGTCTGCAGATCGCCGTGTACTACGGCCTGGCGGGCCTCGCGGTGGTCGTCGCGTACCGCAAGATGCTGTTCAGGTCCGCGGCGAACTTCTTCTTCGGCGGACTGTGGCCGCTGTTCGGCGCCCTGTTCATGTTCTGGATCTTCGTCGAGTCGCTGGGCAGCCTGAGCGACGCCGCCATCGGTATCGGCATCGGCGGACTGGCCGCGGGGCTGATCCCGATGCTCTGGTACTGGAGGCAGGGCAGCGAGTACTACCGGCCCGCACGTCTCGACGCCACGCACACCGTCGAGACGGACTACGTCCCGGACGACTTCGTGCCCGAACAGTCGCGGGTCCATCAGGGTCTCCCGACCGACTTCTGAGGGGCACCCCGATGGCGCGAGACCGCTACACCCCGGACTTCGACCCCGACTGCGGGGACGCGCCCCTCAGTTCGGCCCGCCAGGACATCGTCATCGGTCGCTGGCAGGGGCTGCGGGACCTGCTGCGGAACACCGGCGCGCACTGGCTCGGCCGGGGCCACCGGATCCGGACGCTGGCGCAGGCCTGCGCGAGCAGTTCGACGGTCGAGTCATGGCTGGCCGCCGAGCCGCACAGCGGCGACGCGCTCACCCTGCGGGCGGCGACGGAGACGGCCCGTGCCTTCAATCTGGCGATCTCGGCGGGCCGGGGCGTGCCGATCGACCGGAACCGTATCGACGGGGCCGTCATGGCCTGCCTCCAGGCCTCGGAGGCGTACCCGGACGACCCCACCCCCTGGATCTCCCTGATCTCCGTGGCCCGCCTCTATCCGGCGGGGGTACGGCGTCAGGAACTCGCCCGCTGGTGGGACGAGTTGCACCGCCGCGACCCGTACAGCGTGGAGGGTCACCTCCAGGTGCTCCACTACTACTCCTCCCGCTGGCACGGCAGCCACGGCCTGATGTACGACTTCGCGCGCGACGCGGCGGGGGTGGCGCCGCCCGGCTGCGGACTGCCGGTGCTGGTGCAGTACGCGCGGGTGGAGGAGTACCGCTTCGCCCTCCACGCCGCGACGGGCCGGCAGGCGGCGGTGGGGCTGGGCCGGCACTGGAACCACGACGGCGCCGTCAGCGACGTGCGCCGCACCTGGCAGCGCTGGATCGCCGCCCGCGAGGAGGGCCCCTTCCCGCCCGGCGAACTCCGCGACCTCAACTATCTTGCCCACGCGGCCTGTTACGCGGGTACGAAGGACATCTCCACGGAGGTGCTGGCCATGATGGGCCGCCGGGCGACGACGACTCCGTGGTCGTACACCGGGGATCCGGAGAAGCAGATCGTGAAGTGGCGCAAGGACGTGGGGGTGCGGGCCTGACGGGCCTATTCGGCGGGCTGTTCCACCGGCTTGGCCAGGCTCGCCGTCCACTTGTCCTCGATCCGGCCGAACTTCCACACCAGCAGGGCCACGACCCAGGTCGCGAAGAACAGGCCGACGATGAGGAAGCCGATGACGTTCAGGTCGAGGCCCGCGACCCAGTCCCAGAAGAAGCCGTGCAGATCGAGCTTCTCGGCGAACAGGCCCAGGAGTTCGACCGTGCCGATGATCAGGGCCACGGCGACGGACAGACCGGTGATCGTGAGGTTGTAGTAGACCTTGCGGACCGGCTTGGAGAAGGCCCAGCCGTAGGCGAAGTTCATGAACGTGCCGTCGATCGTGTCGAGCAGCGACATCCCGGCGGCGAACAGGACCGGCAGGCACAGGATCGCGTACCAGGGCAGGCCCGACGCGGCGCCCGAACCGGCCAGCACCAGCAGCGCGATCTCGGTCGCGGTGTCGAAGCCGAGGCCGAACAGCAGGCCCAGCGGGTACATCTGCCAGGACTTGGTGATCGACTTCATGAAACGGCCCAGGATGCGGTTCATGAAGCCGCGGTTGTTGAGCTGTTCCTCCAGCGCGGCCTCGTCGTAGTGGCCCGAGCGCATCTGCCGGAACACCTTCCAGATGCCCACCAGGATCACGAGGTTGATGCCGGCGATGACGTAGAGGAAGGTGCCCGAGACTGTGGTGCCGATCAGGCCGGTGACGTCGTGGAGTTGGGAGTTGTCGTCGCGGACCGGGTTGGCCAGCGCCTTGACGCCCAGGGAGAGCAGGAGGGTCAGGCCGAAGACGATGCTGGAGTGGCCGAGCGAGAACCAGAAGCCCACCGACAGCGGCCGCTGCCCCTCGCTCATCAGCTTGCGGGTCGTGTTGTCGATCGCCGCGATGTGGTCGGCGTCGAACGCGTGCCGCATGCCGAGCGTGTACGCGGTCACGCCCATGCCGATGCCGAAGGACTTCTCGCCGACGCTGTAGTGCCCCGGCGCCACGATCCACACGAGGGTGAACCAGCCGATCACGTGCAGCCCGAGGATGAAGGCGGCCATGCCGCCGACCCTGGTCCACTCCTGCCGCGTCATGGACGTCCGGACGCGGTACCAGACCGATGCCGTGGCGGCGCGGGGCGAAGTGGTGTCAGGGACGGCCGTCATCGAGGAGGGTCTTTCTTTCGGGTACGCGGTTGCGGCCTGCAACCTCGTGCCATCCTCCCGTACCTGCAACCCATTCGCAGTAGCGGTCGGCAAAGACCATGGCAGGTCTTGCTCAAAGGAGAGAAAAATACCTGGTCAGGTGGCCAGCAAACCTCGCCCGAGCCAGTCTTTGGCGTCCTTCGCGCCGGGCAGCGCGTAGAAGTAGCCGCCGCCCGTCGGGGAGATGTAGTCGACGAGGGGTTCGTCGATCAGCCGGGTCTGGGTCGCCTCGAACTGCCGCTTCACGTCCTGCTGGTAGCAGCAGAAGACCAGGCCCATGTCCAGGTTGCCCACGGCGTCGATGCCCCGGTCGTAGTTGTAGCCGCGGCGCAGGATGCGTGAGGTGTCGGTGGCCGCGGTGCGCGGGTTGGCGAGGCGGATATGGGCGTCGAGCGGGATCGCCGTGCCCTTGGGGTCCTTGGCGTAGTGCGGGATGTCCGTCTCCTTGGCGCCGTCCAGCGGGGCGCCGGTGTCCTTGCGGCGGCCGAACATCAACTCCTGCTCGCTGAGCGAGACCCGGTCCCAGAACTCGACCAGCATGCGGATGATCCGGATCACCTGGTAGCTGCCGCCGCTCGCCCAGGCGGGCTCGCCCTGTCCGTCGCCGACCCAGATCAGCCGGTCGGTCTCGCGGGTGGACGTCACGTCCGGGTTGGCGATGCCGTCCTTGAAGCCGAGCAGATTGCGCTGGGCGCCGGTGGGGCGCGGGGTGTTCTGGAAGCCGTCGATACGCCACTTGATCTGCATGCCGCCGCGGGTGTGCCGGGCGATGTCGCGCAGCGCGTGCAGCACCGTGTCCTGGCGGGCGCCGCACACCTGGAGCGAGAGGTCGCCGTGACACTCGGCGGCGCGCAGGTTGTCGTTCGGGAACGTCTTCATCGGGGTCAGCCGACGCGGCTTGGCATGCGCCAGGCCGTAGCGGTCGTCGAAGAGGGACGCGCCCACGCCGACGGTCACCGTGAGGGCGTCGGCGGGGACCTCCGGTCCGAGGATGCCGTTGTCTGCGGGCGGCGCGCCGACGCCGAGGTCGGCCGGGATGCCGCCGGTGGTGAGGAAGCGGGCCCGTTCGGTGATCGTGCGCAGCAGGTCGGCCAGTTCGGCGCGGTTGTCGGCGATCACGTCGAGGGAGACGAAGGTCGCGGCGGCCGGGGCGGGGGTGAGAATGCCCGCCTGATGGGTGCCGTGGAAGGGCACCTCGGCGGCGTTCGTGGTGTCCGCGGCCTGCGCCTGCGCAGTGCCACCGGTCTCGGCGAGCGCGAACGCCCCGCCGGCCAGCACCGCTCCGGCGGCCCCGGCACCGAGCGCCGTCCGCACGAAGGAACGGCGACCGGCTCCCGCCGGGCAGCCCGGGGTTTCGGCAGTGGACATCGGACGGTTCCCTTCACTACGGCCGGTGCTGTTCGTGTTCTCGGCGCTCATCAGGCGGACTTCCTGATCTCCAGCAGGTCCGGCACCGGGGCCAGGTCCTCCAGCAACTGCCCGGTGGCGCCGTCGAGTCGGGCCTTCTCCGGCCTGCTCAACTGCTCGACGGGGGTCCAACTGCCGCCGTGGTGCGCCGAGTCGAGCAGCTTCTGCAACCGGGCGACTGCCGCATCGACGGCCGGAAGCAGCGTCGGGGACTCCTTGGTGAGCAACGGCCGCAGTACGGTGAGCAGTTCGCGGGTACCGGCGAGATTGCTGTCGACGGTCGCGAGGTTGGTGCCGCTGCCCTCGTCCGTATCGCCGGTCAGTTCGAACTGCAGGGCGTTCTCCAGGATTTCGTGGGCCCGCAGCGGCAGGTCGCCGGGGTCGAAGTCCTGGGTGGGGAACGCCTTCCGCAGTCCTACGACAGCGGTGGCCAACTGCTGGGCGGGCGCCTTGAGTTCACTCGCCGACTGCCCGTGCCACAGCCCGTACTCGATGCGGTGGAAGCCCGCGAAGTCCTTGTTCGCCACTCCCCCGGCCAGCCCGTCGGCCCGGCCGTTGATCTCCTGGTCGAAGTCCTCGAAGGTTCCGTAGGCGGCGCCGAGGGAGGAGTACGTGCGGTGCGCGGTCAGCCAGTCGGTGCGCGCCTTGGCGAGGTGGTTGCCGGCGATGTCGGCGCTGAGCTGCCGGGTCCGGGTCTCGAGCGTGGCCAAGCCCTGGTCGACGTACGCCTTGTAGGTCGTGAGGGGGACGGCGAGGTCGCTCTCGGAGACGGGGACGACCGCCTTCACCGCGCCGCCCGTGCCGCTGACGTGGACCGTGGCCGAGGTGACGGCCTTCGCGCCGGTGGGCACGCAGCGCCAGGCGTACGAGCCGCCCGCGACGGTGGCGACCAGGTCCCGGGTGGTGCCGGGGGCGAGGCCCTCGACCTCGCCGTAGACCGCGCCGGTGGCCGGGTCGATCAGGTACACCTCGGCGGTCTTGTCACCGGTGTTGTGCATCTGGAAGGTCTGGCGTCCGGTGTCGGGCGCGGTGAAGCCCTTGCCGCACTCCGTCTCGGAGACGGCCACCGTCTGGGAGCTCGCGGGCTTGGGACGGGCAAGGGCGACGACGCACCCGGCCACGACCGCGGGCACGGCGACCACCGCGACGGGCACCACCCAGACGGGTCGGCGGCGCGGGGACGACACGATCTCCGGCGCGGGCGCGGACTCCGGCTCCGGTGTCCTGACCCGCTCACCGCGCACCCCGCGTACGAACAGGGGCAGGACCACGACCAGATAGCCGACGTAGCCCACCACTTGGAGCCAGGTCATCGTGGGCATCAGGTTGAACACGCCCTGGACGAGGGTGCTGTACCAGGAGCCCGCGTCGACGCTGCCGCTGAGGTCGAAGGCGTATGTGGTCAGGCCGGGGAGGACGCCGCCCTCCTGGAGGTCGCGCAGACCGTAGCCGAGGACGCCGGCCGCGATGACGACGAGGACGACGCCGGTGGCGGTGAAGAACTTGGCGAGGTTGATCCGGAGGACCCGGCGGTACAGGCCCCAGCACAGGACCGCCGCGAGGACGAGCCCGATGCCCGCGCCGGTCAGGGGACCGGCGGACTCGCCGGCCGCGCGGGCCGTGGTCCACAGGAACAGGGCCGTCTCCAGGCCCTCGCGGCCCACCGCGAGGAAGGAGGTGAGCATCAGCACGCCCGCGCCCATGCCGAGCGCGCCGGTCACCTTCTCCCTGATCTCGCCGGAGAAGGTGCGGGCCGAGCGGCGCATCCAGAACACCATCGCGGTGACGAACGCGACGGCGATCACGCTGAGGACACCGCCGAAGGCCTCTTGGGCCGTGGCGGAGAGGTTCGCGGCGGTGAAGGTGAGGACCGCGCCGAAGCTCATCGCGAGGGCGATCGCGGCCAGCACGCCCGTCCACACCTGCGGGAGCCGGGACTTGGCGTCGGCTCGGACGAGGGTGGCGACCAGGATCGAGACGATGAGTCCCGCTTCCAGCCCCTCCCGCAGCCCGATCAGAAAACTCGGAAACGCGTCGTCCCACATAGGGCGCGACCCCTCCTGACTTAGTGAAGGCATGCCTTACTTCGCGGACCATCATGACTACATGCATGTAGTCGGTCAGTCATGAATCGGCAACGACCGGGCAAAAGTGCGGAACTTCTCCTGCGCGACGATCGTCTACAGTTGAGTAGACCGTCTACAGATTTGTAGTCAGAGATGGATGTCGTACGAGACATCCGACCGACCGGCGAAGGGGCTCGCGACGATGACCACACCCTTGGACCTGGCGTCCCAGCTCGCCGTCAACGTGCTGGACGCCAAGTCGCTGCTCGCCGCCTTCGGTGTGCTGGGCGTCGGCGTGGTGATGTTCGCCGAGACGGGGCTGCTGATCGGCTTCTTCCTGCCCGGCGACTCCCTGCTGTTCACGGCGGGCCTGCTGTGCACCGGCGGCGCCGACAGAGCGGTCAAGCTGTCGTTGCCGCCCCTGCTGGTGGCCGCGACGGCGGGCGCGCTCGCCGGAGCGCAGTGCGGCTATCTGCTCGGCCGGAAGGCGGGCGGCGCGCTGCTCGCCCGCAGCCGCTCGGCCCGGCTGCACGAAGGAGCCCGGCGCGCCGAGGAGTTGCTGGAGCGGTACGGCTACGCGAAGGCGATCGTGCTGGCCCGCTTCGTGCCCGTGGTGCGGACGGTCCTGAACCCGATGGCGGGCGCTCTCGGGGTGCCCGTGCGGACGTTCACCGTGTGGCAGGTGGCCGGCGGTCTGGTGTGGAGCCTGGGACTGACGCTCGCCGGGTACGCCCTGGGTTCGTCGATCCCGAACGTCGACAAGTACCTGCTGCCCATGGTCGCCCTGATCGTCGTCGTGTCGTTGCTCCCCCTCGCCGCCGAGGTGCGCCGCTCCCGCAGGTCCGCCCGGGCGGCGAAGGCCGGGGAGGCGCACGGATGATCCTCGTCGGGTTCCAGGCGTCGTCCATCGACGGCGAGGAATACACGGATGTGGTCGACTCCGCCCAGCACGCCCCGGGTTGGCTGGACGCCACGGTCTCGGCATGGTCGACGTACGGGCTCGCGGTGTTCGCCGTGCTGATGGTCGTGGGCTGGTGGCGGGCGCGCCGGGTCGGTGCCGAGGCGGCGGTGACGGCGCTGGCCGTGCCGGTGGTCGTGGTCGCCGTGTACGGCATCGACTCGCTGCTCAAGTCGCTGGTCCGGGAGAGCCGACCCTGCCGGACCTTTCGGGTCGCCACGCTGGAGACGTGTCCGGCGCAGGGCGACTGGTCCTTCCCGAGCAACCACGCGACCATCGCCGCCGCGGCGGCCGTCGCCCTGTTCTTCGTCTCGCGCCGACTCGGTGCGGTCGCCGCGGTGGCCGCGCTCGCGATGGCGGTCTCCCGGGTCTGGGTCGGGGTCCACTATCCGCACGACGTGGTGGTGGGCGTGGCGGTCGGCGCGCTGCTGGCGTTCGGCGCGATGACGCTGCTGAAGCGGCGGCCGGACTCCCTGACCCGGCGGATCACGGCCACCCGGCTGCGACCGCTGCTGATGTCGTGAACCGCGAGGACCTCGCCGAACTGGCGGGCAGCGTCGGCCTCGGCGCCTGGACCGCGTTCGGCGTGCTGAGCATGGTGGTGATCGGGCACGAGGGCGCTCCGCTGTTCACGGACGAGGACGTGCTGTCCTGGTCCGTCGCCCACCGCCCGGACATGGCGGTGGCGGTGGCCCGGGGTCTGACCGCGACCGGCACGGGCGTGATCCCGTACGCCCTCGTCGTCCTCGCCGGGCTCCTCACCGGCCGCACCGCACACGGGCGCCTCCTCGCCGCGACCCTGGCCACGGCCTGCCTCGCCTCCGGCCAGGGCCTGCGCTACGGCGTGATGGCCCTGGTCGCGCGCCCCCGCCCGGCGCTGGGCGACTGGGCCGGACATGCCTCCGGCTGGGCCTTCCCCTCCGGCCACACCACCACGGCCGCGCTCACCGCCGGGCTGGTGATCCTCGCGATACGCGTGCGCGCCCCGCACGGGAGAGTCCCGCTCTGTCTGGCCGTCGGTTGCTGGGGCGCGGTGGTCGGGCTGACCCGGTTGTATCTGGGCGTGCACTGGTTCACGGACGTCGTCGGTGGCTGGCTGTTCGCCGTCGGCTGGTTCGGGGTGTGCGTGTGCGCGGCGGCGCGGTGGCTGCCGGCAGGGCTGGTCGCCGACTGGGCGGATCCGGCGGGCGCGGCACAGGAGCGGACCGGCCGGTAGACGTGCTCAAGCGGACAGGACACGGCGGCCGACACCGGACGCCGTGGGCCGTACCGAACGCCGTGGGCGGTACCGGCCGCGCAGGCCGAGGCCCTCGGTCCGGTCTCCGTCGGCGCTGTAGTCGTGATCCGTCCGCCCGTGGCACAACTCGGCGCGGCCGTACGTCTCTTGGAACCGGGGGCGAGCCGGTGCCGGTGCCGGTACCTGAAGGGACGCGTCCGCCGTTGCCGCGTCCCCCGTGCCGTCCGGTGTCTGGATCTCCAGCTCGAACCAGACCTCCTTGCCGTCGTCCACCAGGCGGCTGCCCCAGCGGTGGGCGAGTGCGTCGACCAGGAACAGACCGCGGCCGTTCTCGCTGTCGGGGTCGACGTCGAGGTGGGCGTCGCTCTCGGCCTGCCGGTGCGGGGGCCGGGGCAAGTGACGCCGCTCGTCGGCCACTTCGCACCGCAGGGTGCCGACATCCAGGGACAGGGTGAGCCGGTAGCGGCCGCCCGCGTGCACGACGGCGTTGGTGGCGAGTTCGCTGACCAGCAGTTCGGCGATGTCCACCAGGTCCTGGAGGCCGTACTCGGACAGCCGTTTGCGGACGAGTTCCCTCGCCCGGCGGACCGAGGACTTTCCCGGGCCCAGGATCGAGGTGCACCCCTCGCCCACGGTCGGCAGCCCGCGTGGACGGTCGTTCGGCATGGTCGATTCCCTTCGGCCCCTGGGGCGTTCGGCTCGTGCGCTGCGGTGCGGTGCGAGCCGGGTCCGCGGGCAGACCCGGCCTTGTATCCACCATGCGTCCGCCGTGCCCTTCGAGGCGCGGGGGGAACTACCCGTATCCGTGGGCGGGTTCGTCAACCTGTCGTGACGAGAGCCGTCTCCATCCGGATGGTCCAGCCCTCCCGCTCCTGGTCGCCGGACCGCATGTCCACGAACTCGCAGACCTGGCGGGTGTGCCACAGCCCGTCCTCCGGCCGCACTTCGGCACCCGGTGGCCGGAAGCCGAGGAACGGATCGGTGATCCGGCCGCGTGGGGTACGCAGTTCGCAGATGATCCGCTGCCGGGTCGACCACAGCCGCAGGTGTGCGCGGTCGCAGCCCTGGGAGGCCGCGTAGCGCGTGGCGCCGGACACGGCCTGCCCGAAGCGGGCCGCCTCGTCGGGGGCCATGCCGCGGACCCGTGCCTGGTCCGCCGCGAACCGGTGACCGGCGGTCAGGTCCCCGTCCAGGCCGACCCCGACCGCGTCCGGCGGCGGTGCGGGCAGTGGGCCGAGGCCCCGGGTCGCGTACACCGCGGGCGCCGTGAAGAGCGGGCTGGGCCGGACGCCGTGCCGGTCGAGTTCGGTCGGGTGCGTGTGCCGGGCTGCGTCGACGACGTCGGGTGGCGCGGTACGGGTGTCGTAGAGGCACATCAGGTCGGGCGGGGCGCCGGTGAAGAGTTCGGTGGCCAAGGCCTCGTACCGCTTCCACTCGGGGATCTGGCGCGGTGAGCGGTCCTCCCAGACCGGCTCGCCCGTCATATGGAGGCGGCCCTCGGGGCTCGCGTGCGTGACGTAGTAGTCGAGGGCGGTGGCCATGCTGGTGGCGGGGCTGCCGTGGTACCACCACACGGAGTCGCGGAAGTCGACCCGGTTGGCATTCGGGCCCAACGCGCCGCGCAGCAGGTCGAGTTTGCGCGCGGTGGTGATGACCACCGGGTCCGGTTCGTCCTCGGCGTCGATGCCCTCCCTGAGGAACGGCACCACCACCGCCAGGAACTCCTCGTCGGACGAGTGGATGCCGGCGTGGTGCTTGACGGCTGGAACGCGTGTGGTGGGTGGGGTGAGTTCTCCGTGCTCCATCGCTCTGCCTTCCTTTCGCTTCGCTCGGTTCACGTCCGTACGGCGTCAGGGGCGCACGGCCCTACGTGCCTCGGCCCAGACGGCGACCTGACTGCGCGAGGTGAAGCCCAACTTGCTGAGGATGCGCTCCACATGGCCCTCCGCCGTCCGCAGCGCAACGACCAGCCGGTCGGCGATCTGCTGGTTGGTGAGCCCCTCCGCGATCAGCTCGGCGACCTCCGTCTCACGACGGGTGAGCGGGCTGTCGAACACCGGCCGGGCCGCGGACTCCCGCTCGCCCAGCGCGTACGCCACCGCCTGGTCCGAGGTGAGGACGAGACCCTCGCGGTAGGCGCTCTTGAACGCGTCGCCCAGCAGCGCGCGGGCGCCTTCCTCGGCCTCGGTGCGGACCGGGCCGTGGGACGGGGTGCGGTCCAGGGCGACATGGGCGTCCTGCCAGATCCGTGCGGCGGCGCCCAGCAGTACGGCGGCGGGGCGGCCCTCGCCGTCGCGGGCGTGGACCGCGGCGAGCAGTTCCAGCGTCATGCCGATGCCGAACACGTCACCGACCGCCCGCTTGAGCCGTAGGCACTGCCGGGCGTGGATCCTGGCCGCCGTCCGGTCGCCCTTGGCCCCTTCGGCGAAGGCGAGGATGCGCAGGAGGTAGGAGTGGATCCACTGTTCGCCGTGGGCGAGACAGATCTGCCGGAAGTCCTCGCACAGGGCCATGGCGCGGTCGAACTCGCCCTGGATCGCGAGGACATGGGCCAGCTCCACGTACTTGAAGCCGACCAGGCTCATGGACTCGCCCTCGCGCGGCGGCCGGGAGAGCGCCTCCTCGTACACGGCCCGGGCGCGGTCGTAGTCGCCGCTGATCAGGCGGGCGCCGCCCCGGCCGAAGTAGGTGTGCGCCACCTCGGCCTCGGCGCCCAGTCGCAGGGCCAGTGCACGGGCCTCCTCGACGAGGGGCGCGGCCCTGACCGCGTTGCCCTGGCTCAGCAGCATCAGGGCCTGGACCCACAGGCCTCGGGCCCGTTCGACGGTCGGCTCGGGGGCGGCGGCGAGCAGGCGCTCCAGCCAGTACCGGCCCTCCACCAGCGCGCCGGTCGCGAACCAGAAGAACCACAGATGCCCGGCCAGCTTCAGCCCGGCCCGCAGCTCCCCCGGTGTGGTCAGGCAGAACTCGAACACCGAGCGGATCAGGTCCGACTCCGTGTGCAGCCGGCGGACCAACTCCGGCTGGTCGGGGCCGAACCAGCGCCGCTCGCACTCCTCGACGAAGTCCAGGCACCAGTCCCGCACCAGGCGCCGGGCCGCCTCCTCCGCGCCGGCGCCGTCCTCGCGGAGCCGGTCGAGGCCGTACTGCCGGATCGACTCCAGCATCCGGTACCGGGCATGGACGGCGTCGCCTTCGCGGACCAGCAGCGACTTGTCGACCAGACCGGCCACGGCGTCCACCATCGCGTCACGGTCGAGGCCGGGTCCGGCGCAGACCTCCTCGGCGGCGCCCAGGTCGAAGGTCCCGGCGAAGACGGAGGCGCGGGCCCACACCGTCTGTTCCTCGGGGGTGCACAGGTCGTGGCTCCAGTCGACGGCCGCGCGCAGGGTGCGGTGCCGGAGCAGGGTGTCGCCGTTGTCTGCGGTGTCCGTCAGCAACCGGTAGCGCCGGTCGAGGCGTTCGAGCAACTGCTGCACACCGAGGGCGCGCATCCGTACCGCAGCCAGTTCGATCGCGAGCGGCAGCCCGTCCAGCCGCCGGCACAGGGCGGCCACCGCGTCCTGGTTGGCCTCGGTGAGGGAGAACCCGGGCAGTACGGCGGCGGCCCGATCGGCGAACAGGGCCAGTGCCGGGTACTCCAGCGCGGGCTTGGGAGGTAGTGGCTCGCCCGGTGTGGGAGTCGCCAACGGCTGTACTTCCAGGACGTGTTGGGCGGGCACGTCCAGCGGATGTCTGCTGGTGGCCAGCACACGCACGCCGACGGTCTCCGCGAGCAGCGTCCCGACGAGCCGCGCGCACGCGTCCGCGAAGTGTTCGCAGTTGTCCAGGACCAGGAGCATTTCCCGCTCCTGGAGCTGGTCGACGAGGACCCGCTCGGGCGAACGCCCGGACACGTCACGGATGGTGAGCGCCTCGATCAGCGCGAGCGGCACCAGTGAGGCGTCCCGCACACCGGCCAGCTGGACAAGGTGCACCCCGTCGGGGAACGCCCGCGCCAGCCGGGGCACGGCGTGCAGAGCGAGCCTGGTCTTGCCGACCCCGGCCGTCCCGGTGAGACTCACCAGCCGGTGGGCGGCCAACAGACGCTTGACCTCGGCGGTCTCCTGACGCCGGCCGACGAAGCTCGACGTCCTGACGGGTTGGCCGGTGTTCTGCCCTGTCACGGATACCTGCACAATCGGTCCCGCCTCCGAAAGTGGACTTCAAGAACCCTATGGGCGGGACATGGGCGAAGCGTCCGCAGTCCGACATTGCCAGGGGACGACACGTGAAGCCACTTTCCTGACCGACTGTGCACGGAGTCCGTCGCATGACGATCACCAGTGGATCAGCCGTGCAACGGCAGCACTCAGCCGACGCTCAACCGGACGAGAACGGCGGTGTCGGCGCGCGGCAGGGTCACCGTCAACCGCCCCTCGGCCGCGTCCCATTGGACGCCCGCGTCCGCGGTCCCCGGATACAGCACCGTGGCGTGCGCGGGCACACCACGCAGATGCGGCACCGCGAGGGCGCGGCCGGTGTCGTCCGACCCCCGCCTCCAGACCGTCACGTACGTGGCCTCCGTGCCCCGCAGCCCCTGGGCGATCCACTCGTCCTCCCAGCCGGGCAGCCCCAGCGGCCAGAACGGATGCGCGGCGCCGATCTCCGTCCGGACGTCCTTGTAGACGGAGACCGCCGAGCGGACGAGGTCGAACTGCTCGTCGTTCATGAGGTTGAGGAAGCCGGAGAGGTGGACCCGGCCCAGCAGCGGGGCGGTGAGGGTGAAGGCGATCGCGTCGAGGCTCTGGTCCGGCTGGGGGTAGGCCCAGATCGCGGCCTGTTCGGGGGTCACCGCGCTGCCGGACGCGGCGGCGATGGGCGGGTAGCGCAGGGGGTCCTGCTGGTCGCTGGTGGACTGGAGCTGGGCCACGGCCAGTTGGGCGTAGTCCATGCGCAGGCCGCCCGATCCGCAGTTCTCCAGGACGAGTCCGGGATGGCGGTCGAGGAGTCCGGCCATCCAGTCGAGGTGGGCACGGTGGTGCCCGAGCAGTCCGGCGCCCGCGCTCTCGGTCCCGTTCTCGGTTCCCGGGCCGATGTTGATGTTGTAGTCGAGCTTCAGATAGCCGACGCCCCAGTCGCCGACCAGCCGGTCCACGACCTCGTCGAGGTGGGCACGGGCGGCCGGGTGGCGCAGGTCCAGATGGTGCCGTCCGTGTTCGGTGACGCGCAGACCGCCGCGCCGGAAGAACGCCTCGGGCGGCAGGGTGTGCGCCAACGGGCTGCGTACGCCCACGACTTCGGGCTCCAGCCAGAGGCCCGGGGTCATGCCGTGCTTGGTGATGGCGTCCAGGACTTCCTGTATGCCGTCCGGGAAACGGTTGGGCGCGGCCTCCCACGCGCCGACGGAGTCCCACCAGCCCTGGGCGTCGTCGTCGTACCAGCCGGCGTCGATCACGAACACCTCGGCACCGGCACCCGCCGCCGCCTCGATGAGGGGCAGGAGCCGTTCGGTGGTGGGGTCGCCCATCAGGGTGTTCATGTAGTCGTTGTAGATCACCGGGAGCGCGCGACGGTCGGGGTGGTCACGGCGGATGCCACGGCGGTAGTCCGTGAGGGTCCCGAAGGCGGCGTCCAGACCGCCGGTCTCCGCGCGGACGAGAACGGCCGGGACGGTGTGGAACTCCTCGCCGGGGGCGAGGAGTTGGTGCCACTGGTGGTGGGCGTCGTCGGGGCCGAACAGGGCGACGTAGGCCGCGCCTTCGCGTTCGCCGGTCTCGAAGCGCCAGCCGGCGCTGGACTCGATCTGCCAGAGCCAGGCGTTGCCGTCCCGGTCGGTGAGCGCGCCGAGCGGGAGATGCCGGCCGGTGGACCAACTCCCCTGCGAGTAGCGCTCGAAGCAGCCGCGCCCCTCGTGCCCGTGCGCGAACCGGCTCAACGGGACGATCCGGTCGCGGAGTTCGGCCTGTCGCCAACGGCACTCGGCGAGCCAGTCGTTGTCCGCCCAGTGCAGGGTCAGCCCGTCGAGGCCGTCCTCGGTGACGGCGGAGGAGATCCCGCCGAGGGTCAGGGTCGTCACACTCTCCAACCGGACCGGCTCGACGCCCTCGTTGACCAGCCGTACTCGTGAGCGCAGGAAGGTCGCGCCGACACCCGCCTCCAGGGTGACCTCGGCGGCCAGCCCCGTCGCCGGGTCCGCCAAACGGATCGTCGTACGCTCCACGTCCCCGTCCCGCACGGTCTCGTGGTCGCGGTAGGTCATCCGCTCGCCGATGGCCGTCTCGATGAAACGCTCCCCCGACCACATGCGCCCGTGCCCGGTGGCGGTGACCTCGACGAGAGGCACCAGACGGGCCCAGTCCTGGTCGGGCGCGCCCAGCCGGACCCCTCCGGCGGCATCGACGACGGCGTGCAGCCCGAGCGCCGGATGCGACCAGATACGGGACCTCTCGACTGTTGCTACGACACTGGTCAACGCAATTTTCCCTTCTGGGGCAGTTCGGTCCTGCGGCTCTCGTACAGGCGCTGAGCTGGGCCTTCTCGCTCGACGGGAGGGAACTCGCCACTCCGGTCGGTGTGTTCGAAAGGTAAATCCCCAGTTACGGTCTCTTGACGCCCACGTTGTGACCGCTCACAATCCTCGCATGGATGTGACCGGTCACACAAGCTCCGGCGGCCACGGCGACCCCCCTCAGGGGCCGCAGAAAGCCGCCAGTATCCGCGACGTAGCGGCCGCGGCAGGCGTCTCCTACCAGACCGTCTCGCGGGTCATCAACGGCCACCCGAACGTCAAGGAGGAGACCCGAAAGCGGGTCGACGCCGCGATCCAGACCCTGGGCTTCCGGCGCAACGCCACCGCGTTCGCCCTGGCCAGCGGGGTCACCCGATCGGTCACGGTCATCACCTCGAACACCGTCCTCTACGGCTATGCGGCCACCCTGCAAGGCCTGGAGGAGGCGTCCCGCGCCGCCGGATACGCGCTCGGCGTGCGGGTCGTGACCCCCGAGGACGATCTGGACCGTACGATCGCCGCCGCCGCGGACACCGGTGGCGGCGTGGTGGTCATCGGCTTCGACGCGATCGGTGCCGCGGCCCTGGACCGCGTACCGGCGCATGTGCCGTGCGCGGCGCTGGTCGAGGCGCCACGGCCGGGCCGCACACCGAGTCGGCCCGCTGTGTGGGCCGACGACCGCGAGGCGGCCCGGGCCGCCACCGAGCACCTGTTGTCGCTCGGGCACGAGACCGTCCACTACGTGGCGATCCCCGCCTCGACCGGAACCCGGCGCCTGGCGGGCCCCCGCGCCGAGGGCTGGCGCCAGGCGCTGGAAGCCGCCGGTGTCACCCCTCCCCCGACCTCCGGCAAGGGCTGGGACGCCCAGGCCGGATACGAGGCCGGGAAGAAGCTCGCCCGCAAGCCGGACGTCACCGCGATCCTGTGCGGCAACGACGACCTGGCCCTGGGTGTGCTACGGGCCCTGCATCACTCGGGCCGGCGGGTACCGGAGGACGTCAGCGTCATCGGCTTCGACGACGCCCCGCACTCCGCTTTCGTCACCCCGTCCCTCAGCACCGTCCGCATGGACTTCCACGGGCTGGGCCGCGCCGCGTTCGGGTTGCTGCGCGCCCAACTCGACACCGATCAGCAGGAATCCGCGCCGGTACCGGCCGAACCCACCCTCATTCTCCGGGAGAGCTCGGGGTCACGGGACGCGTGAGCCGGACCGGACGTCCGCCATCGCTCCGACCGTCACGTCCGCCGCACTCGCCGTGTCCGCCGGCCGCCCTCCCCGCAGCCGTCGCACATCTTCACAGCACCGCCCTGCCTTCCTCCCATCCGCGTACGAACAAGGATCCGCCATGAGAAGAGCCGTCTCCGTCGTTGTCACCGCCTGTGTCCTCGGACTGACCGCCACCGCGTGCAGTGACAGCACCGGTGGCACCACGGCCGCCGCACCCGAGGGCTCCGTCAACCCGACCGCCTCCCTCAAGGGCGTCAAGCTCACGATGTGGGTCGCCCAGAACAGCGTCTCGGAGCCCAAGCAGGCCATCGAGGCGTTCGAGAAGGCCACCGGCGCCAAGGTCACCACCGAGGTGATACCCGACCCCTACGAGTCGAACGTCCCGACCAAGCTCGCCTCGGGCGTCAAGCCGGACCTGATGTTCTGGCAGCCCACGGGCAGCACCCTGCCGTTCGTGCAGCCCTCGAAAAACCTGCTGACGCTCGACAACGAGGACTGGGTCTCCAAGCTCGGCACCACCGAGAAGTCCCTCGGCCAGGTCGACGGCCACCGCTACGCGGCCATCGTCACCAGCCCGGCCTCCCTGGGCGTCTACTACAACAAGGACGTCTTCAAGAAGGCGGGCATCACCACGATGCCCACCAGCTACGACGATCTCCTCGCAACCGCCGCAAAGATCAAGTCCAAGACGGGTGTCGCGCCCTTCTTCGAGGTGGGCGGCGACAAGTGGCCGCTGCAGTGGCAGGTCCAGCTGCAGATGACCGACCTGCCGCAGAGCTTCTGGGACAAGCTCAACAAGAACGAGGCCAAGTGGACCGACCCGGTGATCGTGAACGCGATCAAGAAGTACAAGACCAAGGTCCTGGACGGCGGGCTGGCGCAGAAGAACTACAAGACGGCGACCTTCGTCGACCAGGGCAAGGCGATCCTGGACGGCAGCGCCGCGATGGCGGTCAACGTCACCTCACTGCAGAGCGAGATCCAGGCGACCTCCAGCACCTCGGAGATGGACCAGAAGCTGGGCTGGTTCCCCATCTCCAACAGCTCCGCCAAGGCTCTGTACTCTCCCGACCAGACCAACGGCGTCGTCGCCTTCAACACCGGTGACGCCAAGCGTCAGAACGCCGCCCGGCAGTTCCTGTCCTTCTGGCTCGGCAAGGACTACCCGGCCTACATCAAGGCCAACAACATCGTCTCGGTGGAGCCGTCCGTGCCCAACCCCGCCGGTCTCCCGCAGACCGCCATCGCCCAGGCCGAGTCCCTCGCCACCGCGACCGGCGTGTTCCAGGTCAAGGCCCTGACCGCGCCCGACATGCACCTCGCCCTCGCCGACATGATCTACGGCAAGAAGACCCCGGAGCAGGTCGCCCAGGCCGCCGAGGACCAGTTCACCCAGGTCCTCAAGGCGCGCGGCGTCTCCGGTTTCTGACCGGCGCCCTTCGCCAGCCCGTCCCCGGGCCGCCCGTCGGCGGCCCGCCCGGGACCCCAACCGGAGGTAAGAAAGTGGTGGACACCGCCACGATGGACGCCATCGACGCCACGCGCGCGAAGGACCGAGCCCAGGACGTCGGCCAGGAACGGACGTCCCGTCGCACCCGCTCGCGCAGCAAGGCCAACCAGCCGTGGTGGTTCGCCCTGCCCGCGCTCGCCGTGTTCGGCGTGTTCTTCCTGCTGCCGAACCTGCTGAACTTCGTCTACCCGTTCACCGACTGGTCGGCGTTCCACTCGCAGATCGGCTTCGTGGGACTGTCGAACTTCAGCACCATCCTGCACGACGGGTCGATGGCCCGAGACATCCGCATCACCCTTGAGTACGCCGTCCTCGTGGCCGTCTTCCAGAACGGCTTCGGACTCGCCCTGGCCCTGCTGCTGGAGCGCGACACCCGCTTCAACCGCTTCTTCCGCGCGGTCTTCTTCCTCCCGGTACTGATCTCCGCGCTCGCCGTCGGCTACATCTTCCGCGCCCTGCTCGCCCAGGACGGCGCGCTCAACAGCGTGCTGTCCTCGCTCGCGGGACACCACGTCGACACCCCCTGGCTCGGCTCGACCACCTGGACGCTGGTCGTGGTGACCCTCATCCACGGCTGGAAGTGGATGGGCCTGGCCATGCTGATCTACCTGGCGGGCCTGAAGAGCATGCCGGGTGACGTCCTGGAGGCGGCCCGGATCGACGGGGCCGGCTGGTGGCGCACCTTCTGGTCGGTCAGGTTCCCGCTGCTCGCGCCCGCCGTCACCTTCAACGTGACGACCGCGCTGATCGGCTCCATGAACACCTTCGACATCGTGCAGGCGACCACCGGCGGCGGTCCCGGCAGCGAGACCGAGGTCTTCAACATCTACATGTTCCGCATCTTCGGCCAGGGCCTGTACGCGCAGGCGTCCGCGATGAGCCTGGTGCTCTTCCTCATCGTCGTCGTCCTCGCCGTGCCCGTCATCGTCGGCCTGCGCCGCAGGGAGAACAACCAGTGACCACCGTGACCGCGTACGCCCCCGCGCGCCGGCGCCCACTGCGCTGGGTCCAGCCGCTCGTCGTCCTGATCGTCGCCGGCGTCACCATCGGCATCCCGCTCTGGCTGGTGGCGGTCACCTCCTTCAAACCGCAGGCCGAGGCGATCAAGCCCAACCTCTCCCTGCCCCACCACGTCCAGGCGGCCGCGAACTACAAGCAGAGCTTCGACGAGGGCAAGATCGTCCAGGGCCTGGTCAACAGCCTCCTGGTCGTCGCCCCGTCCGTCGTCCTCGTGCTGCTCCTCGGAGCGGGCGCCGCCTGGGTGTTCGCCCGCCGCAAGGGCCGCCTGGTCAACACCCTGTACGCGCTGAGCATCAGCGGACTGCTGCTCCCGCCGGCCGTGATCACCATCGTCATGGAACTGCGCCAACTCGGCCTGGCCGGCACCCGACCCGGCATGATCGGCGTCTACGCCGGGATGTACCTCTCCACGTCGATCTTCTTCATGACCGGGTTCATCCGCGCCCTCCCCGAGGAGTTGGAGGAGGCCGCCCGCATGGACGGCGCGGGCCCGGTCCGGGTCTTCTTCCGCATCATCCTGCCGCTCCTGCGCCCGGTCATCGCCACCGCCACGATCATGGTGATGCTCTATGCCTGGAGCGACATCTTCTACGCCTTCTTCGTCCTCGGCGGCGGCGACAAGGCCACCCTCCCGCTCAACCTCTACCAGGTCGCCAACGCCCAGCTGTACCTCAACAACTGGCACCTGATCTTCGCCTACGTCGTGATGATGAGCCTCCCCATGGTTCTCGTCTTCGTCATAGCGCAGCGGCGCATCGTCTCCGGCATCACGAGCGGCGCCGTCAAGTAGCCCCGGGGTCCGGCCTGTTGAGCCGCCCCGGTAAACCCGCGAAGTACCCCGACAGCCTCCCGCAACGCCGCGGGAGGAGGAGGACAGCCATGCCTCGAACAGCCCGCAGACCCCGCTCCGTCCGTGCCCTCATGGGTTCGACGGTGGTGACCGCCGCCCTCCTGGGCACGGCGCTCGCCGTCCCCGCCGCGCAGGCGGCCACCCCGCAGCTGACCGTCGACCTCGGCACCACCACCGGCGCGGTCATGCACGGAGCCAACGGCGCCCTGTACGGCCTCAGCGACGACGGCGTGCCGGGCGACAACATCGTCACGCCCCTGCACATGACGTCCATCGCACAGAAGGCACCCGACGGCGCCCAGCACCCCAACGGTGACGCGCTGGTCGTCCAGCCGGAGTTCGCCCGCGGTGGCGGCGGCGACAACCTCATCTACATGCAGGACATCTACGCCTCGTGGCCGTACGAGAACCTCGGCCTGAGCGACTACCTGTCCAAGGTCACCACGATGGTCACCAAGGTCGCGGCCCGCTCCGACGCGAGCACGTTCGTGTGGGTGCCGTTCAACGAGCCGGACGGCAACTGGTACACCGGGCTTGGCAGTTCGACCACGTCCACCTACCAGAGCGCGCTCGCGAGCTTCGAGAGCGACTGGACGACGGTCTACAACAAGATCCGCTCGATCATCCCGAACGCGCGCATCGCCGGCCCGAACGAGACGCACTACGACGCCCGTCTGATGGGCGACTTCTATCCGTGGGCCAAGGCCAACAACGTCCTTCCGGACATGACCACTTGGCACGAGCTGGACCCCACCTCGCTGTCCAACTTCGAGGGCAACCTCGCCGCGTACCGCACCATCGAGACCAACGCCGGCATCAGCCCGCGCCCGGTCAACATCAACGAGTACGGCGACCGCCGCGACCTCTCGGTGCCGGGCCAGATGGTCCAGTGGATGTCGATGTTCGAGCGGAACAAGGTCTACGCCGACCAGGCGTACTGGGACATCGCGGGGAACCTGGACGGCAACGTCAGCCAGACCAACATCCCCAACGGCGACTGGTGGCTGCTGCGTTGGTACGCGGGCCTGACCGGCCAGACCGCCAAGGTCACCCCGCCGCAGGCCAACGTCATCGACACGCTCCAGGGCATCGCGTCCCTCGACACCGGCCGCAAGCAGGCCCAGGTCCTCCTCGGCGGCGGCACCTCCGGCTCGGCGAACACGGTGGTCCAGCACATACCGTCGTCGTTCGGCAGCACGGTCAACGTCTCGGTGGAGCGCACCGCTTGGAGCGGCTACGAGGGCGCAGGCCCCGCGCCGACCGTGCTGGCCCGCAGCACCTACACGGTCGCCTCGGACGGCAGCATCACCGTCCCGCTGACCAACCTCGACCCGATGTCGGCCTACCGCATCGTCGTCAACCCGGCCGGCACCGGCACGCCCACCGCCGCGAGCACCCCGTGGTCGGCGTCGTACGAGGCCGAGAACGCGACCATCACCGACGGCACCGTCTACACCCAGGGCAGCGTCACCAACGCCTACGGGTACGCCACTTCGGGCACCAAGGACGTCGGCAGCCTGAACCAGTCGGACAGCAAGGTCGCCTTCACCGTCACCGCCCCGACCACGGGCACGTACAAGCTGAACGTCTTCTACGGCAACCAGTCCGGCGGCCCGGCGACCCAGACCCTGACGGTCGACGGCGGTTCGGCGCAGACGATCTCCTACTCGCCGACGCTGAACTGGACCTACCGCTCCACGGCCAGTGCCTCCGTGTCCCTGACGGCGGGCACGCACACGATCGCCCTGGCCAAGGGCACCAACGAGGTCACGCTCGACAAGATCGACCTCACCGCGGCCTCCAACGCCGACACTTCGTACCCGGCCACCTACGCGGACATCACCGGCTCGCCTACCTACACCTACACGGCCTCCGGTACGACGGGAGCGGGCGCCCTGGCGCTGACCTCGGGCACCTCGGCCGCCTTCGACGTGTACGCGCCAACCGACGGCTACTACACCGTGCACACCGACTACTCCTCCAACGGGTCCGGCACCCTCACCCTGGACGGCGCCACCGCCGTCACACTGGCCTCCACGAGTGGCACGCTCACCGACAAGAGCTCGCGGCTGTACCTGTCGGCGGGCAACAACCGCATCAAGGCGGCGACTTCGGGCTCGACCACGCTGACCGTGCGCGACCTGCGCGTGTCCGCGAGCGCCGACACCACGGGCGTCTCCGCGTACGAGGCCGAGAGCGCGACCCTCGCGGGAACCGCCGTCGCCACCTCGGACACCTGGGCGTCCGGCGGCAAGTACGTCGGCTACATCGGCAACGGCTCGGCCAACACCCTCACCTTCCAGGTGAGCGCCGCCAGTGCCGGGCGGTACGTCATGAACGTCCGCTACGCCAACAACCAGGTCTCCGGCTCCGGGAACTACAACACCAACGTCGTCTCCCGGGCGGCCCAGATCTCCGTCAACGGCGGCACCGCGCAGACCGTCATGTTCCGCAACAACTACAGCTGGTCCACCTACTGGGACCTCCCCGTCCCGGTCACCCTGAGCGCCGGCACCAACACGATCAGCTTCGCCAACGCGAGCGCCTACGCGCCGAACATCGACCGGATCACCGTCGCGCCGGTCTCCGGCTGACCTCAACTTCCTTCGGGGTCCGGCCAATTCAGCCGGACCCCGAAGGAAGTCCCCGTTTCGTCGATTTTTTCACTACACTCCCATTCATCATTTCGAACATTGGTCGAAATCTCGAACAAAGGAGGGTCCGGCGGTGACCACCGAGCACCTCGATCACACCCATCCCGACACCTACGTCATCGGAGTCGACTACGGCACGCTGTCCGGACGGGCCGTGGTGGTCCGCGTCCGCGACGGCGAGGAACTGGCCACCGCCGAGCACCCGTACACCCACGCCGTTCTCGACCGGGCCCTCCCCGACGGCACCCCGCTGCCGCCCGACTGGGCGCTCCAGGTCCCCTCCGACTACATCGACGTGCTGCGCGTCGCCGTACCCGAGGCACTGGCCCGCTCCGGTGTGCGACCGGACCAAGTCGTGGGCATCGGCACGGACTTCACCGCCTGTACGGTCCTGCCGGTCCTCGCCGACGGCACGCCCCTGTGCGAACTGCCCGACTTCACCGGCCGCCCGCACGCCTACGTCAAACTGTGGCGCCACCACGCCGCGCAGGCCCAGGCCGACCGCATCACCGAACTGGCCGACGCCCGCAAGGAGCCCTGGCTCAAGCGCTACGGCGGGAAGATCTCCTCGGAGTGGGAGTTCGCCAAGGCCCTCCAACTGCTCGAGGAGGACCCGGAACTCTACGAGGTGACCGAGCGCTGGATCGAGGCCGCCGACTGGATCGTCTGGCGGCTGTCCGGCAGCTACGTCCGCAACGCGTGCACCGCCGGGTACAAGGGCCAGCTCCAGGACGGCAATTACCCCTCCGCCGAATATCTGGCCGCGCTCAACCCCGCGTTCGCCGGTTTCGTGATCGACAAGCTGGACCAGCCGATCGGCCAACTCGGCGACCGTGCCGGTGGGTTGACCGCCGAGGCGGCGGCCTGGACGGGCCTGCCCGAGGGCATCGCGGTGTGCGTCGGGAACGTCGACGCCCATGTGACCGCCCCCGCGGCCACCGCCGTCGAACCCGGCCGGATGGTCGCCATCATGGGCACCTCCACCTGCCATGTCATGAGCAGCGACCAGTGGGCCGAAGTGCCGGGCATGTGCGGGGTCGTCGACGGCGGCATCCTGCCGGGACTGTGGGGCTACGAGGCCGGACAGAGCGGCGTCGGCGACATCTTCGGCTGGTTCGTGCGCACCGCCTTCCCGGCGTCGTACGCCGAGGAGGCCGCCGCGCTCGGCCGTGACCCGCACGAGCACCTCACCGCGCTGGCGGCCGAACAGCGGGTGGGCGAGCACGGGTTGATCGCGCTGGACTGGCAGAGCGGCAACCGCAGCGTGCTCGTCGACCACGACCTCAGCGGTGTCGTGGTGGGCCTGACCCTCTCGACCCGCCCCGAGGACGTCTACCGCGCGCTGCTGGAGGCCACCGCCTTCGGCACCCGCACCATCATCGAGGCGTTCGAGAACTCGGGCGTGCCGGTCCGTGAACTCATCATCGCGGGCGGCCTGATGAAGAACCCGCTGCTGATGCAGATCTACGCCGACGTCACCCGCCTCCCCCTCGGTGTCATCGACTCGGCGCAGGGTCCCGCGCTCGGTGCGGCGATGCACGCGGCGGTCGCGGCCGGTGCCCACCCCGACATCCGGGCCGCCGCCGACGCCATGGCCAAGGCCCGCCCCGCCGTCTACCGGCCGGACCCCGAGCGGGCCGCCGCCTACGACCGGCTCTACGCCGAATACCGCCTCCTGCACGACTACTTCGGCCGCGGCGCCAACGAGGTCATGCACCGGCTGCGCCACCTCCGCGCCGAGGCCTCCGCCTGACCGACACCCCCTGCTCGGTGCTCAACTCCCTTTGGAAGGAACCCTCATGGACGCCAACGCCACGCCCTACCCCGACCAGGAGATCTGGTTTCTCACCGGCAGCCAGGGCCTGTACGGCGACGACATCCTGCACCAGGTCGCCGAACAGTCCCGGAGCATCGCCGAGATCCTCGGCGACCCCGGGAAGATCCCGGTCAAGATCGTGTGGAAGCCGGTGCTCACCGACGCCGACGCGATCCGCCGGCTGTGCCAGGAGGCCAGCGCCTCCGACACCTGCGTGGGCGTGATCGTGTGGATGCACACCTTCTCGCCGGCCAAGATGTGGATCGCCGGACTCAGCGCCCTGGACCGGCCGTTGCTGCACCTGCACACCCAGTACAACCTGTCGCTGCCCTGGCCCAGCATCGACATGGACTTCATGAACCTCAACCAAGCCGCCCACGGCGACCGGGAGTTCGGGCACATCGAGTCCCGGCTCGGCATCGACCGCAAGATAGTCGCCGGTCACGCCACCGACCCCCGGGTCGTCAAGCGCGTCGCCGCCTGGGCACGGGCGGCCGTCGGCCGACACGCCTCCCGCACACTGAGGCTGGCCCGCTTCGGCGACAACATGCGCGACGTCGCCGTCACCGAGGGCGACAAGGTCGAGGCCCAACTCCGGTTCGGCTACTCGGTGAACACCTACGCCGTCAACGACCTGGTGACCGTCGTCGACCAGGTCGAGGACAAGGACGCCGCGCAACTGGCCCTCGAATACGTCGAGTTGTACGACGTCGTCCCGGCCCTGCGCCCCGGCGGCATCCGCCACGACTCCCTCGTCTACGCGGCCCGCCAGGAGATCGGCCTGCGCGCCTTCCTCACCGAGGGCGGCTTCACCGCGTTCACCACCAACTTCGAAGACCTGGGCGGGCTGCGCCAGTTGCCCGGTCTCGCCGTCCAGCGCCTGATGGCCGACGGCTACGGCTTCGGCGGCGAGGGCGACTGGAAGACCTCCGCGCTGCTGCGCACGATGAAGGTCATGGGCACCGGCAAGCCGGGCGGCACCTCCTTCATGGAGGACTACACCTACCACCTCGGCCCCGGCACCCCGCGCATCCTCGGCGCCCACATGCTGGAGGTCTGCCCCTCCATCGCCGGCGACCGCCCCAGCTGCGAGATCCACCCCCTGTCCATCGGCGGCCGTGAGGACCCGGTCCGCCTCGTCTTCAACGCGGCCCCCGGCCCCGCCGTCGTCGTCGGCCTCTCCGACCTCGGCGACCGTTTCCGGCTGACCGCCAACACCGTCGACGTGGTCACCCCCAGCGAGCCGCTGCGCCGGCTGCCGGTGGCCCGCGCCGTGTGGAAGCCGCGCCCCTCGCTCGCCGAGTCCGCCGAGAGCTGGCTGCTCGCGGGCGCCCCGCACCACACCGTGCTCAGCTCGGCCGTCGACACCGAGACCCTCACGGACTACGCCTCGATGACGGGCGTGGAGCTGCTGACCATCGACGAGACCACCAGCACCGCGCAGTTCACCAAGGAGATCCGCTGGAACGCCGCCTACCACCGGCTCGCCCAGGCCCTGTGACCCCCGTGATCCCGATCGATCCGCAAGGAGAGCACCGATGACCGCGCGAGTCCGTGACGGCCTGCGGCAAGAGGTACTGGACGCCAACCTGACCATCCCCCAGGTCGGCCTGGCGACGCTGACCTGGGGCAATGTGAGCGGCGTCGACCGTGAGGCCGGCGTGTTCGTCATCAAGCCCTCGGGCGTCCCCTACGAGGATCTCGCCCTCGACCACCTGGTCACCGTCCGCCTGTCCGACGGCAAGGTGGTCGACGGCGACCTGCGCCCCTCCACCGACACCGAGACCCACCGCTGCCTCTACCTGGCGTTCCCGTCCATAGGCGGCGTCACCCACACCCACTCCACCCACGCCGTCGCCTTCGCCCAGGCCCGCCGCGACATACCGGTCCTGGGCACCACCCACGCCGACACCTTCAACGGACCCGTCCCGTGCACCCCGGACCTCACCGCCGACCAGTGCGCGAGGGACTACGAGTACAACACCGGCAAGGTCATCGTCGACCTGCTGGAGAGCGACGACCGCAGGGCCACCGAGGTCCCGGCCGCGCTCGTCGCCAACCACGGCCCCTTCACCTGGGGGGCCACCGCCCGCAAGTCCCTGGAACACGCCATCATCTGCGAGGCCGTGGCGGACATGGCCATCAACACCCTGGCCCTGTCCCCGACAGGGCCGCCGCCCCCGCACCTGCTGGCCCGCCACTACACCCGCAAACACGGCCCCGACGCCTACTACGGCAACCCCGCCCCGGCCGTGTGACCGGCACCGCGATCACCCGGACCACGTCGTCGGCTACGGCGCGACGGTCGGCCCGTCCGGGTGGTCGCGGCGTTGTGCGACCATCTCGCGGCTGAGGGCCTCGGTCTCCGACTCCGGGAGCCGTTCGAAGCCGTCCTCGGTGATGACCGAAACTATGGGGAAGATACGGCGGTTGAGGTCCGGGCCGCCGGTGGCCGAGTCGTCGTCGGCCGCGTCGTACAGGGCCTGGAGCGCGGCCAGGGCCGCGTCGCGCCTGGACATGCCCTGCTGGAACAGCTTCTTGAGGGCACTCCTGGCGTATGGGGAGCCGGAGCCCTCGGCGTGGAAGTCCGACTTCTCGTAGGTGCCGCCCACGACGTCGAAGGTGAAGATACGGCCCCGGGCGCCCTCGGGGGCCGCGGGGTCGTAGCCGACAAGCAGCGGTACGACGGCGAGGCCCTGCATGGCCTGGTCGAGGTTCTGCCGGATCAGGCCGGCGAGGCGGGTGGCCTTCGCGTTGAGGGTCATCGGGATGCCCTCGATCTTCTCGAAGTGCGTCAGCTCGACCTGGTACAGCTTCACCATGTCCACGGCGAGCCCGACCGTGCCGGCGAAGGCGACGGCGGTGTAGTCGTCCGCGGGGTGCACCTTCTCCAGGTCGCGCTGTGCGATGACGTTGCCCATCGTGGCCCTGCGGTCACCGGCGATCAGCACGCCGTCGCGGTAGGAGAGGGCCAACACCGTGGTGCCGTGCGGGAATTGGTCGGCTCCGGCGCGGACGCCCGCCGGGAAGGGACGGCGGGTGGGCAGCAGCGCGGGCCGGTGTGCCGTCAGGAACTCGGTGAAGGACGAACTCCCGGGAGTGAAGAACTCGTCATCCAGTCGGCCACCCGTCTCGTGCTCCGCCATGCCACTCCCCTTGGTCCGCGTACCGATGTCGGACTCCTACCTGAACCGCCCGCGGGAGAAACACAGTTGAGGTCAGAGCGCCTTGCGCCGCACCAGTACCCCGAGCACCAACAGGCCGGGGATCAGCGGCAACCACATCGTGAGCAGCCGGTAGCCGAGGACGACCGAGGCGGCGGCCGACGCCGTGGTTCCCGACTCGGTGAGTGCGAAGACCAGGGCCGCGTCGAGGGAACCGATACCGCCCGGCGTGGGCAGCAGGGCGGCGGCGCTGCTGGCGGCGAGGTACAGCAGCGCCACCCGGACCGGGGACAAGGGCAGTTCGACGGCCTGGGTGACACAGATCAGCACGAGGGAGTTCAGCGCGGCGAAGGCGAGCGAACCGCCCCACAGGGCAACTGCCCGGTGCGGCAAGGTGTGTACGGCCCTGATGTCGGTCAGCACCGTGCCGAGGCCCCGCCGACACCGGGGCCACAGCGGGCAGTTGAGCAGCACGGTGACCAGCACGACGACCGCGAGGACGGCAGCCACCACGCCCGGGGAGACGTGCGGGACGCGCAGCACCCCCGGGCAGACGGCGGCGAGAACGCCGATCAGCACGATCCGGACGACCACACCGGCGGTGGCCTTGACGGCGAGAGCGCTGGCCGAGCGGCCGACCGGCAGCCCGCAGCGCATCAGGAAGCGCAGGTTGACGGCGCCGGCGCCGAGCCCGGCGGGCAGCACATGGTTGGCGGCCGACGCGGCGAGCTGCGCGGCCACCAGCCGTCCACCGGGCAGCCGTTGAGCCACCGCGCCCTGCTGGGCGAGCGCCGAGCACACCCACGTACCGAGCGCGGCCGTCCCCGCCACCAGCAACCACCCCTGATCGGCGACGGCGAGCCGGCCGGCCCCACTGGCGAGCACGGGCCAGTGCCGCCGGACCAGACACACCACGGCCACCAGGACGACGACGGTCAGCGCGGTCTGCCAGTAGGCACGTCGGCGGGCAGTGGTGGTCGTCGGGGTGGCGACGGGCGGTGCCGTCATGCGCCGCCGTCCCTCTCCGCCCTCGGGGAGACCCGCAGCTCCAGCGTGCCGTAGCGGTGGGCGGGCCAGTCGTGGGCGTAGGCGGGTGGGGGGCTGCCGGTCGGGGTGAGGTCGGCGACGGGCATGCGGTGGGCCGTGCGGTCGAGGGTCGTGCGGGTGGTGTTGGCGT
>NZ_JAENRY010000239.1 GCF_016612545.1 Streptomyces sp. MBT65 | reverse complement strand
CCACCATGAAGGACCCACCATGCACATCACCGTCATCAACCGCTGGCCACGCTTCCACAGCGGACCACGCTGGGACTTCTCCCTCGGCCGCTTCGAAGACCTCATCGACCATGAAAAACACCAGGTCAGCTATATAGCCGACGCAACCGGCACCACCGGAATCCTTGCCGATCCCGAGCAGATCGCCGACCTGGTCGAGGTCGAGGACCTCAACGACTTCGAGGCGCTCCGCGGAGCGGTTCAGAAGATCACGGACCACGTCGGCCCGATCGACCGGCTCGTCGCCGTGTCGGAGGCCACGCTCGGTATCGCGGCCGAAGTCCGCGCGGCATTCGGCATCCCCGGTCCGCGGCCCGAGGACGTGGCGCTCTACCGGAACAAGCTGCGGATGAAGGAAGCCGTGGCGAAGGCCGGTATCCGCGCGCCTCGGTTCGCCTCCTGTGACAGCGCCGAGTCCGCGGTGAACTTCGCGCGGGCGACCGGGTTCCCCCTGATCCTCAAGCCGGTGTCCGGTGCGGGGAGCAGGGGGGTGCACCGCGTCGAGGACGAGGCCACGCTCACGGCGCTGCTGGGGGAGATCGACACCGGGGACTACGAACTCGAGGAGTACATCGACGGGCCGATCTACCACGTGGACGGGTTTGTCGGCGAGGACTCGCAGATCCCGTTCATGGCGGTGTCCCGCTACATCAATGACTGCCTGGCCTTCGAGGCGGCCGGGCAGCCACTCGGTTCGGTCATTGTGCAGGCCTCCCCGTTGCGGAGCCGGGTGGAGGAGTTCGCGCGGAGGTGCGTCTCGGCTCTGAACATGGCCTCCATGCCGTTCCACCTCGAACTCTTCGTCACCGCGGAAGGAGACCTGGTCTTCCTGGAGATCGCGGGCCGCATCGGCGGAGCCGAAGTGCCCTATCTCACGGAGAAGGTCTTCGGGGTCAACCTCTTCGAGCCGTGGCTGGCCGCATTCTGCGACGAGAGAGTGACGATCCCTCCCGTGGCGGGTGACCCCTCGGGCGGCTGGCTGATCATCCCGAAGCCGGCCGATCTGCCGGCCCGAGTCGTCACCGTGACCTCCATGCGTGAGCAATGCGGAACGATCTGGCGCGAATTGGTGCCGAGTGCGGGTGAAGTGCTGCCCGTCGGGGGCAGTTACGACGCCGTGCACAGCGGGCGGTTCATTCTGGTCGGCGACGAGGCGGACGTCGAAGCGGACATTCGGCGGATCATCGCCGATTTTCACATCGAAACCGTTCTCGTATCACCATGACAAGCCGCGCGCCGAGCCACGAGCGCCAGCGGGTCGCGTAGTCATGGTGACGGTCAACTTGCTGTTCCGCGGAGGAACTTGATGGACGTTGGCTCTGTACCCTTCAGCGAACTCTTCGGCTCGTTCCCGACCCCGATCGCCATCGTCACCGCGACGGACGGCAACGGTGAGCCGCACGGTTTCACCAGCAATGCCGTCTGTTCGGTGTCGGCGGCGACGTCGACGCTGCTGGTTTCGGTCGGCAAGGGGTCCCGCACACTACCGGCGATCCTGTCCTCGCAGGCGTTCGCGGTGAACTTCCTCTCCGCGTCCGGACGCGACGCCTCACGGGTTTTCGCGAGCAAGGACACGGACAAGTTCGCCCATGTCGAATGGCGCCCCTCGCTCATCGCCGAAGGCGCGCCACTGCTCACAGATATCGCACTCGGCCTTGCGGAATGCAGGGTTGAAAACGTGATCGAAGTGAGTGACCATTGTCTCGTGGTAGGCCGGGTGGAAGCCGCAGAGGTATTCCCCCGTGAACCACTTCTCTACCGTCGGGGCGACTACGGAGTCTGGTCGCCGCTGAACGAGTTCTCCTCTCTCTAGCGCGACAGCAGGGGCGGCGCGCTCCTCTATTCACCTGTTCGCCATTCTCTCGAGCATCTCGACTTTCTCCTGTCGAAAACGGGAACAGAAGGGTTTTGCATGAATATCGGGGCCGTGGACCATGTCGAGTTCTACGTCGGAGACGCCCAGCAGTCCGCTTTCTACCTCTGCACCGCTTTCGGTTTCCGCGTCTGCGGCGTGGCCGGTCCCGAGACCGGCCAGGCCGATCACCGCTCGCTGCTGCTGCGCCAGGGCGGCATCGAGGTGGTCCTCACCTCCGCCCTCAACTCCACCCACCCGGCCGCGCACTACGTGATGCAGCACGGCGACGGGGTGGCCAACATCGCCTTCGAGACCGAAGACGCCGTCAAGGCCTTCGAGTTGGCCGTCGAGCGGGGCGCGACCCCGGTCGAGCCGCCCACCGTCCACCGTAAGGACGACACCGAGGTGATCACCGCCTCGGTCCTGGGCTTCGGCGACGTAGCGCACCGGTTCGTGCAGCGCAGCGGTGACCGCGAGCAGTTCCTGCCCGGCGTGATGGACATCATCGCCGCCGACCCGGAGGCGGGGGAGGAGCTGCTGCGCACCGTGGACCACGCGGCGATCTGCCTGCCGGCGGGCCAGCTGCACTCGACGGTCGCGTTCTACGAGAAGGTCTTCGGGTTCTCCCAGATCTTCGAAGAGTTCATCGAGGTCGGCGCCCAGGCGATGGACTCCAAGGTGGTCCAGAGCCCGTCCGGCAAGGTGACCTTCACCCTGATCGAGCCGGTGACGGACCGTCAGCCCGGCCAGATCGACACCTTCCTGGCCCGCCACGGCGGCGCCGGCGTCCAGCACCTGGCACTGCTCTGCGACGACATCGTGGGCACCGTGCAGACGCTGGAGAAGCGGGGCGTCACCTTCCTCCAGACGCCCGGCTCCTACTACGACCAGCTCCAGGAGCGCTTCGAGCGCCCCGAGGTCCGGGTCGAGGACCTGCGCCGCACCAACGTCCTGATCGACCAGGACCACTGGGGCCAGCTGTTCCAGATCTTCACCCAGTCCCAGCACGTGCGGAAGACGTACTTCTGGGAGGTCATCGACCGCCACGGTGCCCGCACCTTCGGCAGCGGGAACATCAAGGCCCTCTACGAGGCGGTCGCCAGCGAGAAGGCCGTCTCCTGACGCGCTCGGCGCGCCCTTCTGACGTCAAGCCACGCACCTCGTAAGGAAGACCATGACCATTCAGGACGCCCAGGACTTCGTCATCACCGACGAGGAGCGCGCGCTGCTCCCGACCGACGAGGACGTCGCCTTCTACGCCGAGCACGGCTGGTACCTGTCCAAGAAGCTGTTCACCGACGATGAGGTCGAGCAGCTGGAGGCCGCCAGCGAGCGCTTCTACGCCGGCCACCGCGACCGCACCCTGCCGGTACGCCCGCCCAAGCTGGCCTACTGGGAGCCGGTCAAGGGCGACGTCCAGCGGCACAACGACTACATCCACTACGAGGACGACACCATCGGCCGCATCCTGCGCAAGCCGCTGCTGGGCGCCGTCGCGGCCCGCCTGGCCGAGGCCGAGCAGATCCGGGTCTTCCAGTCGACCCTCATATACAAGCCCCCGGTGGCGCAGGAGCAGTCGAACATCGTGCCCTGGCACTTCGACCGCCACTACTGGTCCACCTCCACCTCCGAGCGGATGCTGACCGCGTTCATCCCCTTCCACGACTGCGGCGAGGAGATGGGCACCATCACCATGGTCGACGGCAGCCACCTGTGGAAGGAGACCGTCGACAACGACGCCACCTCGCTGCACTTCGCCGAGCGCGACCGCTCCGAGCTGGACCAGATGCTGGAGGAGAACGCGGCGTTCAACGGCGTGGAGGTCACCAAGGTCCCGGTCATGATCCCCAAGGGGCACGTCAACTTCCACCACTGCCGCACCTACCACGGCAGCGGTGCCAACGTCAGCGACCGTCCGCGCCGCGCGATCTCCTTCCACCTCCAGGACGGCGAGAACCAGTACCGCGAGTTCTTCCGCTCGGACGGGACCCAGGTCAGCTACAACCACGACGTGCTGGTGCGCCGTACGGCCGACGGCACTCCCGACTACAGCGACCCCGAGTACCTCCCACTCCTGTGGAGCAACCGCTGATGCGCAGCATCGCGGTGGTCGGGGCCGGCCTGATCGGTACGTCGATCGCCCTGGCCCTTCGGGGCCGGGGCATCACCACCTACCTGATCGACACCGATCCGGAGGCGGCACGCACGGCCGCCGATCTCGGGGCAGGGATCGTGGGCGGTCCTCCCGAACCGGTCGATCTGGCGGTCATCGCGGTACCACCGCAGTACGTTGCGACGGCCCTCAGAGAACACCAACTACGTCTGCTGGCACATGACTTCACGGATGTGGCGAGCGTCAAGGAACGGGTCCAGCAGGAGGCGGCCCGGACCGGCTGCGACCTGACCCGCTTCGTCGGAGGGCATCCCATGGGCGGCCGGGAGCAGTCGGGTCCGCTGGCCGCGAGCGCCGACCTGTTCCAGGGCCGTCCCTGGGTACTCACTCCGGCCCCGCAGACCCGGCCGCAGACGGTCGAACGCGCGCGGACCCTGGCCGAGCTGTGCGGGGCCAGGCCGGTCGTGATGACCCAGGCGGAGCACGACCAGGCGGTCGCGCTGGTCTCCCACACCCCGCATCTGGTGTCGAGCCTGCTCGCGGCGCGGCTGCTGCACGGCGAGCAGTCCCAGCTCGGGCTCGCGGGACAGGGACTCCGTGATGTGACCCGCCTTGCCGGCGGCAGCCCCGAACTGTGGACCGACATCCTGGGCACGAACGCCGACGCCGTCGCCGACGTACTCGCGGAGTTCTCCCACGACGTCGGGCTGATGGTCGACACCTTGCGCACACTGGGCACCGCCCGGAAGCCGGAGCAGGGCAGTGCCTCGATGGACCGGCTCGCGTCGGTCCTGCTCCGCGGCGTACAGGGAAGGGCCCGGATCCCCGCGCGCAGCACGGACGGAGCCGGCCTGAGCACGGACTACGCGACCGCACCGGGAAGGGTGTGAGGGATGACGCACGTCGCAGCGCCACCGGAACAGGCCTTGTTGCTCGCCGACCTGCACGCATCGCTCGGAGCCCCGGTCCTCGACGCGATGAACTTCCTCAATGAGGTCGTCGGCCGATTCCCGGACGCGATCTCCTTCGCTCCGGGCCGGCCGACCGAGGCCGGCTTCGAACCCGAGGACCTCGCACGCCATATCCAGACGTACACCACGTACCTCGAGAAGGAACTCGGCTGGTCACGTGATCAGGTGCGGACCCAGTTGTTCCAGTACGGCCGTACCAGCGGCATCATCCGCGAACTGATCGCCAGGACGGTCGCCAACGACGAGGGGATCCAGGTCCCGCCGGAAGCGATCGTGGTGACGACGGGTTGCCAGGAGGCGTTGCTCCTCACCCTGAGGGCGCTCTTCGCCCGGCCCGAAGACACGCTGCTGGTCAGTTCACCCTGCTATGTGGGCGTTACCGGTGTGGCCCAGCTCCTGGGCATCCGCGTGCGCCCCGTGCCCGAAGGCCCCGCCGGACCCGATCCGGAGGCCCTGCTCGCGGCTGTCCGCGCCGGCCGGCAGGCGGGCGAACGTCCCCGGGCCTTCTACGTGGTCCCGGACTTCGGTAATCCTTCGGGAGCGAGTATGAGTCCGGCGGCGCGGAAGCGGCTGCTCGAGGTGGCCGCCGACGAAGACCTGCTGGTCCTGGAGGACGACCCGTACGGGTTCTTCGTCCGCTCCGGATCGGCCCGCCCGACGCTGAAGGCCCTCGACCACAACCGCCGGGTGATCTTCCTGGGCTCCTTCGCCAAGACCGCGCTTCCTGGAGCCCGTGTGGGCTACATCATCGCCGACCAGGAGGTCGTAGGCCCGTCCGGCCGGCGCACGATGATCACGGACGAGCTGTCGAAGATCAAGAGCATGACCACGGTGAACACCTCGGCCGTCAGCCAGGCCGTCATCGGCGGGCTGCTGGTCGAGAGCGACTGTCGGCTCCGCACCGCGAACGCGCAGGCTGTCGCCCACTACCGCACCAACATGGACACGCTGCTCGACGCGTTGGAGCGGCACTTCCCCGCGGCGCGCCGGGCCGAGGCCGGAGTCCGCTGGAATCGTCCCGACGGCGGCTTCTTCGTCGTCGTCGACGTCCCTTTCGCCGCCGACCACCGGGCTCTCGAGCTCTCCGCGCGGTCCTTCGGCGTGCTGTGGACCCCGATGAGCGACTTCCATCTGGACGGCGGGGGCACGCATCAGTTGCGTCTGTCGTGCAGCTCGCAGAGCCCGCAGGAGATCACCGAGGGCGTCGCCAGGCTGGCCGCCTTCATCACCGCGCAGACAACCGGCACAGCCGACCAGGACGTGTTCTAGAAGTCCCTCCCCCAGAAGGGGTGCCCCCAGCCACGCACGCGGCGCTGCTTCTGAAACACGCCCTTGGCCCGCCCTCACCTGCGCGCCACCGACCCGCTCACCGGACGGAGAATGGAGAACACGAGGTGCCGAACCTGGAAGCTTACGAGGCCGCGGCCAAGGAGCGGCTGCCGGGACCGGTCTGGGACTTCCTCGCCGGCGGCAGCGGCACCGAGTCGATGCTGACGGCGGGCCGGGAGGCTCTGGACCGGATTCAGCTGCGGCCGCGCTGCCTCGTCGACGTCTCCCACTGCGACGCCTCGACCGCCCTGCTGGGTGCCGAGTTGGCGGCTCCCTTGGGTATCGCCCCCATGGCCTACCATCGGCTCGCCCACCCCGAGGGCGAGGTGGCGACGGCGCGCGCCGCGGGCGCCGCGGGCGTGCTGTTCACCGTGAGCATGTTCGCCAGTCGGACCCTTGAGGACATCGCCGCCGCGGCGGCCGGCGGCCCCTTGTGGCTCCAGCTCTACTGGCTCAGGAACCGTGCGGCGATGACGGATCTGATCCGCCGGGCCGAGTCCGCCGGCTATCGGGCCCTGGTGCTGACCGTCGACGCACCCAGAGTCGCGTTCCGCCCGCGCGATGCCCTCAACGGGTTCGTGGTACCGCCCGATGTGCGAGCGGTGAACCTCGCTCCGGAGGTCATGGCCACTTCCCACCGGAGCCTCGACGGGCAATCGGCTGTCGCACGGCACTCGATGGAGCAGTTCGACGCCTCGATCACCTGGGAGGACCTTGCCTGGCTGCGTGGAGTGACGTCGCTGCCGGTGGTGCTGAAGGGCGTGCTGACCGGCGAGGACGCCGAACTGGCGGTCAAGAACGGCGTGTCGGCGCTGGTTGTCTCCAACCACGGCGGCCGACAGCTCGATTTCTCCACGAGCGCTCCGGAGTGCCTCACCGAGGTGGTGGACGCGGTGAGAGGACGATGCCAGGTCGTCCTCGACGGGGGTATCCGGCACGGCGCGGACGTGGCCAAGGCCCTGTGCATGGGCGCGGACGCGGTCATGATCGGACGTCCGGCTCTGTGGGGGCTCTCGCATTCCGGTGCGGAGGGGGTCGCGGGCGTCCTGCGACTGCTCATCGACGAGTTCGAGGAGGTCATGGCCTTGATGGGCGCGCCGTCCGTCGCCGATTTCGGACGGTCGGGAGTCTCCCACCGAGGCGGTCGCACGGCTCCGACTGCGGAGCTGTCGAGATAAGAGAAATGAAGACCGCATCGCCCGGGAGTACGCCGCCTACGGCATCACGGCGAACCTCGTGACGCCGGGCCTGGTCCGCACCGAGGTGATGGAGGACATGCCCGAGGAGATGCGCCGCGAACTCCTGGACCGGACCCTCCTCAAGCGCCCGGCTGAACCGGAGGAGATCGCCGACGCCGTGCTCTGGCTCGCCGACGAACGGTCCCGCTGCGTCACGGGAGCGGAGATTCACGTCGACGGCGGCCTGAGCCTCGGCGCCTGACGCGCCGACCGACTCCCGACCACCCGCCCGCTCCCGGGTTCCGGGGCCGCCCAGCAAGTGCCGGCCCTACGCTGCGAGTTGTGCGAGACACAGACGATCAGACGCCCCTCTCCCGGCTGTCCCGCCGTACCGCCCTCACCGCGCTGGCGGTGGTCATGGCGCTGCTGTGGGTGCTCGACGTGGCCTCCGTCGCCGGCACCGCCGGGCTCGAAGGGGCCGGAGTGTGGTGGCGGGTGGTGCCCGGAGTCGTGGCCGGGGTCGTCCTGCTGTCGCCCGGCAGGCCACCCGCGTCGACCTGGGGCGCGGCGCTGGCCGTGGCCGTCTCCTGGGCGGTCACGCTGGGGCTGCTCGGGTCCGTGACGCCGACCTTCGCCGGCTGGGGGCTGCTGGAGACGCTGTGTCTCCTCCTGCTCCTGGTGCGTACGGCGAAGGACGTGCCGTCGCCGAGACAGGCCGCCGCGTTGAGCGCTGCCCTCGGGATCGCCGTGCTCGCGGCGCCGATGCGGTTGGACGGGAGCGGTGTCGCCTTCGCCTTCCTGCTGACCTTCCCCACGGGCGGTGCCGTCGGGCTCGGTTGCTATCTGCGCAGCCTCGACGACCGTAGAAGGCGCGCGGTCGCCGGGGTCCGGCAGAGCGAGCGGCTCGAACTCGCCCGGGAACTGCACGACTTCGTCGCCCACCACGTCACCGGCATCGTCGTCCAGGCGCAGGCCGCGCGGGCGATCCGGGAGAGCGCGCCGGAGCAAGTGGACGTACTGCTGGGGCACATCGAGCGGGCCGGGTCCGAAACCCTCCAGTCCATGCGGAAGTTGGTCCGGGTGCTGCGCGAGGACGACGCGCGGGCGGTACGGCCCGGGGATCTCTTCGCCGAACTGGGCGAACTGGTCGCGGCGTTCGCCGAACGCGACGCCCCCGCCACCCTTCAGGTCGCGGCCGAGGTACGGCAGGCGCGGCCCGATCCCGAGGTGGAGACGTCGGTGCGGAACGTGGTGCGGGAGGGGCTGACGAACGTACGCCGGCACGCGCCCGGATCGCCGTCCGTGTCCGTGCGGGTCGGACTGTCGGGGGAGGGCGAGGGGGGCGGCGATGCCCGGCGGCTGCGCGTCGAGGTGCACAACGCGCCGGCCGCGCGCCGGACCGCGCCGAACGCCGAACCCCTGGGCGGGCGAGGCGGGTTGGGCCTCGTCGGGCTCGCCGAACGGACCGAGGCCGTCGGGGGCACGCTGTACGCGAGCCGGGCGGAGGACGGGGGATGGCGGCTGACGGCGGAGTTTCCGCTGCGCGGGGCGGCGGAGTCCTCGTCGCGCGGGGCTGTGACAGGATCGCCCGCATGACCGAGGCCAATGCCGGTGCCGGCGCGCGTGGTTCGGGGAAAAGCATCCGGGTCCTGATCGCCGACGACCAGGACATGGTGCGCACCGGATTCCGGCTGATCCTCCAACTCCAGCCCGACATCGAGGTGGTGGGCGAGGCGGCGGACGGCGCGGAGTGCGTGGAACTGGCCCGGAAGCTGCGGCCGGACGTGTGCCTCGTCGACATCCGGATGCCGAAACTCGACGGCCTCGAGGTGACCCGGCTGCTCGCGGGCCCCAAGGCCGTCGACCCGCTGCGGGTGGTGGTCGTGACCACCTTCGACCAGGACGACTACGTCTACGGCGCGTTGCACGGCGGCGCCTGCGGGTTCCTGCTGAAGGACGCGGGCCCCGGGCTGCTGGTGGAGGCGGTGCGGGCGGCCTCGCGGGGCGACGCGCTGGTGTCGCCCGCCGTGACGGTACGGCTGCTGGAGCGGATCGGCGAGCAGCGCCCGGCGGCGGACGCCGCCCGACAGGCCGCCGAGACGTCCTCAAGTCCCCTGACAGCGAGGGAGCTTGATGTGGTCCGACTGGTCGCCGAGGGCCGGACCAACCAGGAGATCAGCGCCGAGCTGTTCGTGTCGCTCTCCACGGTCAAGACGCATATGGCCAGCGTCCAGGGCAAGTTGAAGCTGCGGAACCGGGTGGAGATCGCCGCGTGGGCGTGGCGGTGCGGCGTGGTCGGCGACCGCTGAGCGACCGGCCGCTCAACGGGCCCCGCACCGCGGGGAGTCGGCGACTCCTCCCCGGACGCTTCCCGCCTACTTCGTCAGGCCGTAGTCGAAGCTCACCCGGTCGCCGTGCACCCCGGTGACGGAGATCAGCATCTTCTTGGTCTGCCCCTTGAAGACGGCGGTGCACTCCACCGTGTAGTCCATCTTCGCGCGCAGCCCGCCGGGGCAGCTCACGGACTGCGGGCCGTCCTGGAAGAAGGGGATGGCGTAGTTCTCCTTGGCCTGCTTCTCGACCTCCGAGCGCGGCACCGTGTGACCGGCTCCGCTCGCGGTGGCGACCGACGAGTTGTCGAACACGTTCCAGGCCACCACGACACCGGCGGCCAGGACGGCGGCCGCGGCCAGGGCGATGACGATGCGCTTCATGCGGAGCTCCTCGATTCGCGGTGCGGCCGGTCCCCACCGGCTGCTGTCCTCAGAGCCTGCCGCCGCGCGGGCGCCCGCCGCCTCGGCCCAACGGCCGGTCGGGGGCGCCGGCCTCGGCCGTAAGGACGAGGGCCGTTCGGCGTGCACGTCATGGGGCGACCCTACGGCTCCCGTACCGGGCCGGAGCGGGGACGGGTGATGTCGCCGCTGAGCTGGGGCGATGCGGGTGCCGGCGGGACGGTGACCGGGCGGCGGCCCTACGTTCGGGAGCGTAGGGAACGCCGGCGGCATCGGGGAGGCATCATGCGCGGGACCAGATCTGTGGTGGGCGTACTCATGATCGTGGTGGGCGTCGCGTTCGCCCTGCTGAGTCTGCTGACCTACGCGGACAAGGACGACCGGCGGCTCGCCGAACACCGTGTCTACGACCTCGGGCTCACGGGGGAGGACGAGGCGCGGGCGCGGGCGGACCTGGCGGATGTCCAGGACCGTGAGCGGCTCAACATCCAGGTGGCGATCGGGGGGACGGTGGTGGCCGTGGTGGGCGGTGTGGTGGTCAGGAACGGTCGCCGGGGGCGCGGTCCGCGGTCCGTGTCGCCTGCTCCGTCGCGCTGAGATCCGGAGTGGCTCCCGGCCGGGACCAGCGCGCCAGCAGCTGGTCCGCCTCCTGGGTACGGGGATGGTTGGCCCCCTGGACGCGGACCATGTCGGCCAGCAGGGCGGTGAGTTGGGCGGCGGCGGTGGTGTGATCGCCGTGCCGGTGCAGGAGTTCGGCCCGCTGTTGGCGGGCGCGCAGGGTGCGGGGGTGGTCGGCGCCCAGGACCCGTTCCAAGGTCCGCTGGAATTCCTCCAGTTGGGACAGGGCGGCGGCGGTGTCCCCGGCGATGCCGCGCCAGAACGCCAGGTTGACCCGGTAGGTCAGGGTGGTGGGGTGTTCGGCGCCGAGCGCGCGTTCGGCGTCGTCGGCCGCGGTGACGAACTGCTCGATGGCCTCGTCGAGTTGGCCGGCGTTCCCGTGCCAGTAGGCGAGGTTGTGCCGGGCGACGAGGGTCTCGGGGTGCAGCCGCCCGAGCACCGCGACCAGCCCCTCCACGGCCCGCCCGTACGTGGTGACGGCCAGCCCCACGTCACCGGTCTCGCCGATCCACCGACTCAGGTCGGTGAGCGCCTTCAACGTGGTCGGATGCCGGGGCCCGAGGTCCCGCTCCAACTCCCGGACGAGCACGGCATATCCCTCGCGCGCGCCCCGGGCGTCCCCGGACAGCCCGCGGCACAGCGCTACGTGATCGTCGGCGAGCGCCACGACCGGGTCGCCGGCGCCGAGCGCCGCCCGCGCCTCGCCGGCCAGGACGACGAAGTCGTTGAGCGCGGCGTCGATGAGCCCCGACTCCATCCGGAAGCGCGCCTCGTGCAGCCGGACGACCAGCGTGTCCGGGTCGACCCGCCCCAGTCC
>NZ_JAENRY010000238.1 GCF_016612545.1 Streptomyces sp. MBT65 | reverse complement strand
TCTCGCTGCGCCGAGGCGACTCACGAAAGTCCCCGGTGCCGCCGCCCACCTGCGGTTCGACCGGGCGAGGTGCGCCCGGTCGAACCGCAACGGCGCACCACACCCATCTCACCCCCAGCCGTACCCCCACCCCCCTCAAACCGTCGCCAACAACCTCCGCAGCCAACTCACATGCGCCGCCCGGGCCGCCTGGGACACCGCCGCCTGCGGGGCGAAGCCGTCGAAGCCGTGGAAGCCGCCGGGCCAGACGTGGAGTTCGGCGATGCCGCCCGACTGCCAGAGGCGGGACGCGTAGGTGACGACCTCGTCGCGGAAGGTCTCCGCCGAGCCGACGTCGAGGAAGGCCGGGGGCAGGCCGGTGAGGTCCTCGGCCCGGGCGGGCGCGGCGTACGGCGACACGTCGGGGCCGCCGCGGCGGTCGCCGAGCAGGGCGGTCCAGCCGGTCTCGTTCGCCGTGCGGTCCCAGACGCCGACGCCGATCATCTGGTGCGCGGACGGGGTGTCGTTGCGGTCGTCGAGCATCGGGCACAGCAGCAACTGCCCGATCGGACGCGGTCCGCCGCGGTCCCGGGTGAGCAGGGCCAGCGCAGCGGACAGCCCGCCGCCGGCGCTCGCGCCCATGATCACGATCCGCTCCGGGTCACCACCGATCTCCTTCGCGTGCTCCGCCGTCCACAACAGCCCGGCGTACACGTCCTCGATCGGCGCCGGATGCGGATGCTCGGGCGCCAGCCGGTACTCCACCGACACGACCACCGCGTCCAGTTCCCGCGCGTACTCCAGCGCCCCGCTCACCCCGACCCGGTTGTCGCCGAGCACCATGCCGCCGCCGTGCACGTGATAGATAACCGGCAGCGGTCCGGCCGTCGCGGGTGCCGTCGGGCGACAGATCAGCAGCGAGATCTCGGGCTCGCCGACCGGTCCGGCCACTTCCCTGTCCTCGACGGAGAAGGCCCCGTCCAGGGTCAGATCCACCTCGGCCAACTGTGTGATCCCCGGACCCCGCCGGATCTCCTCGATGTCCTCCAGGGACATACCGGGCGAGATGAACTCCTTGATCAACTCCAGCGCCCCGGCGAGTTCCGGGTCGAACGGGGGCGGTGGCGGCACGGACGACGTCATGTGCTTCTCCTGACACTGGGCGCTGCGGCTCGTACGGCCATCCTCCGCGCGTACGCCCCTGATCCGCGCACCGCCGTCCGGCGGAACCTCTCCGCCGGACGGCGGGTGCCTTGCCAGGACGTGATCTGTTGTTCACCTGCGGGACGTGGAAGTGATCCCTTACGCCGACAACGATGTCCAAACCCTCATGGATCACCCCATCCGTGCCACTAACCATCTCCCCCCACCCCCGTACCAGGAGCACCACCCGTGAACATCTCCCTGACCACCTGGCTGCTGACGATCGTCGCCCTGTGCGCACTCGTCGGCGTCGACTTCCTCATCGGCCGCAAGCCGCACGACGTGTCCATCAAGGAAGCCGGCATCTGGACCGTGGCCTGGGTCGTCCTGGCCTGTCTGTTCGGGCTCGGACTGCTCTTCTACGGCGGGAGCGGACCGACCGGGGAGTTCTTCGCCGGGTACATCACCGAGAAGTCGCTCAGCGTCGACAACCTCTTCGTCTTCGTGCTGATCATGGGCAAGTTCGCGGTGCCCTCGCAGTACCAGCAGCGCGTCCTGATGGTCGGCGTCCTCATCGCCCTGGTGCTCCGCGCCGGCTTCATCGCGGCAGGCGCCGCGATCATCTCCACGTTCTCCTGGGTGTTCTACCTCTTCGGCGCGTTCCTGATCTGGACCGCCTGGAAGCTCGTCCAGGACGCCCGCAAGGGTCACGACAACGAGGAGTACGAGGAGAACAAGCTCCTCAAGATCGCCGAGCGCCGCTTCGGCGTGGCCGACCGCTACCACGGCACCAAGCTGTTCATCACGGAGAACGGCAAGCGGATCATGACCCCGATGCTGGTCGTGATGCTCGCCATCGGCTCCACCGACGTCCTCTTCGCGCTCGACTCCATCCCCGCGATCTACGGCCTCACCCAGGACCCGTACATCGTCTTCACCGCCAACGCCTTCGCCCTGATGGGCCTGCGGCAGCTCTACTTCCTCATCGGCGGCCTGCTGAAGAAGCTGGTCCACCTCAGCTACGGCCTGTCGATCATCCTCGGCTTCATCGGCGTCAAGCTGGTGCTGCACGCCCTGCACGAGTCCGGGGTGCACGTCCCGCAGATCTCCATCCCCTTCTCCCTCGGCTTCATCGTGCTGGTCCTCGCGGTGACGACGTTCACCAGCCTGCGCGCCACGAGGACGCAAAGCGCTTGACTTCGAGAACGCTCGAACACCTACCGTCACGAGGGACGGTGAAGGTCCGGGCGAACTGTGGAACGGAGTCGGACATGCGGGTCGGCGTACACATCAACCGCTTCAACCATCCCGGAGGGCCCGCGGCGATCGGGTCCGAGCTGGCCGCGGCGGGCGCCGCGGCCGAGGCGGCGGGCGTCAGCTGGCTCTCCGTGATGGACCACTACTTCCAGATGGAGTTCAACGGCGGCGCCGAGGACGCCATGCTGGAGGCCTACACGACCCTGGGCTTCCTGGCCGGCCACACCTCCACGGTCCGGCTCGGCGCGCTGGTGACCGGTGTGACGTACCGGAATCCGGGGCTGCTCGCGAAGATCGCCACCACGCTCGACGTCCTGTCCGGCGGCCGGGCCACGCTGGGCATCGGGGCGGCCTGGTACGACCGTGAGCACCACGGTCTCGGCGTGCACTACCCGCCGGTCGCGGAGCGTTTCGAGCGGCTGGAGGAGACCCTGCGGATCTGCCTCCAGATGTGGGACCCGGAGGCGAACGGCCCCTTCGAGGGCCAGCACTACCGGCTGGCCGAGACCCTGTGCGTGCCCGCGCCGGTCAGCAGCCCGCACCCCGAGATCATGATCGGCGGGGGCGGCGAGAAGAAGACGCTGCGCCTGGTCGCCCAGTACGCGGACGCCTGCAACCTGATCGTGGCGACACCGGAGGAGCTGCGGCACAAGCTCGAGGTGCTGCGCGGTCACTGCGACCGGCTGGGGCGCGACTACGACCGTATCCGCAAGACGATCGTCCACACCGGCGAGTCGGTCACCACGGGGGACACCGACGCCTTCCTGCGGGAGATCACCGGCTTCACGAAGCTCGGGATCGACACGGTGATCCTGGGCCCGCGCACCGGCGAACCGGCCGAGTGGATCGAGCGGTTCGTGGCGCCGGCGGTACCGCGCCTGGCCGAGCTGGACTGACCTCAACCGACGTGACAGGGGCCGGAGTTCACATGAACTCCGGCCCCTGTCATGGTGAAGCGAGGTGCCCGGATCAGGCGGCGACGGCCTCGCCCGCGTGGCCCTTCAGCGCGGCGAGGACCTCGGTCAGCTGGGCGACGACCTCGGCGTCCTCGGACGGGTGGGTCTCGGCGAAGCGGACCACGGAGCCGGGGATCGAGAGCTTGAGCTCCTCGATCACCTTGCCGCCGGCGATGCCCACGGCCTTGCGGGCCTCGTCCTGCGCCCACACGCCGCCGAACTGGCCGTACGCGGTGCCGACCACGACGACCGGCTTTCCGCCGAAGCCGCTGGCGCCGTAGGGGCGGGACAGCCAGTCGATGGCGTTCTTCAGGACGGCCGGGATGGTGCCGTTGTACTCGGGGGAGAAGAAGAGGAACCCGTCCGCCGCACCGGCGGCGGCGCGCAGCTTGGCGGCGGCGGCCGGGACATCGCCCTCGACGTCGATGTCCTCGTTGTAGAACGGGATGTCGGCGAGACCCTCGAAGATCTCGATGTCGGCGCCCTCGGGCGCGAACTTCACGGCGGCCTCGGCGAGCTGGCGGTTGTGCGAGCCGGCACGCAGGCTGCCGACGAGCGCGAGGATACGAACAGACATGGGGGACTCCAAGAGGGGGGCTGAAACACTGCCGTTACGATCCGGACCGAGGTCCGCTTAAAAGTTGTATCAGCCTAAGCGGACCGCGGTCCAGTTTTCTTCCCGGTGCTTTACGCTGTCTTCATGTCCAGCGCCCTGCCCCCCTTCCCGAAGCCCGAGGAGTCCATAAGCGAACCCCAGTTGCTGGAGGTCCGCTCCTACGCCGACGAGCCCTGCCTGCGCGCCGACGCGGCCCGCAACCGCGCCAAGCTGCTGGAGGCCGCCGCCCGGCTGATCGCCGAGCACGGAGTGGCCGGCGTCACCATGGAGGCCGTGGCCGCCGCCGCCGAGGTCGGGAAGGGGACGGTGTTCCGCCGCTTCGGCGACCGCACCGGCCTGTTGATGGCGCTGCTCGACCACTCCGCGCAGACGCTCCAGGCCGACTTCCTGGGTGGCCCGCCCCCGCTGGGCCCCGGAGCCCCGCCCGTCGAGCGGCTGCGCGCCTTCGGCGTGGCGGTGCTGTACCGCAGCGCCGAGCAACTGGACCTGCAACTGGCCGCCCAGCCGGAGCCCACCCGGCGGTTCGCCCACTCCGCGCTGCGGGCGCTGCGCACCCACGTCATGGTGCTGCTGCGGCAGATCGTGCCGGACGCCGACTGCGAGCTGCTCTCCCAGACGCTCATGGCGTATCTCGACCCCGCCCTGATCAACCATCTGACCAGGCAGTGCGGGATGCCGATGGAGCGCCTGGAGGCGGGCTGGATCGACCTCGTCGCACGCGTGACCAGGACTCAACCGCCCTGCTGAGTGGGCCGGTTGGGCTGTGCGAGGCTCAGCCGTGGTGCTCGCTTCGGCCACCGCGGGAGCTGGAGATACCGAGCATGTGCCCCGGCTCGGGCGCCGTGCCCGCTCAGCCGTCGTGCCTGGCGAAGAAGCCGCGCGTGTCCTCCGGCTCAGGCGCCGTGCCTGGCGAAGCGGTCGAGTATGTGCTCCGGCTCAGCCGTCGTGCCCGGCGAAGAAGCCGCGCGTGTCCTCCGGCTCAGGCGCCGTGCCTGGCGAAGCAGTCGAGTATGTGCTCCGGCTCAGCCGCCGTACCCGGCGAAGAAGCCGCGCGTGTCCCCCGGCTCAGGCGCCGTGCCTGGCGAAGCAGTCGAGCATGTGCCCCGGATCGGCCGCCGCTCCCGGCGAAGCAGCCGCGTATGTCCTCCGGATCGGCCGCCGTGCCCGGCTCAGCCGTCGTGGCTTGCGAAGAAGTCGAGCATGCCCTGCGGGGCGTCCTCGCCGAACATCAGGACGCCGTTCGCCGCCGACTCGGCCGCCGATTCCTCGCTGCGCGGGAAGAGCTTCTCCTCGTACGCGGCCAGCGCGGCCTCGGTGTCGCCCGGGTGCGCGGCCAGCGCCTGGCCCAGTTCGGCCCCGTCGAGCATGGCCAGGTTGGCGCCCACGCCCGCGAACGGTGACATCAGATGGGCCGCGTCGCCCAGCAGCGTGACCCCGGGCACCCGCGCCCAGCGGTGCCCGATCGGCAGGGCGTGGATCTGCCGCGGGGTCAGCGGCCCGTCCGCGTCGCCGAGCAGTGCCCGCAGGCTCTTGTCCCAGTCCGTGAAGTGCTCCAGGGTGTACGCCTTCGCCGCCTCGGTGTCCGTGAAGTCGACGTCGGCGAACGCGTCCTCGGGCACGGCGAGCGCCACGTAGATGTGCAGGCTCCCGTCGGTCTCGCGGTGGGCCAGGAAGCCCTTGCCCGCGCCGAGCGCCATCAGCATGCCGCCGCCGACGACCTCGGCGCTCACGGGATGCCGTACGGCGGCGTCCGGAAGGTCCACCTCGACGAACGAGATGCCGGTGTACGCGGGCCGCGCGTCCGAGAGCAGGGGCCGCACCTTGGACCAGGCGCCGTCCGCGCCGATCAGCAGATCGGTGGTGAAGGAGGTACCGTCCGCGAGCGTCACCTCGTGCCGGCCGGCGTCGAGCGGGCGGGCGCCGGTGATCTTCGCGCCCCAGCGGACGGTGCCGTCGGGCAGCGAGCCGAGCAGGAGATCGCGGAGCTGGCCGCGGTCGACCTCGGGGCGCCCGCCGGTGCCGTCGTCGGGGTCGTCCAGAAGGACCGTGGCGGTCTTGTCCAGGACGCGGGTGGCCTCGCCGCCCGGGTTGACCAGCGCGCGGAACTCGTCGTACAGGCCCGCCGCGCGCAGTGCCGGCTGGCCCGAGTCCTCGTGGATGTCGAGCATGCCGCCCTGGGTGCGTGCGGCGGGGGAGGCGTCGAGGTCGAAGACGGCCGCCTCGATGCCGTTGACGTGCAGGACCCGGGCGAGCGTGAGCCCGCCGAGTCCGCCGCCGATGATCGCTACGGGGTGGTGGTGTGTGGTGGTCATGATGGCCTCCTCGAGGCGAAGTCGCCGTGAAACGGCGTCAGTTGGGGGGAACGGCGTCGGTCGGGGGAACGGCGGTCCGCTCGATCCCGTTGATCAGTGCCTGGAACCGCCAGGACAGACGGGCCAGGGGCGCCCCCGCGAGCAGGTCGCCGGAGCGGGCCGCGAGGTGCGGGTGGGTCCGGGCGGACGCGTTGCGCACGGCGTCGGTCAGGGCGTCCCAGTCGTCGCGGGTGGTGTCGTCGTCCGCGTGTTCGGCGGCCGTCGCGGTGGCCTGCTGGAGCAGCAGGTCCACGCCCCACGCGGCCTGCGCCGGTGGGACGCCGCCCTCGTCGAGCAGGGCCAGCAGGGTCTCGATCAGGTTCAGGTAGTGCGGGCCGCTGGGCCAGGCCGTCAGCGCCGAACGGGCGAGGCTCGGGTGCTCGAAGAGCATGGCGGTGTACGCCGTGAGCACCTGCTCCAGCCGCTCACGCCAGGAACCCTCGGTGGGCGCGGGACCGATCGTGCCGAGCAGCTCGTCCAGGACCGCCGCGTGCAGCTCCGCGGTGTTGCGGACGTACACGTACAACGAGGCCGGACCGGTGTCGAGCTCCTGGGCCAGGCGCCGCATGGTGACCTTGTTCAGACCCTCCGCGCGGAGGACCGTCAGCGCGGCGGCGACGATGCCCTCCCTGCTCAGGGCGGGTTTCGCCGGTCGGTCACGGCGGCTGCGCGGAGTGTCGGGGCGAGCTGTCATGCCTCCACGATAACGAACATGTTCGCTCCGAACAAGTTCGTGACGAACATGTTCGTAAAATACCGGACCATGCTGCTCTCGTGACGGCCGTTCCCCCGCCGCACTCTTCGGCCCCGGCTTCTGCCAAGATGCCGTACGTCATGGTGCAGATACCGAAAACGCCCGCAGCTTTGTCGCCCGCACCGCGCTCCGTTCCCACGAGCGCCGATGTGGCCCGGCTGGCCGGCGTCTCACGCGCGACCGTCTCCTACGTCCTCAACAACACCAGCGCCGTACGGATCAGCGAACCCACCCGTCGCCGTGTCCACGAGGCCGCCAAGGAACTCGGGTACGTCCCGCACGCGGCGGCCCGCAGCCTGCGCGCCGGGCACAGCCGGATGGTGCTGATGCCGGCGCCGACCGTGCCGGTGGGACTGCTCTACAGCCAGTTCATGGCCGAACTCCAGTGGGCGCTCAGCCGCCTCGACTACACGGTCGTGCAGCACGGCTCCGTCGGGCTGCACGGCGACGAGGCCGCCCGCGCCTGGGCCGAACTCCGCCCGGTCGCCGTCCTGGTGCCCGGCGCCGGACTCGGCCCGCAGGGCGTCGCCGTCCTCAAGCGCTCCGGCGCCCGGGCCGTCCTCACGCTCGGCCCCGAGCGGGTCGAGGGCGCCCACGCCCTCCTCCTGGACCATGTGAGCGTCGGCCACCAAGCCGGCACGCATCTGTACGGCCGCGGCCGGCGCCGGATCGGTGTCGTCGTACCCGAGGAGCCCGGCCTGGAGGCGTTCTCCCGCCCCCGCCTCGAAGGCGTGCGCCGTGCGCTGCTCGACACGGACGCCACGGTGACCGAACTCCCGCTCGCCTACAGCGAGGAGAGTGCCGCCAAGGTGGCCGCGGGCTGGCGCGGGCTCGGTCTCGACGCCGTGTTCGCGTACAACGACGAGTACGCGATGCTGCTGATGCGCGCCCTCCAGGACGAGGGCATCCGTATCCCCGAGGACACGGCCGTGATCGGCGCCGACGACCTGATGATCGGCCGGCTGCTGCGCCCGCGTCTGAGCAGCGTCCACATCCAGCTGCCGTCCGGCCGCGACCTCGCCGAACTGGTCGACAACGCGGTCCGCGACCCCGGCGCCCTGCCCGGTACGCACGAACTGCTCGGCGCCTCGGTGGTGCACCGCGACTCCACCTGATCCGGGCCGACCCGGGCCGGTGAACCGCGCCCGGGGCGAAACGGCCGTACGCGACTAGAATGTTGCGTGCTCAACCACGGGGATGCGTGCGACCACCGGACGCGGCTCCCAGGGCTGCGCCGGATCGCCGCATCCCGCCACGCGGCCGCTCAACCGGCCGCGCAGACACGGGACTTGCGCCGCCCCGGGCGGGTCCCGCCGGTGACGGATCGGAGAACCGCCATGCCGCTGCTCGACTCCAAGACCTGGCAGCCCCGCCCCCTGTCGGGCCCCGAGTACCCGGTCACCGAGCCCGCCACCGGCGACACGCTCGGTACCGTCACGCTCGCCGCCGCCGAGGACATACGGCCGGCGGTGCGTGCGGCCCTCGCCGCGCAGGCTGAATGGGCGCGTGTCCCGCACTTCGTCCGCGCCGGTGTGCTGCGCAGGGCCGGTGACCTGTTCGCCGCGCACGCCGAGGAGTTGCGCGAGTGGCTCGTGCGGGAGTCCGGGTCGATCCCCGGCAAGGCGGACTTCGAACTGCACGTCGCCGCCCAGGAGTGCTACGAGGCCGCCGCGCTCGCCTCCCGCCCCGCAGGCCAGGTCCTCCCCACGGAGGCGCCCCGGCTGTCGTACACCCGCCGCATCCCGGTCGGCGCCGTCGGCGTGATCGCGCCGTTCAACGCCCCGCTGATCCTCTCCATCCGCTCGGTCGCCCCGGCGCTCGCGCTCGGCAACGCGGTCGTCCTCAAGCCGGACCCGCGCACGGCGGTCTGCGGGGGACTCTCGCTCGCGGCGGTCTTCGCGGAGGCGGGCCTGCCCGACGAGTTGCTCCAAGTCCTGCCCGGCGGCGCCGAGGTGGGGGCCGCGCTGGTCGCCGACCCGCAGGTGCCGGTCATCTCCTTCACGGGCTCAACCGCCGCCGGGCGCGCGGTCGGTGAGGCGGCGGGGCGTCATCTCAAGCGCGCGCACCTGGAGTTGGGCGGGAACTCGGCCCTGATCGTGCTGGCGGACGCCGACCTGGACGCGGTGATCTCGACGGCCGCCTGGGGTTCGTTCTTCCACCAGGGCCAGATCTGCATGACGACCGGCCGCCATCTCGTGCACGAGTCGCTCTACGAGGAGTACGTCGAACGCCTCGCCGCCAAGGCCGACCTGCTCGCCGTGGGCGACCCGCACCGTGCGCAGGTCCACCTCGGCCCGATCATCGACGCGGCCCAACTGGCCAAGATCCACGGCCTCGTCGAGGCCAGCACGGCAAGTGGCGCCAGGCTGGCGGCCGGTGGCACGCACGAGGAGCTCTTCTACCGGCCGACCGTCCTCGCCGGCGTCGACGACGACACCCCCGCCTACGCGGAGGAGGTCTTCGGCCCGGTGGCGCCGGTACGGTCCTTCGCCACCGCCGACGAGGCGGCGGCGCTGGCCGCGGCCGGGCCGTACGGACTGTCGCTCGGGATCGTCACACGCGACAGCGCCCGCGGCCTGGATCTGGCCGAACGCATCCCCACCGGGATCGTCCACATCAACGACCAGACCGTGAACGACGAGGCCGTGGCCCCCTTCGGCGGGGTCGCCGCGTCCGGCACCGGCGCCCGCTTCGGCGGCGAGGCCAACCTGGAGGCCTTCACCGACGTGCGCTGGACGACGGTGCGCGGGGACGTGGCGTCGTACCCCTTCTAGTGCTTCGTGCGCCTTCTGGTGCTTTCGTGCGCCTTCCAGTACTGGAGAAGGGGCTTACTTGCCGTTCTGCTCGGCCTGCGCCTGCTGCTCGGCGACCGACTTGCGGACCTCGTCCATGTCGAGCTTGCGGGCCTGGCCGATGACGTCCGTCAGGGCGGCCTCCGGCAGCGCGCCGGGCTGGGCGAACACGGCGACACGGTCACGCACGATCATCAGCGTGGGGATCGACTGGATGCCGAAGGCCTGCGCCAGCTCGGGCTGGGCCTCGGTGTCGATCTTGCCGAAGACGAGGTCGGGGTTGTCCTCGGCCGCCTTCTCGTAGACCGGGGCGAACTGACGGCACGGCCCGCACCAGGACGCCCAGAAGTCGATCAGGACGAAGTCGTTGTCCGTGACCGTCTGGTCGAAGTTCTCCTTGGTGAGCTCCACGGTGCTGCTGCTCATGACGTGATTCCCTACTTCCTCGATGTGGGGGCGAAGCCGTCCCGGACAACACGGTCGTCCGGTCCCGTATTCCGCGCCCCTACCCGTGTGGCCTCAGCGCACACCACCCAGCAGACTGGCCCCATGACGGAAACGGAATCCATCGAGTACGACGTCGTGGTGGTCGGGGCCGGGCCCGTGGGGGAGAACGTCGCCGACCGCACCCGTGCGGCCGGTCTCTCCACCGCGATCGTGGAGAGCGAACTCGTCGGCGGCGAGTGCTCGTACTGGGCGTGCATGCCCAGCAAGGCCCTGCTGCGCCCGGTGATCGCCCGCGCCGACGCGCGCCGCGTGCCCGGCCTCGGCCACCTCGTCCAAGGCCCCCTCGACACCGCCGCGGTGCTCGCCCACCGCGACTACGAGACCTCGGGCTGGAAGGACGACGGCCAGGTCCAGTGGCTCGACGGCATCGGTGCCGACCTCTACCGCGGCCAGGGCCGCCTCGACGGCCCCCGCCGGGTGACGGTGACGGGCCCCGACGGCGTACGGCACGTCCTCACGGCCCGGCACGCGGTCGCCGTGTGCACCGGCACCCGAGCCCTCCTCCCCGACCTGCCCGGACTCGCCGACGTCGGGCCGTGGACCAGCCGCGAGGCCACCAGCGCCAAGGCCGCGCCCGGCCGGCTGATCGTGGTCGGCGGCGGGGTCGTCGCCGTCGAAATGGCCACCGCCTGGCAGGCGTTGGGCTCCCGGGTCACCCTCCTCGTCCGCGGCAAGGGCCTGCTGCCCCGCATGGAGCCCTTCGCCGGCGAACTGGTCGCCGACGCGCTCGCCGAGGCCGGCGTCGACCTGCGCACGGGCACCTCGGTCACCTCGGTGACCCGCGAGAACGGCACCGTCGTCGCCGTCACCGACACCGGCGACCGCATCGAGGCCGACGAGATCCTCTTCGCCACCGGACGCGTTCCGCAGACCGACGACATCGGCCTCGACACGATCGGCCTGGAACCGGGCTCCTGGCTGACGGTGGACGACTCCCTGCGCGTCCAGGACAGCGACTGGCTGTACGCGGTCGGCGACGTCAACCACCGCGCCCTCCTCACCCACCAGGGCAAGTACCAGGCACGCATCGCGGGCGCCGCGATCGCCGCCCGTGCCGAGGGCGTCCCGCTGCTGGAGACCGACCCGTGGGGCGCCCACGCGGCCACCGCCGACCACGACGCCGTACCCCAGGTCGTCTTCACCGACCCGGAGGCGGCGGCCGTCGGCCTCTCCCTCGCCGAGGCCGAAGCGGCCGGCCACCGCGTCCGCGCGGTCGACGTCGAGTTCTCCTCGGTGGCGGGCGCCGGCCTCTACGCCGACGGCTACCGAGGCCGCGCCCGCATGATCGTCGACCTCGACGAGGAGATCCTGCGCGGCGTCACCTTCGTAGGCCCCGGTGTGGGCGAACTGATCCACTCCGCGACCATCGCGGTGGCCGGCCAGGTCCCGATCAACCGCCTGTGGCACGCGGTCCCGTCCTACCCGACCATCAGCGAGGTCTGGCTCCGCCTCCTGGAGGCCTACCGGGGCTGAACACCCCTGATCTCCTACGGCAGTTGAAAGCCGCTCCGCTACGGCAGCTCGAAGCCGAGCGCAGCCGACGCCAGGTCCGGTGCCGGCTGCGCCCAGCGCTCCGCCATCGCCTCGTTCGAGGACAGTGAGCGCAGTTCGGCCCGGTCCAGGTAGAGCAGGCCGTCGAGGTGGTCCGTCTCGTGCTGGACGATCCGCGCGGGCCACCCGGTGAACACCTCGTCCACCGCCCGCCCGTGCTCGTCCTGCCCGGTCAGCCGCACCGAGGCGTGCCGCGCGACCACCGCCTGCCAGCCCGGCACACTCAGACACCCCTCGAAGAACGCGGCCCGCTCCTCACCGACGGGCGCGTACGCCGGATTGACCAGCACCCGGAACGGCTGCGGCACCCGCCCGCGCACCACCCGCACCTCGTCCGGCACCGGCGCGGGATCCTCGATCACCGCGATCCGCAGCTCCACCCCGACCTGCGGGGCCGCGACCCCCACCCCCGGCGCGGCATGCATGGTCACGCGCAGGGCCTCGATGAACCGGGCCAGCAGCGCGGGTTCCAACTGACCGTCGAACGGCTCGGTACCGCGCCTGAGCACCGGGTCACCGGCCGCGACGATGGGCAACGGACCGCCGCCGGCGAGGAGTTCCTCGACCCGCTCG
>NZ_JAENRY010000237.1 GCF_016612545.1 Streptomyces sp. MBT65 | reverse complement strand
CAGGTGTCCGTGGGCGGGACGACGGCGCGCTCGGCGACGCGGGTGCCGGAGCCCTGGCGGGCGGTGAGCCAGCCCTCGGCGACCAGGTCGGCGTAGGCGTCGGCGACGGTGTTGCGGGCGATGCCCAGGTCGGCGGCGAGGGAGCGGGAGGAGGGCAGCCGGGTGCCGGGGGCGAGGCGGCCGGTGCGGACGGCGTCGCGGAGTGCGTCCGTGAGACCGCGGCGGACACCGACGGCTGTACCCGCGCCTGTGCCGGTGCCTGTCTGCGTGCCGGTCGGGTCGAGGTGCAGGTCGACGCCGAAAGTGGCCCAAGGTTTCGCCATGGAAATGGACCATACTCCTGGGCTGCCTGACTTCTAGAGTCGAGGACATGACCACAGCACAGGAAGCTCCTTACGCCCCCGAACACAGCCCCCGCCTGGACTGGGCCCGGCACGCACCCGAGGTCTACAAGGCGATGGTCCGCCTCGACGCGGCCGCCCGTCAGGGCCTCGACCCGACGCTGCTCGAACTGGTGAAGATCCGCGCCTCGCAGCTCAACCACTGCGCGTTCTGTCTCGACATGCACACCAAGGACGCGCTCGCGGCGGGCGAGAGCGTGGAGCGGATCATCCAGCTCGGGGCGTGGGAGGAGTCGCGGCACTTCTACACCGAGAAGGAGCTGGCGGCGATCGAGCTGACCGAGGCGGTCACCGTCGTCACGGACGGCTTCGTGCCGGACGAGGTGTACGAGCGGGCGGCCGAGCAGTTCGAGGAGGCCGAGCTGGCGCAGCTGATCGCCGCGATCACGGTGATCAACGCGTGGAACCGGTTCGGGGTGAGCACGCGGATGGTGCCGGGGCACTACAAGGCGGGACAGTTCAAGTGACGTCGCCCGCACGGGTGTTGGACCGTGGGGTGCGGGGGCGTCGGCCGTGAGCAGGGTCGGGCTGTTCCGGAGGCTGCATCAACGGCGGCTTCCCGATGATCCGTTGGTGCTGCCCGGGCCCTGGGACGCGGCCAGTGCGCGGGTGTTCGTGGAGGCCGGGTTCACGGCGCTCGCCACGCCCAGTGCCGGGGTCGCCGCCTCGCTGGGGTACGAGGACGGGGCGACGCCGACGGACGAGATGTTCGCGGCGGTCGCGCGGATCGTGCGGGCCGTGGATGTGCCGGTGTCGGCGGATGTCGAGGGCGGGTACGGGCTCGCGCCGAAGGAGCTGGTGGAGCGGCTGCTGGAGGCGGGAGCCGTCGGGTGCAACCTTGAGGACTCCGACGGGGGTGTCCTCAAGGACCCGCGGCAGCATGCCGATTGGCTGGCCGACGTGCGGGCCGTGGCGGCGGACCAGCTGTTCGTCAACGCGCGGGTCGACGTCTTCCTGCACGGTGACGGGAACCCCGAACGGGCCATCGAGCGGGCCGCGTTGTACGTCGCGGCGGGTGCCGACTGCGTGTATCCGATCGCGGCTCCGGCCGGTGTGCTGCCGTTGCTGCGGTCCGGTATCCAGGGACCGGTGAACGCGCTCGCCCGGCTGGACGGCGAGGGCCCCTCGCCCACCGAACTCGGTGAACTCGGGGCCACTCGCATCACGTTCGGGCCGGGGCTCCAGCGCTGGGCGGCAGGCGCGCTGGAAGGGATGGCCGGGGATTTGCAGAAGGGGTGAGCGGGGTCAGGACAGCCATGCCTTCCAGGTGGCGGGGTGGTTGTCCACCCACTTCTTCGCCGCGTCGGCCGGGGACAGCTTCTGGTCGGCGATCATCAGGGAGACCTCGTTCTGGTCCTCGGTCGTCCACCTGAACTTCTTCAGGAAGGCCGCCGCCTTGCCGCCGCGCCGCGCGAAGTCCGTGTTGAGATACTTCTCCAGCGGGGTGTGCGGGTAGGCGCAGGCGACCTTGGCCGCGTCGGTGTCGCAACCCTCCTTGTAGGCAGGGAGTTTCACCTCCGTCATCGGCACCTTCTTGAACAGCCACTGGGGTGCGTACCAGTAGGTCAGGAAGGGCTTCTTCTCCTTGGCGAACTGCTTCATCTGGGTGATCTGCGCGGCCTCCGAACCGGCGAACACCACCTGGTAGTCGAGCTTCAGGTTCGTGACCAGCGCCTTGTCGTTGGTGACGTAGGAGGGCGAACCGTCCATCAACTGGCCCTTGTTGCCGCTCTCGGCGGTGCGGAACAGGGACGAGTACTTGTTGAGGTTCTTCCAGTTCGTGATGTCCGGGTGCTGCTTGACCAGGTACGTCGGGACGTACCAGCCGATGTGCCCGGTCACCCCGAGGCCGCCCGCGCGCGTGATCGTCTTCTTGTCGTCGACGTAGCGCTTCTCCTGGTCGGGGTGGCCCCAGTCCTCCAGGATCGCGTCGACCCGGCCCTGGCTGAGCGCGTCCCACGCGGGGACCTCGTCGACCTGGACGGTGTCGACGCGGTAGCCGAGCTTGTGCTCCAACAGGTACTGCGCGACAGCCACGTTGGCCTGCGCGCCCACCCAGGACTGGACGGAGAGGGTCACCGTCCTGGCGCCCTGCGCGTTGGCGAAGGGCGAGGCCTGCTTGGTCATGTCGGCGGCGCCGCAGCCGGTGAGCAGCACCAGCGACGCCAGGGCAGCGGTCGTACGAACTCGCATGTCAGGCTCCCTTCTTGGTGCGGCGTTCCGTCGGCTGGGTCACCCGGTCGAGCATCAGGCCGAGGCAGACGATCGCGGCGCCGGCGACGAGGCCGGTCGCCAAGTCGCCCTGGGCCAGGCCGAACACGGCGTCGTAGCCGAGCGCGCCACCGCCGACGAGACCGCCGATGATGACGACGGCGAGGACGAGCACCACGCCCTGGTTGACGGCGAGGAGCAACGCCGGTCGGGCGAGCGGGAGTTGGATCTGGCGGAGCTGCTGGGTGCTGGTCGCGCCGAGCGAGCGGGCCGACTCCAGGGCGGCCGGGTCGACCTGGCGCAGGCCCTGGGTGGTGATGCGGACGACGGCGGGGAGGGCGTAGACGACGGCCGCCGCGACGGCGGGGGCGCGGCCTACGCCGAAGAGCGCGACGACCGGGATCAGGTACACGAACTGCGGCATGGTCTGGCAGACGTCGAGGACGGGGCGCAGGGCGCGTTCGAAGCGGTCGCTGCGGGCGGCGGCAATGCCGGTCGCGAAGCCGAGGACGAGGGTGACGGCTACGGCGGCGAGCACCTGCGACAGGGTGTCGAGGGACGGTTCCCACACGCCGAGGACACCGATCGCGGCCATGGCGAGGACGGCGGTCAGCGCGGTGCGCCAGGTGCCGATCACCCAGGCGAGGGCGGCGACGATCAGCAGCACCGACCACCACGGCAGCCCTTGCAGGCCGTCGCGTACGGGGTCCAGGACCCAGGTGGTGAAGTGGCCGGCCCAGTCGGCGGTGCCGCCGAGGTAGGGGACACCGGAGTAGAGGTGGGCGGTCATCCAGTCGACGACGCGGTTCACCGGTTCGGCGATGCCCAGGGTCCAGCCGGAGGGCCAGTCCAGGGCGCCCGCGAGACGGACGGCCACCGCTACGGCGACGGTGGCGCCGAGCGCGTACAGCCAGGGGCGGAGACTCGACCCCGGCTCCCCCGACGGTTCGTCGGTCTGCTCGCCCGCCGCCGCCGTGACGCGGTCCAGTACGACGGCCAGCAGCACGATCGGGATACCGGCGGCCAGGGCCGCGCCCACGTCCACGGAGGCGAGGGCCTGGTAGACGCGGTCACCGAGGCCTCCGGCGCCGATCACGGAGGCGATGACCGCCATGGACAGGGCCATCATGATCGTCTGGTTGAGGCCGAGGAGGAGCTGCTTGCGGGCCAGCGGGATGCGGGCGGTCAGCAGGCGTTGGCGTCCGGTGGCGCCGAGGGACTCGACTGCCTCCAGGACCTCCGGGTCGGCGTCGCGCAGGCCGAGCGCGGTGAGGCGGGCCATGGGCGGGGCGGCGTAGACGACGGTGGCGAGGACGGCGGCGGGGACGCCGATGCCGAAGACCAGGACGACGGGGAGGAGGTAGGCGAAGGCGGGGAGCACCTGCATGGTGTCCAGGACCGGGCGCAGGGCGCGGTCGGCGCGCGCGGAGAGGCCGCCGGCCAGGCCGAGCAGGGCGCCCACGACGACCGAGGTGAGGACCGCGACCACCATGAGGGCGAGCGTCTGCATGGTCGGTACCCACATGCCGAGCAGTCCGCAGGCGAGGAAGGCGAGGCCGGTCCCGATCGCGAGCCGGACGCCCGCGACCCGCCAGGCGACGAGGGCGCCGAACGCGGTGACGCCCGCCCAGCCCGCGGCGAGCAGCACCAGGTAGACGGCGCGTACGGAGAGGACGACCGCGTTGCTGATGTAGCCGAAGAAGTAGAGGAACAGCGGGGAGCTGTCGCGGTTGTCGATGATCCAGTCGTTGGCCCGGCCCAGCGGACCGGACAGGTCGACGGTGAGCGCGTGCGGCCAAGTCCCGCTGGACCAGTGCGCGTCGGCGAGCGGCACGAGGACCGCGGCGGCGAGCGCGAGCAGGAGGAGTTTGTGCGCGGCCCGGTGCCGGAGGACGCCGGGCAGGGCGAGGCGCGGGGCGGGCGCGGTGACCGTGGCCATCAGACCGCCTCCTTGCCGGTACGGGTACCGGCTCGACTCCCGCTTCCGGCACCGGCACCACTCACGGCTCCGGCACCAGCACCAGCACCAGCACCAGCACCAGCACCACTCACAGCTCCGGCTCCACTCCCGGTTCCCGCGCCCCCGTTGGTCCCCGCGACCACGCCGAGCAGCGCGTCCGAGTCGACCATCCCGACACAGCGCCCGTGGTCGACGACCCGCGCCGGGACCCCGGCGCGCGCGACGGCCTCGATGGCTTCGGAGACGGTGGCGTCGGGGGCGACGGCGGGACCGCTGCCCGCGCCGCCGATCCGTCCGGCCTCCTCCGCGGACGCGGCCCGCATCGCCGTACGGACCGTCATGACCTCGGCGCGCGGTACGTCCCGTACGAACTCGCGGACGTAGTCGTCGGCCGGGGAGCCCACGATCTCCTCGGGGGTGCCGAGTTGGACGACGCGGCCGTCGCGCATCAGGGCGATGCGGTCGCCGAGTTTCAGCGCCTCGTTCAGGTCGTGGGTGATGAAGACCATCGTGCGGCCCTCCTCGCGGTGCAGCCGGACGACCTCCTCCTGCATGTCGCGCCGGATCAGCGGGTCGAGCGCGCTGAACGGCTCGTCGAACAGGAGGACTTGGGGGTCCACCGCCAACGCCCGTGCCAGGCCCACGCGTTGGCGCTGACCGCCGGACAGCTGGCCGGGGCGGCGCTGCTCCATGCCTTCCAGGCCGACCTTGGTGACGACCTCGGCGGCCCGGCGGCGGCGCTCGGCCTTGCCGATGCCCTGGATCTCCAGGCCGTAGGCGACGTTGTCGAGGACCGTGCGGTGCGGGAGGAGGCCGAAGTGCTGGAAGACCATCGCGGCGCGGTGGCGGCGGAGTTCGCGCAGCCGGGACTTGTCCATCGCGCGGACGTCCTCGCCGTCGATGGCGATGGTGCCGGCGGTGGGTTCGATGAGGCGGGTGAGGCAGCGGACCAGGGTGGACTTGCCGGAGCCGGACAGGCCCATCACCACGAAGACCTCGCCCTTGCGGACGTCGAAGGAGACGTCGCGGACGGCGGCGGTGCAGCCGGTGCGGGTGCGCAGGGCGGCGGCGTCGAGGGCGGCGAGTTCGGGATCGGCCGGGATCTGCTCGGACTTGGGGCCGAAGACCTTCCAGAGGCCGTCGACAGAGAAGACCGGCTCACCGGCCGTGCTCGTACTCGCGGAACTCCCGTACGTACTCGGGGTGTTGAGGGTACTCATCACGCACCGCCCCCGATCAGGTCGACCGCCCGCTCGCCGACCATGAGCACCCCGATCATCGGGTTCACGGCGGGCATGGTCGGGAAGACGGAGGCGTCGGCGATGCGGAGGCCGTCCAGGCCGCGGACGCGCAACTCCGGGTCCACCACGGCCAGTTCGTCGGCGGGCGCGCCCATGCGGCAGGTGCCGGCCGGGTGGTAGACGGTGTGGGCGACCTTGCGGGCGTACTCGCTCAGCTCCTCGTCACCCGTGATGTCCGGGCCGGGGCACACCTCCCGCTTCAGCCAGCCGGCCAACGGCTCGGTCCTCGCGATCTCGCGGGCGATGCGGATGCCGTCGACGAGGGTGCGGCCGTCGTAGTCGTCCTCGTCGGTGAAGTAGCGGAAGTCCAGGGCGGGTTTGACCGACGGGTCGGCGCTCTCCAGGTACAGGCGACCGCGGCTCTTCGGCTTGGGGATGTTCGGGGTCATGGAGACGCCGAACTCGGGGCGGTCGTAGCCGAGGCGCTCGGGGTTGTCGGTGAAGGGGACCTGGTAGAAGTGGAACATCAGGTCGGGGCCCGGGAGTCCGGGGTCGCGGCGCACGAACAGGCCCGCGTCGGAGTCCATCGCGGAGTTCTCCGGGATCGGTCCGTCGGTCTCCCAGACGATCACCGACTCGGGGTGGTCGAGGAGGTTCTCGCCGACGCCCGGCAGGTCGGCCACGACGGGGATGCCGAGCGCTTCGAGGTCCGCGCGCGGGCCGATGCCCGAATGCAGCAGCAGGCGCGGGGAGTCGACGGCGCCTGCGCACAGGACGACCTCGCGGCGGGCGCGGATCAGGAGTTCCTCGCCGTCCTTGGTGCGGACGTGCACGCCCTCGGCGCGGGTGCCGTCGAGCTCCAGCCGGTGGGCCCAAGTCTCAAGGAGGATCGTCAAGTTGGCGCGTTCGTCCATCACCGGGTGCAGATACGCCACGGACGCGCTCGACCGCTTGTTGTTCTCGGGGTGGTAGGCGAGGTCGAAGAAACCGACGCCGTCCGTGAAGGGGGCCTTGTTGAAGCCCTCGACGCGCGGGACGCCGAGGGCCTCCTGGGCCGCGTCGACGAAGTCGCGGGCGATCGCGTTCCGGTCCTTCTCGTCGACGGGGACGATGTTGTTGAGGAGGCGGGCGTAGTACGCCTCCATCGATATCGCGCCCCAGCCCTTCGCACCGGCCGCCTCCCACTCGTCCCAGTCGGACGGCAGCGGCTTGAAGGCGATGAGGGTGTTGTGCGAGGAGCAGCCGCCGAGCACGCGGGCACGGCTGTGCCGGATGTGGGAGTTGCCGCGCGGCTGCTCGGTGGTCGGATAGTCGTAGTCCAGCTCGCCACCGAGCAGGCCCGTCCAGCGGCGCAGGGTCAGTACGTCCTCGCGGCCGACGTCGCTGGGGCCGCCCTCGATGACGGCGACGGTGACGTCGGGGTTCTCGGTGAGGCGGGAGGCGATGACGGAGCCTGCGGTGCCGCCGCCGATGACGACATAGTCGTACATGTGGTCGTTCATGTACTCGTTCTCGGGCATGGGGGTACTCACTCCAGTCGGGCAATCGAAGAGAAGGGGTGGGGTCTCGGCCCACGAGTCGGCCGGGGGCTCAGCCCGCGAACCAGCGCACCGGCCTCGGCGCGAGGTTCTGGTAGACGTGCTTGGCCTCGCGGTACTCGGCGAGTCCGGCGGGGCCCAGCTCCCGGCCCACACCGCTCTTTCCGAAGCCGCCCCACTCCGCCTGCGGGAGGTAGGGGTGGAAGTCGTTGATCCAGACGGTGCCGTGCCGCAGCCGTCCGGCGACGCGGCGCGCACGGCCCGCGTCGGCGGTCCAGACGGCGCCCGCGAGGCCGTACTCGGTGTCGTTGGCGAGCGCGACCGCCTCGTCCTCGGTGCGGAAGGTCTCGACGGTGAGGACCGGTCCGAAGACCTCTTCGCGTACGACGGTCATCTCGCGATGGCACTGGTCGAGGACGGTCGGCTCGTAGAAGTAGCCGGCGGCGGGGCGGGTCGCGGAGGGCTCGGGGCGCTTGCCGCCGGAGCGCAGCACCGCGCCCTCGGCGAGGGCGCCGGCGACGTACGACTCGGTCTTGGCGCGCTGCTGTTCGGAGACGAGGGGGCCGCACTCGACGCCGTCCTCGGTGCCGCGGCCGAGGCGGATCCTCTCGGCGCGGCGGGCGAGTTCGGCGACGAAGCGTTCCCGGACGGTCTCCTCGACGATGAGCCGGGCGCCCGCGGAGCAGACCTGGCCGCTGTGGATGAAGGCGGCGTTGAGGGCCTGGTCGACGGCGGTGTCGAAGCCCTCCTCGGTGGCGCAGGCGTCGGCGAAGACGACGTTGGGGTTCTTGCCGCCGAGTTCGAGGGCGACCTTCTTGACGGTCACGGCGGCGGCCCGGGCGACCTTCGTGCCGCTGCTGAGGCCTCCGGTGAAGGAGACGAGGTCGACGTCGGGGTGCTCGGCGAGCCGGGCGCCGACCGTGTGGCCGGGGCCCGTGACGATGTTGGCGACACCGGCGGGGAGACCGGCCTCGACGAGCAGGTCGATGAGGGCGATCGTCGTCAGCGGGGTGATCTCGCTGGGCTTGACGACGAAGGTGTTGCCGGCCGCGAGGGCGGGCGCGATCTTCCAACTCGCCTGGAGGAGAGGGTAGTTCCAGGGGGTGATCAGCGCGCAGACGCCGACGGGTTCGTGCACGACGACGCTGTGGACGTCGGGCGTGCCCGCGTCGACGACCCGGCCGGGCGCCTCGGCGGCGACGAGGTCGGCGAAGTAGCGGAAGGCGTCGGCGACACAGTCGATGTCGACGCGGCCCTCCTCCACGGTCTTGCCCGCGTCCCGGCTCTCCAGCAGGCCGAGCTCTTCGCGGTCGCGCACGAGGAGGTCGGCGACGCGGCGCAGCAGAGCGGCGCGCTCGGTGACGGGAGTGCGCGGCCAGACTCCCTCACCGGCGCTCCCCTCCCCACCGTCGAAGGCTGCGCGGGCGGCGGCGACGGCTATGTCCGTGTCCTTCTCGTCGCCCTCAGCCACCACGGCGAACGGCAGCGCGTCCGCGGGGTCGATGATCTCGCGCGTGGCGCCGGAGACCGCTTCCAGCCATTCCCCGCCCGCGTGGATGGTCTTCCCCGCCTGCTGTTCCGTTGCGTCCGCCATGATCGCTATTGCCTTCCGTTCCTGTTCAGCGCCCGAGCGTCACCCAACTGTCACTCCCGGGGACTGCGTGCGCCTGCCCGGGGCGTCCGTATGCATGCGCGATCCATGGCCGAAAGTGGGCCGGATCACTGAACAGGGGGACAAAAGCCGCACCCATGAGCCGTGGACAGGGCTCAGGGCGATGCACAGGCGTGTCATGCCCCGCGGGCATCACAGAGCGCGAAAGAGGTCTTGGACGGGACCGGTGACCAAGCCGCACGGTGGAGTCGAACCCGATCAACAGCGAACCCGATCAACAGCGAGGGACGGCATGAAGATTTTCCTGACGGGCGGATCCGGCTACATCGGCCGGGCCACGATCGCCGAACTGGTGCGACGGGGCCACACCGTGGAGGCGCTGGCGCGCAGCGAGCGGGCGGCCCAGGCCGTGACCGGCGCCGGAGCGGTCGAGGTGCGCGGTGGACTCACCGACCTGGACGTGCTCAACCACGCCGCCGCACGCGCCGAGGCGGTGATCCACCTCGCGCAGGCCGACTCCGCGGACATGGACCTCGCCGCGGCCACGGCCATGCAGGACGGCGTCGGGGCCGGACCCTACGTGCACACCGGCGGCACCTGGGTCTACGGCGACACCGACGGCGTACAGGACGAGACCGCACCGTGGAATCCGCCCGGCGTGGTGGCATGGCGCAGGTCGGTCGAGGACGCGGTCTCGGCACGCGCCGCCGACGGCGGTCGCCCCGTCGTCGTACAGCCCGGGCTGCTCTACGGAGGCGACAACCGGCTGATCGAGCACTTCTTCGTCGCGCCGGGCAGAATGAGGGGTGCTGTCCCGTACATCGGTGACGGCGCCAACCGGTGGGGGCTCGTGCACATCGACGACATGGCCGCTCTCTACGTCGCCGCGCTCTCGGCGAAGGCGGGATCGGTCTATATCGGGGTCGGCGAGGGCCACCCGACGATGAAGCAGGTCGCCGAAGCGGCGGCGCGCGGTGCCGGACTCGACGGCAGGACGGTCTCGATCACACTGGAGCAGGCCCGCGCCGAGATGGGGCCCGTCGCGGACGCGTTCGCGCTGGACCAGCGCCTCACCTCGGCCAGGGCCCGCCGCGAGCTGGGCTGGGCACCGGCGCACGGCGACCCGCTCGCCACCTTCGCGCGCGGCTGACCACCCGGAGGAACCGCATGGACGTCGATCTGCGCAAGCTCCGCTACTTCCTCGCGGTGGCCGAGGAGCTCCACTTCGGACGCGCCGCGGAGCGGCTGCACATCACCCAACCCGTGCTCTCCCGCCAGATCCGGGTGCTCGAGAGCGAGCTGGGCGTGGACGTGTTCAGGCGTGACCGCCGCAGCACCGTGCTCACACCGGCGGGCGAACAACTCGTCCATGACGCCGGGCCCCTGCTGGCGGGCGCGGACGCACTGCTGCGGCGGGTACGCGCCGCGGGCGAGAGCGTCACCCGCTTCACGATCGGGTTCATGCCGGGCATCACGTTGACCGCCGTGGTCCGCCTGCTGCGCGAGCGCCATGCCGGGCTGGACGTGCGGATGCTGCGCACCGGCTGGCACGACCAGGTGGAGGTGCTGCACGACGCCCGCGCGGACGTCGGCATCGTCCGGCTGCCGATCGACCCGGCGGGCCTGGAGGTCAGGCCGCTCTACACCGAACCGCGGCTCGTCATGGTGGCCTCGTCCCATCGCCTCGCCGGCAAGGAGACCGTGCGGGTCGCCGACCTGGCGGCCGATCACCTCCTACAGGACCCCGACGCCGTCCCCGAATGGCGCGACATCGCGGTGGAACTGCGCACGGGTGAGCGCCGCCCGGTGCCGGCGATCCACAGTGTCGAGGAGAAACTCGAACTCGTCGCCGGCGGACAGGGGATCGCCGTGATCCCGGCGTCCACCGCGAACTTCTACACCAGAGCCGACATCAAGGCGATCCCGGTCGAGGACCTCGGCCCCAACCAGGTCGCGGTGGCCTGGCCCGCCGGGCGGACCGCCGGCCTGGTCAAGGAGTTCGTCGACGCCGCCACCGCCCTGCTGCCCGAACACCAGGGGCAGAAAAACCACGCGACCATGGACTCCCCCAACTCCTTTGACTAAAGTCAAAGAACTATGGAGCCAGCCACAGACACCCCGGCGGAACCGGTGTCCCCGGAGGACATCGAGGCCCTCCGCCGCTTCAACCGCTACTTCACCCGCCGTATCGGCGCCCTCGACGACCACTACCTCGGCCAGGACCGCCCCCTGGGCGAGGCCCGGCTGCTCTTCGAGATCGGCGACGGCGTCTCGCTGCGCGCACTGCGCGGGCGGCTCGCCCTGGACGCGGGTTATCTGAGCCGGATGGCGAAGTCCCTGGAGGCGCAGGGCCTGGTCCGGCTGACCGTGCCCCCGCACGACACCCGACTGCGCCTGATCGAGCTGACCCGGGCCGGCCGTGTCGAGGTCGAGGAACAGCACCGCCGCGCCGACGCGCTCGCCGCCGGCCTCCTCACCACCCTCACCGCACCCCAACGCACCGAACTCACCGACGCGTTGGCGACCACCCGCCGCCTCCTGCGACTGGCCGGCATCACGGTCGCCCTGGTCGACGGCGCCACCGAGGACGCCCGCGCCTGCCTCGACGCCTACGCCGCCGACATCGACGCCCGCTTCCCGGAGGGCTTCGACAAGACCGATCTCGTACGGCCCAAGGAGGTCACCGGGGACGCGGGCGCGTTCTTCGTCGCGTACGAGGAGGGGCGGCCGGTGGCGTGCGGGGCGCTACGGACCCTGGAGCCCGGCGTGGGCGAGATCCGGCACGTCTGGGTGCACCCCGACGCCCGCCGCCTGGGCCTGGCCCGCCGCATCCTCACGGAGCTGGAACAGGCCGCCGTGGCACACCACTTCACCGTCGTACGCCTGGACACGCACGCGACACTCACCGAGGCGCAGGCGATGTACCGGGCCTGCGGGTACGCGGAGATCCCGTCCTATGTCGACCACGTCTACGCGTCCCACTGGTTCGAGAAGCGACTGACCGACGCCCACTGACCCCTCCCCCCACCCCCGGCAACTCCCCTA
>NZ_JAENRY010000236.1 GCF_016612545.1 Streptomyces sp. MBT65 | reverse complement strand
CGGACTACCCTGCACCCATGCCCCCCGCCGCCTCCACCCCCGCCTACCGCCGTCTGAACGTCGAGGAACGCCGCAGCCAGCTTCTCGAAGCCGCCCTCACCCTCTTCGCACACCGCGCCCCCGAAGAGGTCTCCCTCGACGACGTGGCGGAGGCGGCCGGGGTCTCACGCCCACTGGTGTACCGGTACTTCCCGGGCGGCAAGCAGCAGCTCTACGAAGCCGCCCTGCGCTCCGCCGCCGAAGAGCTGGAGCAGTGCTTCGACGAACCCCGCGAGGGCCCCCTCCTCCCCCGCCTCGCCCGCGCCCTCGACCGCTACCTCGGCTTCGTCGACCAGCACGACGCCGGGTTCAGCGCGCTGCTCCAGGGCGGCAGCGTCGTGGAGACGTCCCGTACGACGGCCATAGTGGACGGCGTCCGGCGCGCCGCCGCCCTGCACATCCTCAGCCATCTCGGCGTCGCCGAACCCGGACCCCGGCTGCGGATGACCGTACGGATGTGGATCACGGCCGTGGAAGCGGCCTCGCTGATCTGGCTCGACGAGGACAAGCAGCCGCCGGTCGACGAGTTGCGGGACTGGCTGGTGGAGCAGTTCGTGGCGGTGCTGTCGGTGACGGCCCGGCGGGATCCGCAGACGGCCGCGCTGGTCCAGGGCCTCGGGGCGGATGGCTGACACTGGTGGCGTGAAGAGCGAAGAGACCCCGTTCGAGGGCGGCCCCATGGACGGGCGCTCCCTGCCGATCCTCCTCGGCCCGACCGGAACCCCGCCGAAGACCTACCGCATCCCGGTCCCCGACGACGCCGGCGGCCCGCCCACGGTCCTCGTCTACCGCCGGGTGCCCCGCGCCCACAGCAAACGGCTCGGGCTCCCCAAGGGCTGGAAGTACGAGTACGACCCGCAGGGGAAGCGAAGCGGCGCACTCAGGTGGCCGTGGTCCAAACCGGACTCCGCACCGGACGCCACGCCGGGCGGCAAGCCGGACAACACGCACGGGTGACCGGGTTAGGCCGAACCGCACACCCGGCGCGCGAACCCGGCGCCCGCGACTGATGCTCACGGTGCGGGGCGGAAGGCCCGCCGCGCACCGGAGGTGATGACGTGTCAGGAAGGCTTCTGCGTCTGGTCTGTACGGCGACGATGGCGGCCGGCACCGTCCTCGCACCGCTTCCCGCCGCGGCCGTACCCGATCCGCCGGCACCCGGACAGCGCCCCGTGGCCGAACTCCTGACGGACCTTCAGACCCTTTACCGGGAAGCCGAACAGGCCACGGAGACCTACAACGCCAGCGAGGAGAAGCTGAGGAAGCAGCACTCCGAGGTCGACCGCCTCGACTCCGCGCTGTCCCGCGCCCGCCTCTCCCTCCACGACAGCCGCGGCGCCGCCGGCCGACTGGCCCGCCAGCAGTACCAGAACAGCACCGCCCTCTCCCCGTACGTCCGCCTCCTGCTGGCCCGCGATCCGCAGCACGCGCTCGACGAGGGCCATGTCATCGGCCAGTTGGCGCGCGAACGCGCCGAGACGGTGGGCCGGCTGGTCGGCAACGAGAAGAAGAGCGACACCCTGGCCCGCGAGGCCCGCAAGGCCCTGGACACCCAACTCACCCTGGCCACCGGCCAGAAGAAGGCCCGCGACGAGGTCCACCAGCGCCTCACCGCCGTCGAGGGACTCCTCGCCTCCCTCACCCCCGGCCAACTCACCGCCCTGGCCAACGCCGAGAAGGCCGCCACCGACAACGCCCAGCAGAAGCTGGTCACTTCAGGCGCCCTCGGCGACGACAACCGCGAGCCCTCCCGGGAGGGAGACCGGGCGTTGCGCTACGCGGTACAGCAAGTGGGCAAGCCCTACGAGTGGGGAGCGGAGGGCCCGAAGACGTACGACTGCTCGGGCCTGACGTCCGAGGCGTGGGGTCATGCCGGGATCCCCATCCCCAGGACCAGCCAAGAACAGTGGGCCGAACTTCCCAGAGTCCCCCTGAACGAACTACGCCCCGGCGACCTGGTCATCTACTTCCCCGAAGCCACCCACGTGGCCCTGTATCTGGGCGCGGGCCAGGTGGTACAGGCCCCCCGCACAGGCGAGAAGGTCCAGGTATCACCTGTGGCGTCCTACCCGATCTTGGGGGCCGTACGTCCAGATCGAGCGCCCCTTCAGGCCCCCGCCACCGAAGCCAGGTAAGCCCCCGTCTTCTCCGGCTCATAGAAGAAGTTCTCGAAATCGGCCGGATCGTCAAACGCGTTGGCGAACCGATCCGCCACCGGCTGCAACTGCCCAGCCGCCCCAATGAGGTTGAGCACATGCTCCGGCGGCGGACCAAGCATCGCGTTGGTCCACTTCGTGACATGCTGCGCAGTCGCCCAGTACCGCTCGAACGTCGAAGACATCCAGTCCCCGTCGAACTCCTTCTCCCCGTGCTCGAGGATCGACGCGAGATACGAAGCCGCGCACTTGGACGCGGAGTTGGAGCCCTGCCCGGTGATCGGGTCGTTGGCGACGACGACGTCAGCGACACCCAACACCAGCCCGCCACCCGGGAGCTGCCCCACCGGATTACGGACAGTGGGCGCGTACCGCCCGGCCAACGTCGCACCCGCGTCGGTGAGTTCGACGTCCCGTGCCCGGTCGTACTCCCACGGCGTGAACTTCTCCATGAGTTCCAGGGTCAGGGAGAGATGTTCCGCCGGGTCCTTGACGCCGTTGAAGACGTCGAGCGGGCCGCCGGGTATGCCCTCCCAGAACAGGATGTCCGCGCGTCCGGAGGTGGTGAGCGTCGGCATCACGAACAACTCGCCCACGCCCGGCACCAGGTTGCAGCGGACCGCGTCGAACTCCGGGTGCTCCGGGCGCGGGCCCAGACCGTGGACGTAGGAGACCGCGAGGGCCCGCTGCGGCTCGGTGTACGGGGAACGCTCCGGGTCGCGGGCGAACATCGAGACCAGCTCGCCCTTGCCCGCCGACACCAGGACGAGGTCGTACGTACGGGAGAAGTAGTCGAGGTCGCCGACTGCCGCGCCGTGGATGACCAGTTGGCCGCCGCGCTGGGCGAACGTCTCCATCCAGCCGGCCATCTTGACCCGCTGGTCGACCGACTGCGCGTACCCGTCGAGCTTGCCCACCCAGTCGATCGCGCGCTGTGTCGGCCCCGGGTCGTGCGAGCCGGGGGCGGCGACCGAGACGCCGAGTCCTTCGATCTTCGGGGCCTGGGACTCCCAGAAGTTCAGCTGGAGATCGCGCTCGTGCCCGAGGGCCATGTCGAACATGCACTGCGTCGACATGACCCGCCCGGAGCGGATCTCGTCCGCCGTCCGGTTGGACATCAGGGTGACCTCGTACCCGTGCGACTGGAGTCCGAGGGCGAGTTGGAGACCGGACTGGCCGGCTCCGACGACGAGTATCTTCCGCATACGGGTGGTGGCTCCTTGGTCGCGACTACTCGGGGGTGACGTCCAGCGCGTGGCCGACGAGCGCGAGCAGCGTCTCGATGGCCGATATCCGCCGCCGCGCGTCCATGATCATTACAGGGACGTGCGCGGGGATCGTCAATGCTTCCCGCACATCCTCCGGCTCGAACCGCTCACTGCCCACGAAGTGGTTGACCGCGACGATGTACGGCAGCCCGCAGCTCTCGAAGTAGTCCAGCGCTGGGAAGCAGTCCTTGAGGCGGCGGGTGTCGGCGAGCACGACGGCGCCGATCGCGCCGCGCACCAGGTCGTCCCACATGAACCAGAACCGCTGCTGTCCCGGCGTACCGAACAGATAGAGCACCAGGTCGTCGTCGAGCGTGAGACGGCCGTAGTCCATGGCGACCGTGGTCGTCATCTTGCCCGGGGTGGCCGTGAGGTCGTCGTGCTCCTCGCTGGCCTCGGTCATCAGCGCCTCCGTCTGGAGGGGCTGGATCTCGGAGACGGCACCGACCAGGGTGGTCTTGCCGGCGCCGAAGCCGCCGGCCACCACGATCTTCGTGGCGACGGGCGCGCGGGTGCGGTCCGTCTGCCAGGACCGCGGTTGCTCCTCGTCGTCGAGGAGCGGGGAGACGCCGTAGGCGGCGGCGTCAGAGACGACGGAGTCCACTCAGCACCTTTTCCAGCAGAGCGCGGTCAGGACGGCCCGTACCGTGCGTGGTTCCGGTTCCGTACACACGGATCTTTCCCTGGTCCGCGAGATCGCTCAGGAGCACGCGGACCACACCGAGCGGCATCCTCAGCAGCGCGGCGATCTCGGCCACCGTGCGCATCCGGCGGCAGAGTTCGACGATGGCCCGCATCTCGGGCATCACCCGGGTGTTGAGCGAACCGTTCGTCAACTCCTTGCGCTCCTCCGGGGCTTCGAGCGCCGCGACGAAGGTCTCCACGAGGAGGACGTGTCCGAAGCGGGTACGGCCGCCGGTGAGCGAGTAGGGGCGTACGCGGGCCGGTTTGCGGTCGCCGCCGCGCACCGGGAGCTTGTTGGGCCCAGGACTCATCGGGGGCTCCCCGCGGACGCGTCTTCGAGGGATTTCCTTAGCTCGCTGCGGAGTTCGGGCGTCAGCACATGGCCGGCCCGGCCGACGAAGAGCGCCATGTGGTACGACACGACGCTCATGTCGCAGTCCGCGGAGCCGTGCACGCCGAGCAGCGAACCGTCGCTGATCGACATCACGAAGAGGCTGCCCTCCTCCATGGCGACCATGGTGTGCTTCACCTTGCCGGAGTCCATCAGCTTCGCGGCGCCGATGGTGAGGCTGCCGATGCCGGAGACGATGGTGGCGAGGTCGGCGGCGGAGCCTCGTGGTCCGCTGCGCTTGGTCTCCAGGGCCTCGCGGGCCGCCGTGTTCCTCTCCGGATCGGAGGAGAGCAGCAGCAGGCCGTCGGAGGAGACGACCGCGACCGACTGGATGCCGGGCACCTCCTCGACGAGGTTGCTCAGCAGCCAGTGCAGGTTGCGGGCTTCACTGCTCAGTCCGAAGGTACTGGGCGCGGTCAACTGCTTGCCTCCTCGACGGTGCCCCCCGTGGGTTCCTCGGATCGTGCGGTCGCGCTGCGCGGTGCCGGGACCGGGTTCTGGCCGGTCTTCTCGGCGATCTCCGCTTCCACGTCCCGGTAGCCGGCGGAGGCTCCGGCGCGGAAGCCGCCGAGTCTGCGGCGTAGGGCTTCGGCGTCTACGGTGCCGGTTCGCTGGCGCGGGGCTTGTGCGGGTTGGGTGATCTTGGGGGTGCGTTTGGGGAGGCCCTTGTCCGTCACGGGGTCCTCGTCGGCTCGGGTGTGCTCGGCCTCGGCTTCGCCCTCGGCGGCGGGCGGTGTCCCTGCCGGGTCCTCCGCCGCCAGGGGCAGCAGGAGCTCCATCGTCGTCTCCGCCGGGGTCTCCGGCGGTTCCGGGCGCTCCGGAGTCTCGCTCACCTCCACCGCCTCCACGGCCTTCTCCGCCAGCGCCACCAGCGGGTCCGCGTGTTCCGAACGGCCGGGCAGGACATTGGAGTTGGCCTCGGCCGAGGCGCCGGGGAGGGAGTAGGAGTGGGTGTCGCCGGTGACCGGGGTGGCGGACGGGACCGCCGAGGCGGGGGCCGTGGCCAGCAGGGGGCCGGGGAGGACCACGACCGCGGCGATGCCGCCCTGCTTCTGGTCGCGGAGCTGGACGCGGACGCCGTGGCGGTGGGCCAGGCGGGCGACGACGTACAGGCCGAGGCCCAGGCCCTCCTCGCCCTCCTGGTCGTAGGGGGACTCCGGGTCGAACTCGGTGAGGCGGGTGTTGAGGTTGGTCATCCGGCTGATGGTCATGCCGATGCCCTCGTCCTGGACGGAGAGCATGACCTCGCCGTTCTCCAGGAGCCAACCGGAGATCTCGACGGGGGCGTCCGGCGGGGAGAACGACGTGGCGTTCTCCATCAACTCGGCCAGCAGATGGGAGAGATCGTCGGCCGCGAAGCCCGCCACGTGCGCGTGCGGCGGAAGCGCCGAGATACGGACGCGGTCGTAGCGCTCGATCTCGCTGACCGCCGCGCGGACCACGTCGACGAGCGGGACCGGGCCCGCGTGCTGCTGGACGTGTTCGGTGCCGGCGAGGACGAGGAGGTTCTCGCTGTGGCGGCGCATGACCGTGGCGAAGTGGTCGAGCTTGAAGAGGGTGGAGAGGCGGTCGGGGTCCTGCTCGCGCTCCTCCAGGCCCTCGATGACGGCGAGTTGCCGTTCCACCAGGCCCAGCGTGCGCAGCGCGAGGTTGACGAAGGTGCCGCCGATGCTGGTGCGCAGGCGCTCCAACTGCGTTGAGGAGTCGGTGACTTCGGCGCGGAGTTCCTCGCGGGCGTCGGCCATCTTCTGGCGCTGGCCGACGAGGTGCTTGCGGTCGGCCTCCAGGGTGGTGATGCGCTCGTGGAGGGCGGCGGCGTGCGTGTGCAGGGTGTTGACCGAGTTGACGACCTGGGCGAACTCGTCGTTGCGGCCGGTGAACTTGATGGCTTCCTCGGCCGCCGGGTCCTCGGCGCCGGCCAGCCTCGCCGAGCCGCGGCGCAGCACCGACAGCGGGCGGGTGAGGGTGCGGGCCATGGCGGTGGCGATGCCGACGGCGAGCAGCATGAGGGCGCCGAGGATCGCGATGCGCAGTTCCAGCGCCTCGACGTCGTCGTCGCGCAGCTGCGCGAGGTCCTTGGCGCGGTCGACGTAGAGCGCGGACTCCTCGCCGCGCATCAGGTCGACCCGGGCGGAGAGCGTCGCGTCGAGCTTCTTGGTGCTGGTGCCCAACTGGCTGTCGGAGAGCGTGGGTTGGGCGGTGAGGGCGGCGAGGTACTGCTCGGCGGAGTTGACCTCGGACCCGTTGACCGTGGAGTCGTAGCCGTCGACGGCCGCCTTCGTCGCCGTGTCGCGGAAGTCGGCGAGCGCGGAGTCGGAGCGCAGCCGGGCCTGCTGGGCGGCGGCGCTGAGGGCGTCGCGCTGCTTGGTCTGGGCCTTCGTGGAGGTGGTCTCGGTGACGGAGAGACCGGTGATGGGGCTGATGGACGTCTCGGTGGTCGTCGGCACGTTCAGCGCGGCCAGGAGCAGTCCCCGGGCGGCGGCGGCCTGCTGGACGGCGGAGTCGAGTTCGGCCAGCGCGTAGCCGCCGGAACCGGCCCGCGGCGGCATCTTCTCCGCCAACTCCTCGGCCAGCCGGTGCAGTTCGGTGATCGCGCCGGAGTACGCGACATGCGCCTCCAGCGCGCTGTTCTTGCCGGTGAGCGCGGCCCGTCGTACGGCGGCGACGTCGTCGAGGTCCGAGCGCAGCGCGGCGGGGATGTCGGTGTCGGCGCGGAGTTCCTCGACCTGGCGGTCGACGCGGGCGCTGCGGTCCTCGTCCGGGGCCTGGGACTTGGGGCGGCCCGCGGCGATGTAGGAGGTGACCGCGTCCCGCTCGTCGGCGAGCGAGTGGGCCAGCGACAGCGCGTCCTGGGTCTGTCCCGCGAGCGTCACCAGGTCCTGGGAGTCGCTGAGTTGACCCGAGGCGGTGACGAGGGAGGGGACACCGGCGGCGGCGATGGCGGCGGCCACGACCGCGACCGCGATGATGAGCCGGTTGCGTACATGGGTGCTGCGCCCCCTGCCCGCGGGGGCGGGCGCGACGGCACCGGTGGCGCCCCCCTGAGGGGCCGTCTGCTTGCCTGTGCGTCGCGGCCGCTTTTTCTGCACCGGTGCTCGCATTCCTGACTCGTGATACCCATGGGGCCGGGTGACGCTCCGTCATCCCGGTACGGCGACCCTCCCAGTGCCGGTGGGCGGTGGCCGCGCATCATCCGGCCCGCCACCCGAAGGAGTGAACCCCGGAGGGGAGTTGGCGGGCAAGTTGCGGCGGGCGGTGGAAAGGCCTTGCGCGCCCTGCCGGTTGGACGTGAGCGGCGCGCTTTGGCAGGATTCGCCGCCACGCATTCCCGGAGTGATCCATTCCCTCCCAAACCAGGCGTCTGACCTGCACGACTGCGGCAATTCGGCAGTGCGTGCCGACGTTCTGCGGAGCCTGTGAAGAGGTCGTGCAGACTGGCCGAATGCGTACGGAACTTGTGTCGGAACCCGGCGACCCGGACCGCCCCAACGAGGACTTCGCGAGCGTCGGCCTTCCGGCCTCGGGACAGGGCGGTTCGCTGATCGTCCTGGACGGAGTGACACCACCCAGGGGAGAGACGGGGTGTCTGCATTCGGTGCCCTGGTTCACCGCGCGCCTGGGTGGCGCGCTGACCGAACTGACCGTTTCCTACCGGGATCTGACCCTGACGGAGATTCTCGCCCGGGCGATCCTCCGAACAGCTGAGGCCCACGCCACCACCTGTGACCTTTCTCACCCACGCACCCCTCAGGCAACAGTGGTGCTGGCCCGTTGGTCACCGCTGGAACTCGAATATCTGGTCCTTTCGGACTCCGCCCTGCTGGTCGATTCCCCGGCCGGCGAGGTGACCGCCGTACTGGACGAGCGGCTGTCGCGCCTGCCCCGGGCCGCTCGTGCCACGGACGAGCTGATCGACGCCACGCTCCGTAACAAGGAGGGCGGCTTCTTCACGGCGGCCGCCGATCCCTCGGTCGCGGCGCGGGCGGTGACGGGCTCGCTCCCGCGCGCCGAGGTCCGTGCCCTCGCCGCCCTGACGGACGGGGCGACGAGGTGGGTGGACAAGTTCGGCCGGGGCGGCTGGGCGGAGTGCTTCGCCCTCGTGGAGAAGGAGGGGGCAGCGGAGCTGGTGCGCCGGGTGCGGGCGCTGGAGCGGGCCGACGCGCGGGAGCGGACGTATCTGCGGCGGAGCAAGACGCACGACGACGCGACGGTCGGGTACGTGGAGCTGTGACCGGCCGCCGCCCGGGTGCTACTTCTCCATGACGCCGTTCAACTGGTGCAGCAGCCGGGCGAGTTCGGCGACCTCGCGGCGGTCCCAGTGGGAGAGCTGGCTGACGTAGCGCTCGCGGCGGGCCTCGCGGACATGGGTGACCCGGCGGCGGCCCTCGTCGGTGAGGTCGACCAGCCAGGCGCGGCCGTCCGCCGGATCGGGCTCGCGGGCGATCAGGCCCAGGTCCTCCAGGGCGCGCAGCTGGCGGGACATGGTGGCCTTGCCGACGCCGATGTAGGCGGCCAGTTCGGTGGCCCGCTGCCGGCCGTACTCCTCCAGCCGGACCAGCAGGCCGTACGCGGCGGACTCCAGGTCGGGGTGGACCTCACGGGCCATCTCGCCCTGGTTGGCCCGGGCCCTGCGCAGGAGGAACGTCAACTCGCGCTCCAGGGAGAGGTATTCGGGGTCGGGGATCCCGCCGTCGCCCACCTCGATGTCGACCGTCCCGCTGTCGCTTCCGGTCTCGTCCTTGTGCACGTCAGCACTCATGGTCCGCTTTCCTGATCGTGAAAGTCGCCGCAGTTTCGCCAGTATTTCGCAGGGTGGGACCTACGTGCGACGAAGGCCCGGGCCCCTCGTGAAAGGGACCCGGGCCTTCACCTGACCGGTGGCGTCCGTCACGCCGCCACCGGAACCTCCGAGGTCGCGCCGTTCGTCGCGGGCGACAGGGCCAGCTCCAGGACCTGGCGGACGTCCGTCACCGCGTGGACGTCGAGCTTGTCCAGGACCTCGGCCGGGACGTCGTCCAGGTCGGGCTCGTTGCGCTTCGGGATGATCACCGTGGTGACCCCGGCCTGGTGCGCGGCGAGCAGCTTCTGCTTCACCCCGCCGATCGGGAGGACCCGGCCGGTCAGGGAGACCTCACCGGTCATGGCCACGTCCGTACGGACCAGTCGGCCGCTGAGCAGCGACGCGAGAGCGGTCGTCATCGTGACGCCCGCGCTCGGGCCGTCCTTCGGCACCGAACCCGCCGGGAAGTGGATGTGCACGCCCCGGTCCTTCAGGTCGCCGACGGGCAGCTCCAGTTCGGCGCCGTGCGAGCGCAGGAACGACAGGGCGATCTGCGCGCTCTCCTTCATCACGTCACCGAGCTGACCGGTCAGGGTCAGACCCGCCGCGCCCGTCTCCGGGTCGGCCAGCGACGCCTCGACGTAGAGGACGTCACCGCCCGCGCCGGTGACCGCGAGGCCGGTGGCGACACCGGGCACCGCCGTACGGCGCTCGGCCGGGTCCTGGGCGGACTCGGGCACGTGGTGCGGCCGCCCGATCAGTCCGCGCAGATCGGCGTCGGTCACCGTGAACGGCAGCTTCCGCTCACCCAGTTCGTGCTGCGCGGCGACCTTGCGCAGCAGCCGGGCGATCGACCGCTCCAGGGTGCGGACTCCCGCCTCCCGGGTGTACTCGCCGGCGAGCTTGCGCAGCGCGCTCTCGTCGATGACGACCTCGTCGTCCTTGAGACCGGCCCGCTCCAGCTGGCGCGGGAGCAGGTGGTCACGGGCGATGACGACCTTCTCGTCCTCGGTGTAGCCGTCGAGCCGGACCAGTTCCATCCGGTCGAGCAGTGCCTCCGGGATGGCTTCGAGCACGTTGGCCGTCGCCAGGAACACCACGTCGCTCAGGTCGAGTTCGACCTCCAGGTAGTGGTCGCGGAAGGTGTGGTTCTGCGCGGGGTCGAGCACTTCGAGGAGCGCGGCGGCCGGGTCGCCCCGGTAGTCGGACCCCACCTTGTCGATCTCGTCGAGCAGGACCACCGGGTTCATGGACCCGGCCTCCTTGATGGCGCGGACGATACGGCCGGGCAGCGCGCCGACGTACGTACGCCGGTGCCCGCGGATCTCGGCCTCGTCCCGCACACCGCCGAGCGCGACCCGCACGAACTTCCGGCCCATCGCGTGCGCGACGGACTCGCCGAGCGAGGTCTTGCCGACACCGGGCGGACCGACGAGCGCGAGCACGGCACCGCCACGCCGACCACCCACAACTCCCAGCCCCCGCTCCGCGCGCCGCTTGCGCACGGCCAGGTACTCGGTGATGCGCTCCTTCACGTCGTTCAGTCCGGCGTGCTCGGCGTCGAGGATCGCCTTGGCGCCCTGGATGTCGTACTCGTCCTGAGTCCGCTCGTTCCAAGGAAGTTCAAGGACGGTGTCCAGCCACGTACGGATCCACGAGCCCTCGGGCGACTGGTCGGAGGACCGCTCCAGCTTCTCGACCTCCTTGAGCGCGGCCTCGCGGACCTTCTCGGGGAGATCGGCGGCCTCGACGCGGGCGCGGTAGTCGTCGGACTCCTCGCCGTCGCTCGAATCGCCGTTCAACTCACGCAGTTCCTTGCGGACGGCTTCGAGCTGGCGGCGCAGCAGGAACTCACGCTGCTGCTTGTCGACGCCTTCCTGCACGTCCTTGGCGATGGTCTCGGCGACGTCCTGCTCGGCGAGGTGGTCGCGCAGGTGCTGGGTGGCGAGCTTCAGCCGGGCCACCGGGTCGGCGGTCTCCAGCAGCTCGATCTTCTGGTCGGTAGTGAGGAAGGGCGAGTAACCGGAGTTGTCGGCAAGCGTGGACACATCGTCGATGGCCTGCACGCGGTCGACGACCTGCCAGGCCCCGCGCTTGCGCAGCCACGCGGTGGCCAGCGCCTTGTATTCCTTCACCAGCTCGGAGACGGAGCCGGGCAAGGGCTCGGGCAGGCTCTCGTCGAGCGCGGTGCCCTCGACCCAGAGCGCGGCACCAGGACCGGTGGTCCCGGCCCCGATCTTCACGCGGCTACGGCCGCGGATCAGCGCACCCGGGTCACCGTCGGCCAGCCGGCCGACCTGCTCGATGGTGCCGAGCACGCCGGTGCTCGCGTAGGTCCCGTCGATCCGTGGCACCAGCAGGACCTTGGGCTTTCCGGGCTCGGACCGCGCGGCGGCCTGGGCGGCCTCCACGGCGGCGCGTACATCGGTGTCGTTCAGGTCCAGCGGAACCACCATTCCGGGCAGCACGACCTCGTCGTCGAGCGGCAGCACGGGCAGGGTGAGCGGTGTGGACGTCGAAGCCATGATCTCCCCTTAGGCAGTCAAGTTGAGCTATGCCGACTCAATGCTTGGGCGCCTTCGATTGTTCCCCAGGCGTTGTTCGCCGTGAGCGATCAGGGAGAGGGGGTCCGCTTCATGGCAGGTCAACACGGAAACGGGGCCAGGGCTTCCCGGGGAACGGGGGGCTTTGACGGG
>NZ_JAENRY010000235.1 GCF_016612545.1 Streptomyces sp. MBT65 | reverse complement strand
GTTCCGGGTCGCCTTCGGCGGTGCCAACACCTTCTCCACCTGCGTCCTGGGCGCCTTCCCCATCCTGTTCGGCCTCTCCTTCTGGCAGGGCCTCGCGGCCACGCTCCTGGGAGTCGTCGTGGGCGCGCTGATCCTGTGCCCGATGGCGGTGTTCGGCCCGGTCAACGGCACGAACAACGCGGTCGCGTCCTCCGCGCACCTGGGCGTGCACGGCCGGGTCGTCGGCTCGTTCCTGTCCCTCCTCACCGCCGTCGCGTTCTTCTCCATCTCGGTGTGGAGCTCCGGCGACGCCCTGGTCGGCGGCGCACACCGGCTGTTCGGCCTGGAGCAGAGCACGCTGTCGTACGTCGTCGCGTACGCGCTGTTCGCCGTCCTGGTCCTCGCGGTCTGCGTCTACGGCTTCCGGTTCATGCTGTTCGTGAACAAGATCGCCGTGCTGTCCGCGACGGTCCTGTTCCTGCTCGGCGCGATCGCCTTCGCCGGTGACTTCGACCCGTCGTACGCCGGAGTCTTCACGTCCTCCGCGGACGCGGCGACCCGGTCGCTGTTCTGGCCGTCGTTCATCGGCGCGGCCCTGATCGTGCTCTCGAACCCGGTGTCCTTCGGCGCGTTCCTCGGCGACTGGTCGCGCTACATCCCGGCGAACACCCCGCGCCGCAAGGTGGTCGGGGCCGCGTTCCTCTCGCAGATCGCGACGCTCCTGCCGTTCGTCTTCGGCCTGGCGACGGCGAGCATCATCGCCGCGAAGGCACCGAAGTACGTCGACCCGGCCGCCCCGAACTTCGTGGGCGGACTCCTCGCGATCTCGCCGAGCTGGTTCTTCCTGCCGGTCTGTCTGCTGGCCCTGATCGGCGGCATGTCGACGGGCACGACCTCGCTCTACGGCACCGGGCTCGACTTCTCCTCGGTGTTCCCGCGGCTGTCGCGGGTGCAGGCGACGATGCTGGTCGGTGTGCTGTCCATCGCGTTCATCTTCATCGGGCGGTTCGGCCTCGACCTCGTCCAGTCGATCTCGACCTTCGCCACGATGATCATCACCTGCACCACACCCTGGATGGTCGTGATGATGCTGGGCTTCTACACCCGGCGCGGCTGGTACGACCCCGACGCGCTCCAGGTCTTCAACCGCCGTCAACGCAGCGGGCGTTACTGGTTCACGCACGGCTGGAACTGGCGCGGCATGACCGCCTGGTGGGTGGCCGCCGTGGTGGGCGTGCTGTTCACCAACATCCCGGGCCAGTTCGTCGGCCCGCTCGGCGACCTCGCCAACGGCGTCGACATCAGCCTGCCCCTGTCACTGGCCGTGGCCGCCGTGCTGTTCCTGTCCCTGCTCCGGCTGTTCCCCGAACCCCGGGCGGTCTACGGCCCGGAGGGCGCCCGGCTGGCCCGTACGGTCGAGGTCCCGGTGCCGCCGATCACCGGTCCCGGACCAGCGGTGGCTGCGCCCGCGCTGGTCGCCGAGGGCAGCTGATGTCCGGCTGGATCGACCTCTCCGTGCCCGTCGTCACCGGGATGCCCGTGTATCCCGGTGACCCGGCCGTCGAGGTCTCCCCCGCCCTGCGCGCGCCCCGGGACGGTGTCAACGTCCTTCAGTTGCACATGGGTTCGCAGTCCGGCACGCATGTCGACGCCCCGTACCACGTGGACGACGCCTGGCCCCGCCTCGACGAACTGCCCCTGGAGTTCTTCGGCGGGCCTGCGGTGGTCGCCGACGTACGGGGGCTGTCGGCCCGGGCGCCGATCACGCCCGAACTGCTGGCACCCGTGCTGAACAGGCTCCGGCTGCGGCCGGGTTCGCTGGTGCTGCTGGCCACGGGCTGGTCGGCGTACTGGGGCACCGACGCCTGTCTCGCCCACCCGTGGCTCACCCCGGAGGCCGCCGAGGCCCTCGTCGCGGCGGGCGTCCGTACGGTCGCGGTCGACGCGCTGAGTGTCGACCCGACGCCCGAACCGGGCGACCAGTCGGCCGAGTTGGCCCTGCCCGCCCACCGCGTGCTGTGCGGTGCGGGCGGGGTGATCGCCGAGAACCTCACGGGGCTCGACCAGGTCGTGGGGCTCCCGGACGTGGAGTTGTTCCTGTTCCCGCTGCGGCTGGCGGGGGCGGACGGCGCCCCGGTGCGGGCCGTGGCGCGGGCGGTCTGATCGTCCCGCAGGGCCGTTGTCAGACCCGGCGGTTACGTTGGGCCCATGACTCGATTCGTTGTGGTGGCAGGGGCATGGCTCGGTGCGTGGGCATGGGACGAGGTGGTGCCCGAGCTGCGTGCGGCAGGGCACGAGGCGTATGCGCTGACCCTGTCCGGGCTGGCCGAGAAGCAGGGTGTTGCGGCCGGGCAGCAGACCCATGTACGGGACATCGTCGACGAGGTCGAGCGCCTCGATCTGCGGGACGTCGTCCTGGTCGGACACAGCTACTCAGGTGTGCCCGTGGGCCAGGCGGCCGAGCGGATCGGCGACCGGCTGACCCGGGTGGTGTTCGTCGATGCCGGAGTGCCGGTCGACGGGGAGTCGATGCTGGACGGCTTCCCGAGCGACCCCGTCAGGAAGTCCCTCGCCGAGCACGGCGGAGTCTGGCCGCCCCCGGACCCGGCCGACTTCGCCGGCCAGGATCTCACCGACGAGCAGATCGCCCGCATCGTCACCGACGGGACCCCGCACCCGGGCGACTCCCTCACCGAACCGGCAGTCCTGGCCCACCCGTTGGGCGAGCTCCCGGCCACCTACGTCAAGTGCCTTCTCGACGGCGACGAGTTGCCGGCCCCGGCGGAGGAGCTGGTCGCGAGCGGGCGCTGGGAGCTGGTCCGGATGGACACGGGCCACTGGCCGATGTTCTCCCAGCCCCGCGAACTGGCCCGCATACTCGTCGAGTCGGCCACCCGCCCCTGACGCGCGTTCCTCTCCCCCACCCCCGACTGGGTGGACGTCACCGTCGTCGAGACCGTGGACGAGGACCCGCGAGCCAGGCCGCGGAGCGGAACGCCGCGGACCATCTGACCGGCAGCCCACCGGGCGATGTCGTCAGCTGAGCCGGTCCGAGATCTTCGCCGGGCGCGGTGACGGGGCTCCGGTGCCGGTGATCGACAGCGAACCGGGGCTGGCCGTCACCGAGTCGGTCAGCCAGCGCTGCGCGGTGGAGCCGTCGCGGACCTTGAGGACGATGTCGGCGCCCGGCTCGGTGTTCGTCGAGGTGAGCGCGAGCTGGGAGTTCCAGCGGGGCAGCAACTCGCCCTGCACGGTGAGGTCGTAGCGCACATCGTTGCCGCGCTTGGCCTTCGCGTCGGCGCAGGTGCCGAGGACGACGACACCGGCGTCCGCGTGCGAGTCCAGGCACAGCCCGGGGCTCGCCGCGCTGCGTAGCAGCCCGTCGGCGTCGTACGACCACTCCTGGGTCACGGCCGACGAGCACTCGGCCAGCCGGGTGCCGGCGCCGGCCTTCGGGGTGCCCACGATGTCGAGACACAGCTCGGCGGCGGCGTTGTGCAGCCTCGTCCGCCCAGGTGCGGCGGGGAGTCCGGCCGTGCCGGGTGCCGCCGACGAGGCCTGTCCGGAGCCGCTGTTGGTGGTGCCGGAGGCGACCGGCTCGGCGGTGCCGCCGTCGTGGTCCGGCCACAGCCCGACGGCAAGCGCGATGGCGACGACCCCGGCGCCGACCAGCCCGGCGCCGACGGCCAGCGCCCGGGTGGACCGCTCGGCCCGGGCCGCGCGGGCCGCGTCCATGATCCGGCGGCCGGGTGCGGGGATCCTGGACAGCAGCCGGTGCCGTCCGGTGCCGCCGCCGGAATGCGCGCCGTGCCGGGCGCCGGCCCTGGTCCGGGTGTCGCGCCCGGCGCGGCCGGGCCGGGACGCGAGGTAGGGACGGGCTCCCCAGCCGAGTACGGCCTCGGCGAGAAGGACTCCCAACCCGCCTTCGAAATAGCTGAGTTGTTCGGCGGCGAAACGGCAGTACCGGCACTGGGCGAGATGCTGCTGGACATCCGGCAGGAGTGCGCCGCCGCGCCGAATGGGGACGTCGAGGAGACGGTTGTAGAAGCGGCAATCCGGGGTCGGCGCGAGTTCCCGGTGGGCGCGTACACAGCCTTCGCGGAATTTTTCGTGCGCCTGCTGAAGGGCGGCCGACGCGTTGTCGGTGTCCATGCCAAGCAGGGCGGCCGGCACGGTTATCGACTCGGCCTCGACCTCGGTGTGCCACAGCAGACACTGGGCGAACGGCGTAAGAGTCTGGAAAGAGCGCTCGGCGAGCTTGCGATTTTCGGCGGTCATGGACTTCGCGGCCCGCATGCCGCGGCCCCCGGAGGGATTCTCCAGGTCCGGCAGAACACCGGATATTCGCTCTTCCAGCGTCCACTCCCGGATCGTGTCGCGCACGGTCAGCAGCAGCCGGGGCCGCAGTGCCACCCCGTGTTCGCCGAACGTCAGCCGGTCGAACACCCGGTGGAAGGCGGCCGCGGCGGCCATCGCGGGCACGGCCCCCTCGGCGGCGAGACAGACGCCCGCGTAATCCTGGACCGGCCGCCAGTGCCGCGCCATCAGCAGCGCGACGGAATGAGCGGCCTCGCCCTCCGGACGGCCCCGCAGCCGGGCGGCCAGGGTCTCGTCGGATTCCTCGGGGGCCCCGCCGTCCGGCGGCGGGTAAGGAGGACGAGGAGGGGGCGGGATGGACACGGAGTGGATTCCTCGGATTCGGTTCATCAACAGGTCAATGAGCCCCGGGCTTTATCCCCGCGCGGGTGTTTCACCCTTGCACAACCCACCGAACCCAACAAGGCACTTGGGTAACTTCCACCTCGTTGAAGTAAGTCAGAGACGCTGAAAACTCGGTTCACTCGCACCGGCTTTCGACTTTCCATGCGCCCCGTGTGAACCATGCGCCCACGCCGGTGCGGCACGCACGCTCCCGGGGCCCGACGCACCGCGGTCCACTGGAATCGGCCCTTCTCGGAGGCCACGCGCTGGACGGCGGCTCTCCCGCGCCAAACGGCCGCCGACCTTGCTCCTCCCGCCCTGGGTCGGCGGCCCCGAGGGCGGGGGCGGCCCACCCCCGCCCTCCCGCATCAGGCCACGGGCCCGCCAATGGCGTCGAGTTCGGCGACCGCGTCGGCGGGCAGCACCAGGTCGGCGGCGGCGATGTTGTCCCGCAGATGCGCGCGCGAGGACGTGCCGGGGATCAGGACGGTGGTGGCCGAGCGCTGCAACAGCCAGGCCAGGGCGACCTGTTGGGCCGAGGCGTCCAGCCGGGCGGCGACGTCGGTGAGGGTCCGCGACTGCAGCGGGGTGAAGCCGCCGAGCGGGAAGTACGCGGCGAACGCGATGTTCTCCGCGGCACACCGCTCGACGAGGGCGTCGTCCTGCCGGTTGGCCAGGTTGTACAGGTTCTGCACGGTGACGACCGGGGCGATGGCCCGGGCCTCGGTGAGCTGGGCGGTGGAGACCGCGCTCAGCCCGAGGTGCCGGATCAGCCCCGCCTTCTGCAACTCGGCCAGGGCACCGAACTTCTCCCCGATCGGCTCCTCGTCGGCGGTGTCCTGGGTGCCGACCCGCAGGTTCACCACGTCCAGCGCGTCGAGCCCGAGGTTGCGGAGGTTGTCGTACACCTGGGCCTTGAGGTCCTCGGGGTGCCGGGACATGATCCAGCTGCCGTCGGGGCCGCGCCGGGCGCCGACCTTGGTCACGATGTGCAGGTCGTCGGGGTAGGGGTGGAGGGCCTCCCTGATGATCTCGTTGACGACGACGGGGCCGTAGAAGTCGCTGGTGTCGATGTGGGTGATGCCCCGCTCGACGGCCTCGCGAAGGACGGCCACCGCCTCGGTGCGGTCCTTCGGCGGGCCGAAGACGTGGGGGCCGGCCAGTTGCATGGCGCCGTATCCCATGCGGGTGAGGGTGAGGTCCTCGGCGAGGGTGAGGGTGCCGCCGGAAACGGTGTCGGACATGGTGGCGCGCCTTTCGATGGGTGTCGGGTGCTGTCACCGACTCTGCGCCCGTCCCGGCCGGGCAGGCAGTACCCGGATGTTCCTGGTAGTGACAGGGACACGCACCTCCAGGATTTCGGACCTACGGTGGGGAGCGTGGACAGCAAGAACGCGCTCGGCGAGTTTCTGCGGGCCCGCCGTGAACGGGTCCGGCCCGAGGACGTGGGCCTGAGCGGTGGCGGGCTGCGCCGGGTGCCGGGGCTGCGCCGGGAGGAGGTCGCCCTGCTGGCCGGCATCAGTTCCGACTACTACCTGCGACTGGAGCAGGGCCGCGACCGCAACCCGTCCGTGCAGGTGGTGGAGGCGCTGGCCCGGGTGCTGCGCCTGGACGCCTCCGCGACCACCCATCTGGTCGGCCTGGCGCAGCCGGAGCGGCCGGCCGTGTCCCGCAGACGGGCCAGGCGGCCCGAAGCGGTACCGGTGAGCGTCCGCGAACTGCTGGACACCTGGTCCGGTCACCCGGCGTATGTGCAGAACCGGTTCACGGACTGCCTCGCGTCCAACGCGCTGTGCCGGGCGCTGTCCCCGAGCTACACACCCGGTGTGAACCTGCTGCGGGCGGTGTTCCTCGACCCCGCCGAGCACCAACTGCGCCGCGACTGGGAGGAGTTGACGGCCGAGGGCGTGGCGACCCTGCGCGGTCACATCGGGCCCGACGTCGACGATCCCCGGCTGGTGGAACTCGTCGGCGAGCTGTCCGTGCGCAGTGACCGCTTCCGCCTCCTGTGGAGCCGTCACGAGGTACGGCCCATGCTCGGCCGGACCAGCCTCCTCAGTCACCCCCTCGTCGGCGACTTCGAGCTGCGGTCGAACAAGTTCGAGATCCCCGGCACGAACACGTTGAGCATGGTCGTCTTCCACGCCGAGCCGGGCAGCCGCAGCGCCGAACTGCTGGGACTGCTGGGCAGCCTCGCCGCGTCGGAGAACGCCCACGGCGAGCAGGGCTCCCTGGCACGCGACGAGAACGCCCGCCTCGACGAGGACCGTTGACGCGTCGCAGCGGTCAGATCTGCCAGGAACGCAAGCGGTCCGCCGCGCCGTACACATCCGTCTTGCCGGAGATCAGATCGCGGGCGAGGTCGACGAGGGCGCCGTAGGGCGGATCGATGCCGACGCCGCTGACGAACATGTAGGCGACCGCGGTGGCGCAGGCGAAGCGGGCGTTGGCCGAGGGCAGCGGCTTGAGCAGGGTGAGGGTGTGCAGCAGGGCGGTGGCTCGCCAGGCCGGGTCCGAGTCGACGCCGAGGCGGGGCGGATCGACGCGGTGGCGGGCGACGGCGGCCACCAACGCCGAGAAGTCGTTGATGGTGGGCTGGTCCGGCAGGACTTCCTCGTGCCGCTGGAGCAGCCAGGGCACGTCGATGTGGATGACGGCCATGCGTCAGGCGACCCGCCCCTCGCCCTTGGCCGACGGTTCGTCGTCCGGAAACGCGGCGGCGAATTCGTCGGCGTGCGTGGCGAAGAACCGCCGGAAGGCCTCGGCCCCCTCCTGCAACGCCCGGTGCCGGGCGATGTCGGCCGCGGCCGCCTCCCGCACCAACGCCTTCATCGACGTACCGCGCTCCTTGGCCATCCGCCGCAGATCCTCGAGCTCACGATCGCTGAACTCCACGTTGAGAGCTGGCATGCCACCACGGTACCGCGCGGGTACTCAACCGTAAATACCACCAGGTCAAGAGGCCCATGAGGCGGTACCAGGGACACCGATCCGGACAGGCGGAGCCAGGAGCGCCGGGCTGTGTCGATGTGCGGCTCCCCCGCGTGGGCGCGCCCAGCCCCCACCGGCCGCCGCCTAACGAACGACCCAATACCCTCGCCGCCGATAACTCCCCTCCCAGACAACCCGGTTGAGCACCCGTACCGGCGGCGGAAAGGCCCCCAGAACCCGCCCCCGCTCCTCAGCCGGCGCCCCGTCGACAAGCCACGGCACGAACACCGCGGCCCCCCGCACCCCCTGCGTCCTGCGGATCCGCCCGGTGAAGGCCCCCCAGTCCGCCCCGGTCAACACCTCCCCCATCAAGGGCAACGCACCGTCCTCCTCATGCTTCAGGTGATCATCGAGCGTCGCCCGCAACGCCCGTACCAGATCGGGGAGTTCGAAGGCCCGCTCGTTCAACGCGGCATCCACCGCAGCCAGCAACGGATCGATCCGACCGTGCTCGGTCTCCATGTCGTCGAGGAGCGCCAGCTCCCGCACCCGCCCCGCGATCCGAGCACGCACCCGCGGCCACAGATCACTGTCCTCGGCGGTGTGGTGGATGTGCAGTTGGTGCTTGAAGTTCTCCCACCCGGCAAGCACCGGACCGGTGTGCGCCCGGCCTTCGGCGACCGCAGCGGCGAGCCGCTCCAGGTCGCGGCGGAAGGCGTCGTGGGAGGCGTACATGGGTGTGAAGTCGATGGTCATCGTGCGGCTTCCTCCAACTCGGGCTCGGACATGGGCAGCGCGTGCGGATTGGCGGACGGGCCGTGGTGTCGTCGTACGGCGAGACAGGCGAGCGCGCCGGTCAGCAGGACGGCGACGGCGACGTACACGGCGGGCCCCATCGCGTGGACGAAGCCATGGCCGAACACCTGGCCGCCGAGCGCGCGCATCCGCTCGGCGATGTCGTGCGGGACCCCGGTCGGCGCGCCGCTCCGCCGCCCGGCGCCGACGTCGGACTCGGCCTTGGAGAACCCGGCGACGAAGGACTCCCGGTAGGCGGCGGGGAGTTGACCGGCCCGGGCCCGCGCCTGTTCGGTCAGGGCGGAGGCGAGCCGGGCCTGGAGCACCGCGCCGATCACCGCGCCGGCGAGCACCGAACCGACCTGGCGGAGCGCGTTGGTGACACCGGAGGCGGCGCCTGCGAGCCGGGGCGGGACGTTGCGCATGACCTCGGTGGCCATGGGGGCGAAGGTGCAGCCGACGCCCAGACCCGTGAGGAACAGCGGGAAGGCGATGGCCGGCCAGCCCGTGTCGACGTCCGCGACGCCGACGACCCAGATCAGTCCGCCCGCCCAGGCGAGCAGCCCGCCCATCAGGATGAACTTGCCGCCGACCTTGTCCGCGAGCGCTCCGGCGGGTCCGGCCATGACGAACGAGCCGAGGGCGACGGGCAGCAGCACGAGCCCCGCCTTCTGGGCGCTGAAGCCGAGCACGGACTGCAGATAGATCGTCAGCGTCAGGAACATCCCGACCACGCCGAACGAAACGGTGACGCCGACGAAGTTGATGAGGCTGAAGTCGCGGTCCTTGAAGAGCGAGAACGGGACCAGGGGTTCGCCGTCCTGCTGTCCGCGCTCGTGGAGGAGGAACGCGGTGAACAGGGCGACAGCCGCGCCGAACAGGGTCCAGATCCCGGCGTTCCAGTCGTACCGCTGCCCCTCCGTCAGCCCAAAGGCCAGGCAGAACAGGGCAGTTGAGGCGAGCGTGACGCCGAGGGTGTCGAAGCGGCGCCGTACCGTGCGCCGGGCGCCCGGGATGATCGTCGCGGTCAGCACGAGGACCAGCGCGCCGATGGGCAGGTTGACGAAGAAGATCCAGCGCCAGGAGAGATGGGTGATCAGCACGCCGCCGAGGATCGGCCCGAGCGCGCCGGACACCCCCGCCACGGCGCCCCAGATACCCATCGCGACCCCGCGCCGGTCGGCCGGGAACACCTCGGCGATGATCGACAGGGTCTGCGGCATGAGCAGCGCCGCGCCCAGGCCCTGCACCGCGCGGAACCCGATGAGCTGGGCGGGGTCCTGGGCGAGGCCGCAGGCGAGGCTGGCCAGGGTGAACAGGGCGACTCCGGCGGCGAACAGATTGCGTTTGCCGCGCAGGTCGCCGAGGCGTCCGCCGGTGATCAACAGGACGGCCAGCGCCAGGGTGTAGGCGTTGACGATCCAGAGGATCTCGTCCAGGGACGCGTCGAGGTCCTCGCCGAGCTGGGGGATCGCGATGTTCACGATCGTCAGGTCGAGGAGGGTCATGAAGAACCCGAGCGAGAGCGTGATGAGGATCGCCCAGGGGTTGCCGTGCCACTTCTTGAACACGATGTCGGCTCCTTGCAGAGGAGGTGCACAGGACGTGCACTGAACGTGCGTTGGACTCGCGTTCAAGAGGGCGGGACGGCCGACCGGTGTGACACCGCGCGCATTCGCCGAGACGTACGTCACATTCGGCCCGTCGGCCGTCACATTCCGGCCCCCGCCGCCCCTCGCAGTGGTGAGCACGCCACCGGGGAGGCGCACCTATGTCCGAGATCGCTGTCACCGAAGAGGCGACCGATGTCTTCATGAACCATCGGGAGCTGTTGTTCGGCCTCGTCTACAACATGCTGGGGAGCGTCGCCGACACCGACGACGTCCTCCAGGAGACCTGGCTGTCCTGGACGGCCCGCGCCCGCCGCGACGCGCTCGGCACCGTCACCAACCCGCGCGCCTATCTCGTCCGCATCGCCGTCAACCACGCCCTCCAGCGCCGCGCCACGATCAGCCGCCGCCGCGAGACCTACGTCGGTCCGTGGCTGCCGGAGCCCTTGGTCGACGAGACCGCCGACAGCGATCCCGAAGGCCCCGCACTGCGCGCCGAGTCCGTGTCGCTGGCCATGCTGGTCGTCCTGGAGTCACTGACCCCGCTGGAACGCGCGGTGTTCGTCCTCAACGAGGTGTTCGGGTACGCCCACACCGAGATCGCGGACATCATCGACCGCACCCCGGCGGCGGTAAGGCAGCTCGCGCACCGGGCGCGGGCCCATGTGCACGCGCGGCGGCCGCTGTACGAGGCGCATCCCCGGGTGCGACGGGAGGCGACCGAGCGGTTCGTGCGGGCCGCCGTCGGCGGGGACATCGCCGCGCTGATGGAGATCCTCGCGCCGGACGTCACGGTGTGGACCGACAGCGGCGGCAACCGGAAACCGGCGGGGCTGCAGCCGGTGCACGGACGGGACAAGGCGGTCCGTCTCATCAACTCGTTCGCCGCCAGGCGCCGTCCACTGGACCTGGAGCTGCGCTACCGGCGCGTCAACGGCGACGACGCGGCCGTGCTGTTCGAGGGCGACTCGCCGTACGCGGTGATGGTCATGGACCTCACGCCCGAGGGCGACCAGGTGTCCGGGGTGTACATCGTGACCAACCCCGAGAAGCTCACACGCGTCCGCAGGAATGAGGAGGACGAGTGACCCCTGCCTGGAGGTCAGCCCTGGTACGCCGCGAACGAGGCCATCCACGCCAGCGCCGCGTTCCAGTTCACCGCCGTCTCGTTGGTCGACCACGACTGGATGTCGTCGATGTAGCAGAACTGGCCGACGCAGCCCAGGAGTTTGCTCTGTGCGTACGGGTCCTGGATGGAGGAGTTCGCACCGCCCGCGAGCGTTCCCTTCGGCGGATTCGGGAGGTTCGGGTCGAGTTCGTGGGCGTACCAACGGCTGTGCTCGTTGTGCGAGTTGGCCTCGCCGTAGCCGGTGACGTACGACATGTTGAGGGCGTTGCGGCCGAGGATGTAGTCCATGCTCTGGAGCGCGCCGTCACGGTATTTCGTGGCGCCGGTGAGGTCGTACGCGGTGGCGATGATGTGGGCGTTGTTGAGGATCTGGCTGTTGGAGCCCCAGTCGTAGAGGTTGCCGGGCGGTGCGTACGGCATGCCGTACGGCTGGGTTCGTAGTGTGGTCAGGTAGGTGTTCGCGGCCTCGATCACCGAGCGGCGGATCCGGTCCCGGCCGGGCAGCCGGTTGGGGACGGTCGCGAGGTCGAGTCGGCCCGCTGCCGCCGTGCGGGACCAGTCGAGGCCGAGGGCGCCGAAGATGTCGGCCGTGTTCAGCGGGGAGTCGGTGACCTGGTCGGCGAACTGCCGTTCCCCGGTGGTGAGATACAGCTCCGCCGCCGCCCAGTAGAACTCGTCGGTCGCGTCGTCGTCGGGGTACGCGCCGCCGCCGGTGCCGTCGTTCGGGTCCGGGTACACCGCGGGGTGGGCGAGCGCCGCCGTCCACGCCTTCCTGGCCGCCGTCAGGGCCTTGGCCGCGAACTCCCGGTCGTAGGGCCGGTACAGGCGGGCCGCCTGAGCCGCCGTCGCCGCGAGGTTGAGCGTCGCCTGGGTGGTCGGGGCGTGCAGTTCGCGTTTCTGCGGGTCCTGGCTCGGCAGCAGCGGGAGTCCGGTCCACTGTGCGTCGTGGACCTTGTCGTGCGCCATGCCGGCCAGCGGCTGTCCGTCGGGTACCTGCATCTTCAGCAGGAACTCCAGTTCCCAGCGGGCCTCGTCGAGCACGTCCGGCACCTTGTTGCCGCTCTCGGGGATGGCGAGCGTCCCGTCGCGCAGTGCGGCCGGCCGACCGGTGGGGGCGAGGCGTGAGCGCTCGTAGGTGCTCAGCAACTCCCAGGTGGAGATACCGCCGTTGACGACGTACTTGCCGTGGTCCCCCGCGTCGTACCAGCCGCCGGTCACGTCAAGTGTGTAGTCGCACAGGCCCGGTTGGCAGGGGACGTTCGCGTCGCCCTGGTTGGGGGCGGTGTTCAGGTGACCGGCCGGGCGGGCGTAGCCGGGGCGCAGCTCGTCGCGTATCGGGATGCCGCTGCGCTGGGTGTAGTAGTACTTCAGCGAGTCGAGCCGCAACTGCTGATAGGCGGCCGCCGAGATGTCGAAGGGGCGGCTGGTCTCCCCGTCGGCCACCAGCGTGAAGCCCTCGCCGCGCCCCCGGTAGGAGCCGAAGTCGATCGACTGGACGTTCTGCGCGGAGGCCGTGTCGGTGCCGCGCGGCACGGTCCGCCCGTGCGCGACCACCGTGCCCGCCGCGTTCCTCAACTGCCAGGGCAGCACGGCCGTGGACGCGGTCACCAGCGTCGCGTTCTTCGGCCCGTCGGGCAGATAGGCGACCTGGTTCACCCGCACGCGCGGCCCGGTGTCCGGCTGGTACACCTCCGGCGGCACCCCGCCCAGCAGCGACACGTCGTCCATGCAGAAGTGCCAGGCGTCCGTGCCGCCGCCGAGCTGGAAGGCGACCTGCCCCTGTGTGGTGTCGACGGGTGAAGTGAACGTGTAGGCATAGGAGTTGCCCGACCCGCTCAGCTCCGGGCTGATCTCGTAGTAGGTGTCGTACGGCGCCACCGACAGCCCGACGATCGCCCGCGCGACCTGCCCTTCGGGCGAACCGGACGCCGTGAAGGCGAACTTGTACGACTCGCCCTTCACCAGGGTGATGTCGTTCTGGCCGACGGCCGCGTCCCAGCGGTTGGTCGTGCCGCCCGGCACATCCGCGCACAGCCGCCCGTCGGACAGGCCCGCGGTGACGTTGCTCGTCGTCCACCAGGGTTCGGTGGTGGTGTCGAAGGTGCCGTTCCTGACCTGTTCGACCTCGTCCGCCCCGGCCTGACCGGCCGGGAGCGTGGTGAGCGCCGCCGCGAGGAGGGCCGTGGCGGCGAGCAGGGTCGTGCCGCGTCGTTTCACGTCTGTGCCCCTCATGGGTGCGGGAGCGCTCCCAAGCGCTGTGGACGCAGGCCATGCTGTTCGAGACATGACACGCCGTCAACGGTCCGGACAGGCCAGATTCCCGTCCGGACCGCGAACGGGTTCCCTCCCGTCCGGACCGTGAGCGGTTCCCTATCCGGCCGGTGCCTCCAACTTGCCGATCCTTACCGCCCCTTGAGCCGTCCCGGGACGGGCGCTGGTCAGCGTCAGCCGCACCCGCGATCCACGGACGGCGCCGAAGGTGACGACGGTCGGGGCGTCCGAAGCGGTGGCCCAGTCGACGGCGGCCCCCTCGACCGGCACCCACGCGCGCCCGTCCCACACCGCGACCGTCACCGCAGCGGGCAGGCTGTGCGTCGCGTCCACGGTGAACGACACCTCCACCCGGTCGAAGGACCGCGTCCGTCCCCAGTCCACGGACACCCAGTCCTCCTCGCGCGCGCCACTGAACGCGGGCAGCAGGGCCGTCGCCGACTTCGCGAAGGCGTTGGACCAGCCGGTGGCCGGGTCACCGTCGAGCACGGCGGCCGGGAGCGTGTCGGGGCGGCCCGAGTAACTCGCGTCGGCGTAGGGGTAGTTGGGCGGGCTCGGATAGTCGGCCGCGAAGTCCGGCGCCTCGGTCCGCACCACGTCCCGGCCGTGCGTCGTCCGTACGGTGACCGTGCCGCTCCGCAGCCCGTCCGCCCGCGCCGTCACCTTCAGCGCGCCGGGCGCCGTACCGGACCGCACGATCGCAAGTGCCTTCCCGTGGAAGGCGGTTCGGGTGCTCGCCTGGTAGCGCTCGGCGCTCTCCTCCCGCCCGTTGTCCAGTCCGGCCAGGGACCCGCCCTTCACCTCGAAGGCGATCAGGTCCTCGGCGTCGGGCAGGACGACCCCGTGGGCGTCAACGATCTCCGCGGTCACGAAGACCAGCGAACGGCCGTCCGCGGCAAGGTGCTTGCGGTCGGCCGTGAGACGCACGGCATGCGCGGCACCCGCCGTGCGCAGCACGTCCGAGGCGACCGCCTTGCCGCCGCTGCGCGCGACCGCCTTCAACTCGCCCGGCTCGTACGGGACTTTCCACATCAGGTGGAGCTTGCCCGCGCTGCCGTTCGGGCTGGTGTAGCTGCCGGGGTAGGGGCCGGAGGTGAAGGTCTTGTCGTCGCCGGTGGGCTCGGTGGTCTCCAGGTAGGTGCGGCCGTCGGTGGTCTGCTTGGTGTCGAACTCCCTTGTCCCCAGGGACTTTCCGTTGAGGAACAGCTCGACGGTGTCGACGTTGGCGTAGGCCCAGACCTCGACCGTGTCGCCCGGCCGGTGGTTCCAGCTCATCGGCACCAGATGGACCATGGGCTCGCTGATCCACTGGCTGCGGAAGAGGTGGTACATGTCCTTCGGGAAGCCGGCCGTGTCGACCGCGCCGAAGAAGGACGCCTTGACCGGGAAGACGTCGTAGGGCGTCGGCTCCCCGATGTAGTCGATGCCCGACCACAGGAACTGCCCCGCGAACCACTTCCGGTCGCGGTCCTTCTTGTGCCCGTACTCGCCGCTCATCGTCCAGGAGGCGAGGTTGTTGTCGTACGAGGAGGTGTCGCGTCTGCCGGGGGTGTGGTTCTCGCCGGTGTTGAGGTGCTCGGGCTCCTGGTAGGCGCCGCGCGTGGAGGTCTCCGAGGAGGACTCCGACTCGAAGAGGAACAGCTTCGGGTAGGCCGCGTGCAGGGCGTCGACCGACTTGGCGGTGTTGTAGTTGAGGCCGAGTCCGTCGAGCTTGGCGAGCATGAGGTCGGCGGCGGAGCCCTTGGCGGGCACCCCGTGGTACTTGTTCGAGCCGATGACCACCGGCCGGGTGTCGTCCGCCGCCTTGATCGCGCCGATGATGCGGTCGGCCATCGCGAGGCCTGCGGTGGCGGTGGAGTCGGGGATCTCGTTGCCGATGGACCACAGCACCACGGCGGGCGAGTTGCGGGCGGCGAGGACCATCTCGGTGGCGTCCTTCTCGCACCAGTCGTCGAAGAACCGGTGGTAGTCGTAGGTCGTCTTGCCGGTGTGCCAGCAGTCGAAGGCCTCGACCATCATCACGATGCCCAACTCCTCGCAGGCTTCGATGATCTGTGGCGAGGGCGGGTTGTGCGAGGTGCGGAAGGCGTTGACTCCCATCGACTTCATGATGGTCAACTGCCTGCGTACGGCGTCGATGCTGATCGCGGAGCCGAGGGCGCCCTGGTCGTGGTGGAGGTCGACGCCCTTGATCTTGGTGGGGGTGCCGTTGAGGGAGAAGCCCTCGTCCGGGTCGAAGCGGTAGGTGCGGATGCCGAAGGGGGTGCGGTAGGTGTCGACCGTCCTGCCGCCCACGCGCAGTTCCGTCTCCACGGCGTAGCGGTGGTGCGGGGTCTCGATGTCCCACAACTTGGGCCTGGGGACGGTGAGTTCATGGGTCTCGGTGCTGCGGTCGGCGACGGTCACCGTGGAGACGGCGCGGCCCACCGTCCGGCCGCCGGGGTCGACGACCCGCGATCGGACCTCGACCTCTGCCTCGCTCGCGGCGCCCGACTCGTTCACCACGGACGTCCGCACCCGGACGACGGCCCGCTCGGCGGTGATGTCCGGGGTCGTGACGTACGTGCCCCAGCGTTCGAGGTGCACGGGCTCGGTGATGACGAGGCGGGCCTCGCGGTAGATGCCGCTGCCCGAGTACCAGCGGCTGCTCGGGAGCCGGTTCTGGACCTTCACCGCGAGGACGTTCTCCGTGCTGCCGTCGGTGTGCGCCAGGTCGGTGAGGTCGAGGGCGAAGCCGGTGTAGCCGTAGGGGTGGCGGCCCACCTCGGTGCCGTTGCAGTAGACGTACGCGTCCATGTAGACGCCGTCGAACTCGACCGAGATCCGCTTGCCCGCGCAGGCCGGCGGCAGGGTGAAGGCGATCCGGTACCAGCCGAGGCCGCCGGGGAAGAAGCCGGTGCCGCTGGTCGTGCCGTACGCCGTGGTGGGGGTCTGCTCGATGCTCCAGTCGTGCGGGGCGACGACCTGGCGCCAGTCCGAGTCGTCGTAGTCGGGTGCGGCGGCGTCGGCGTAGGCGCCGGTGGGGTCGGTGATCCCGCCGGGGTTGACCAGCGCGAAGCGCCAGCCGTCCCGGAGTGGGACCGTGCGGCGGCCGGAAGCGCCTGCCGTGGTGGCTCGGGCCGCCGGGGCGGCCAGGAGTGACGCGGCCGTCGGCGCGGCCGTAGAGGCGATCAAAACCGATCTGCGAGTGACCGTCATGGCGGCTCTCCCTCAGTAGGGCCCAGAAGTACTCACAACTGATCGTGACCGAACAGATTCTGACGGGGTGCCATGCCGGGGCGTCAAGGGTGCGGAAGCGGACGGTCGTCCTGCGCGCCGCTTCGACCGGTTTTCCCCCGTGTCCGTCGTGACCTCCGGCCCTGGGGGTTCTCGTCCGCGCGGGACCGTGACGCACTAGGCTGGAACGCAAGTGACGTGTTTGTTCACTGTGAGTGCGCGCGATGGAGTGGCGACGATGAGACCGGTCTACCCGTTCGACGATGCCGCGACGGCGCGGGTTGTCATCGACGACGCGGGCACGCTGGTGGAGTGGAACGACGGGGCCCGGCGGCTCCTCGGCCACACCGCGGACGAGGTCGTGGGCCGCCCGGCCGTGCGGCTGCTGGCCGACGCCGCCGAGGCGTGGCCCGAGCCCACGGGTGCCCGCTGGGACGGCACGGTCGCGTTGCGCCACCGCGACGGCCACGCCGTGACCGTGTGGCTGCTGGCCCATCACCGGCACCCCCGGGACGGCGGCCCGGGCAGCTGGCTCGTCGTGACGCCCCTGGAGGGCGGCGGCCCGCGCGCCGCCGAGGACCCGCTCGCCACCGCCGCCCTGACCCAGTCTCCGTGTGCCATCGCGGTCTACGACGAGCGGCTGCGGCTGAGCCGGGTCAACGACGCGATGGGCGAGGTCATCGGTCTGCCCGAGGAGCGCATCCAGGGGCTGCGGATCACCGAGATCGGCGGCAAGACGCAGAGCGCGGAGCTGGAGCAGTACATGCTGCGCGTGCTCACGTCCGGCACCGCCCAGGACTTCCAGATCTACATGCGCACCGGCGGCGAGGACGTGGCCCACGCCTGGCTGGCCCGGATGGCGCCGATCACCGACGCCGAGGGACGGGTGCGCGGCGTGTGCCTGGCCGCGCACGACTTCACCGAGAACTACCTGTCCCGGGAGCGGCTGCAACTCGTCAACGAGGCGAGCGTCCGCATCGGCACCACCCTCGACGTCACCCGTACGGCCCAAGAGCTCGCGGATGTCTGTGTGCCGGCGCTCGCCGACTTCGTCAGCATCGATCTGCTGGATCCGCAGGAGCACGGCGGCGAGCCCCCGACGGCGATCACCGCGCCGATCAGACTGCGCCGGGCCGCCCACCAGTCGGTGCAGCAGGGCAGCCCCGAGGCCGTCGCCAAGCAGGGCCAGCTCAATGTGTACCCGGAGCACTCCCCGCAGGCAGACGCGCTGGTCGCGGGCCGCAGCCTCGTCGCCTCGGGCCGCGCCCTCGAACTCTGGCTCGCCTGGGACAGGACCCGCACCGAGCGCGTCGAGGAGTACGGCATCCACTCCTCGATGGCCGTACCGATCCAGGCCCGCGGAGTGACCCTCGGCGTGGCGGTCCTCACCCGGTACCGGCGCATCGACCCGTTCGCCGACGACGACGTCCTGCTGGCCGAGGAGGTCACCGCCCGCGCCGCCGTCTGTATCGACAACGCCCGCCGCTTCTCCCGCGAACGCGAGACGGCGCTCGCCCTCCAGCGCAGCCTGCTCCCCCGCAAACTGCCGCGCACGGCAGCCCTGGAGGCCGCCTCGCGCTATCTGCCGGCGGCGCGCGCGGGCGTCGGCGGCGACTGGTTCGACGTGATCCCGCTGTCGGGGATGCGGGTCGCCATGGTCGTCGGTGACGTCGTGGGGCACGGCATCCAGGCCTCCGCCACGATGGGCCGGCTGCGCACGGCCGTCCGCACCCTCGCCGACATCGACCTGGCCCCGGACGAACTGCTGACCCACCTCGACGACCTCGTCGTACGGCTGTCCGCGGAGGCCGGCGGCGACGGCAGCCCGGGCGAGGTCGGCGCGACCTGCCTCTACGCGGTGTACGACCCGGTGTCCCGGCGCTGCACGCTGGCCCGCGCCGGGCATCCGCCGCCGGTCATGATCCGGCCGGGCGGCCCGCCCGAGCCCGTCGACCTGCCCGCCGGACCGCCGCTCGGCCTCGGCGGACTCCCCTTCGAATCAGCCGAGTTCGAGCTGCCCGAGGGCACCGTGCTCGCGCTGTACACCGACGGGCTGATCGAGAACCGCGACCGGGACCTCGACGACAGCCAACGGCTGCTGTTCGACGCCCTGTACGCCCCCTCGGACTCCCTGGACGAGACCTGCGACCGCATCCTGCACGCCGTGCTCCCGCCGGGCGGTGCCGCCGACGACGTGGCGCTGCTGCTCGCGCGCACCCAGGGGCTGCCCGCCGAGCAGGTCGCGACCTGGGAGATCCCGGCCGACCCCTCCCTCGTCGCGCCGATCCGCAAACGGGTCGTCGAGCAGCTCGACGAGTGGAATCTGAGCGAGGCCGGGTTCACGGCCGAACTGGTGGTGAGCGAGCTGGTCACCAACGCCATCCGCTACGGCGCGCACCCCATCCGGCTCCGGCTCATCCATGACGCGTCCACGCTGATCTGCGAGGTCTCCGACACCAACCACACGGCCCCGCACCTGCGCCGCGCCAAGACCTGGGACGAGGGCGGGCGCGGACTGCTGCTGGTCGCGCAGCTCACCCAGCGCTGGGGCAGCCGGCACACGACCGACGGCAAGACGATCTGGGCCGAGCTGTCGCTCCTCGACGAGGGCTGAGCGTCGGGGAGGTCAGACCAGCCAGGGCCTGACCTGGCGGCGGGCCTCGTGCAGCCGGGACTTGAGGGTGCCGAGCGGGATGCCGAGGCGCTCGGCGATGTCGGCGTACTCCAGGTTGCAGATGTCCCGGTAGACCAGCGGCGCGACCAGGTGCGGCTGCTCGCGCTCCAGGCGCTCCAGCGCCTCCAGAAGATCGATCTTCGACCCGGCGATCACGCTCGTGGTGCGCGGGTCGACGTGCTGGCTCACATCGATCACGGCCGGCTGCTCGGCGGCCCGCCGCTTCAGCTCGCGGTACTTCTGTCGCGAGCCGTTGGCGACCACCGTGTAGAGCCAGGTGCTGAAGAGACTGCGACCCTCGAACGTGCCGATCTTCCGCGCGACCTGCATCAGCACGTCCTGCGCCGCTTCCTCGGCGTCCTCACGGCACGGCAGGAAGCGCCCGCAGCGCCGCAGGACCTCGGGTCCGATCGACCGCAGCAGCTCGTCCAGGGCCACCGTGTCACCGGCCGCGGCCCGTCGCGCCAGTTCCTCGGTCCGCGCCGTGTCCCGCACTGGATCCACTCCTCCGCCTCGATCTACGAGCAGGCATGATAGTCGCATGCACTTCGTCGAACAGATCGGCCGCTACCGACTCGAACGCCGCCTGGGTACCGGCGCGTTCGGCACGGTCTGGCTCGCGCACGACGACGTGCTCGAAGCCCCGGTGGCCGTGAAGGTCCTCGCCGACAACTGGGCGCACCGCCTCGACATCGTCGACCGCTTCCTGTCCGAGGCCCGGCTGCTGCGCAGGGCCGACTCGAACCGCGTGGTGCAGGTCTACGACATCGGTGAACTGCCGGACGGACGGCCGTACTTCGTCATGGAGTACGCCGACGCCGGCACCCTCGCCGATCTGCTCACCGCGGGTCCGCTGCCCGTCTCCGAGGTGCTGCGGCTGACCGCGCTGGCCGCCCGGGGCGCCGCCGCGCTGCACAAGGCGGGCATCGTCCACCGGGACATCAAGCCGACCAACGTGCTGCTGCGCACCACCCCGGACGGCACCGGCCGGGTCCTGCTCGCCGACCTGGGCCTGGCCAAGAGCCTGGCGAACGCCTCGGGGCTCACCCTGGCCGCGGGTTCGGCGGGCTATCAGCCGCCGGAACAGGCACAGCCCGGCTCGGGCATCGACGAGCGCGCCGACGTGTACAGCCTGGGCGCGGTCGGCTACGAACTGCTCACCGGCACGGTTCCGGGGGCACCCGGTCAGGTCGTACGGCCGGACCGGCTGCGACCTGACGTGTCCCCCGAGGTGCAGCGGGCCCTGTTGCGCGCGCTGGAGCCGGACCGGGAGCGGCGCTGGCCGACGGCCCGGGCGTTCGCGGAGGAGCTGGAGCGGCTGGCCGGAACCCCGGCCCCCGTGCGCGTCAAGGCCACCCCCACGCACAAGCCGCACAGCAGGCACCGGAGCATCGCGCTGATGGCGGGCCTCTTCGTCGTGGTGGCCGCCGGGGCGGGTGCCCTGGTGCTCAACCTGCCGTCGTCGTCCGGGAGTTCGCAACTGGAGGTCAAGGACAGCACGGGCCGGGTGGCGGTGGAGGTGCCCGCCGCCTGGGGTCGTCAGCTGCGCGACTCGGGCTGGAATCCGCAGGCCCTCGGTCTGCAGTCCGGGCAGGAGCCGGGGCTGGCCGTCGCCGACGACCTGGCGAAGTGGCAGGACCTCTCGGCGGACGTGAACGGCGTGTTCGTCGGGCTCAGCGAGCACGGCAGCGTGACGACGAAGGTGGACGCCCTCGCCCACTCCGGCTGTCACTACGACGGCAGCCACGCCTACGCGAGCGCGACCTGGCGCGGCACGATCCGCACCTGGAGCGACTGCTCGGGCGCCACCGGCACCCTCTCGGAGACCGCGCTGCGCCTGGTCGGCGGGACCGCGCAGCCGCAGGTCTACGTCCAGATCCGGCAGCACGGCGGCGACGCGACCACCCGCATACTGCGCTCGCTGCGCGTCACCTGATCCCGGTCGGCGTTTCGGAATTACTGTCGGGGTCGCCGCCGGAAGAATTCCGGCGGTCCCGCGAACCTTTCGGCGCACACGCGCATCGGACCACTGTGACGGCGCGCGAGGCGCTGTGCGGTGAACTTCCAGGAGTGTCGAAGATGGCGAACACGTCCCCGTCCCTGCGCCGGGCCGCCCTGCTCGTGAGCGCGGTCGCCGTACTCGGCCTGACGACGACGGCCTGCGGCAACGGCAGCGGCACGGTGAGCAGCCCGCAGACCCAGTCGGGTACGGCCGCGCCGGCGGGCGGCGACCCCTCGGCCGACGGGTCGGGCACGCCGGTCACCTCGTCGAGCGGCAGCGACACCACCACCGCCACCGGTTCGGACTCGATCTCGCCCACGACGTCGTCGGGCTCCTCCACGTCCACCACCTCGACCTCCGGCAGCAGCCGGTGCCACACCTCCGAGCTACGGGCGAACGTGGGCGGCAACGACCCGGGCGCCGGGCAGGAGAACTTCCCGATCGTCCTCACCAACATGTCCGGCCGTACCTGCACGGTCCGTGGCTTTCCCGGCGCCGCGTTCGTGAACGCGTCCGGCACGCAGCTGGGCGCGAACCCCGTGCGCGAGTCGGGCGGCACGGTCACCACCGTCACGCTGAAGCCGGGCCGGAGCGCCTGGGCCGGACTGACCTTCTCCAACCCCGAGATCAGCGGCGCGAAGACGGCCACCCCCACGACGCTGGTGGTGACCCCGCCCGACGAGAAGGACCCGCTGAAGGTGACCTGGACCAACGGCGCGGTGCCGGTGTCGGGGAACTCGTCCTCGGTACGACTGACAGTCTTCAGCGCGGGTACGGGCGCCTGAGCACGGGTCGCGCCCCGCGGCCTGGTTACATGGAGCGGGCACCACGTCCCGCGTCCCGGAGGACCGTCCCCTGAACACCCCGCTCGCCGAAGCCCTGTCCGTCGTCCTGCTCGTCGCCGTCCTCGTGTGGGCCGTCGTGCGGCCCTTCGGGTGGCCGGAGGCCGTCATGGCGGTCCCGGCCGCCGGCATCGCCGTGGCCACCGGGGCGATCTCGCTCGACCACGCGCGGGCGGAGGCGGAGCAGCTCGGGCCGGTGGTCGGGTTCCTCGCCGCGGTGCTCGTGCTGGCCCACTTCTGCGATGTGGAGGGGCTGTTCCGGGCCTGCGGGGCGTGGATGGCCGAGTGGGCGAAGGGCAGTCCGAGCCGACTGCTGACGGCGGTGTTCGCACTGGCCTCGGTGATCACGGCGGTCCTGAGCCTGGACGCCACCATCGTGCTGCTGACGCCGGTCGTGTTCGCGACGGCGTCCCGGATGGGGGTGCGTCCCAAGCCGCACGTCTACGCGTGCACGCATCTGTCGAACACCGCCTCGCTGCTGCTGCCGGTCTCGAATCTCACGAACCTCCTCGCGTTCGCGGCGAGCGGCCTGAGCTTCACCCGGTTCGCCGGGCTGATGGCACTCCCCTGGCTGGTCGCGATCGGCGCCGAGTACCTGGTGTTCCGGAAGTTCTTCGCCCGCGACCTCGCGGCGGCGGCCCCCTCCCCCACCTCCGGCGACAAGCCCGAGCTGCCGGTGTTCGCGCTGGCGACCGTGGCCTGCACCCTCGCCGGGTTCGTGCTGACCTCGGCGGTCGGCATCGATCCCGCGTGGGCCGCCCTGGCGGGGGCACTCGTCCTCGCCGGCCGGGCGCTGCTACGGCGGCAGGCGACCCCCCTCACGGTCGTGCGGGCCGCCGCCCCGTCGTTCCTGGCGTTCGTGCTGGCGCTCGGGATCGTGGTGCGGGCGGTGGTGGACAACGGTCTCTCGGACGCGCTCGGGCATCTGCTGCCCGGCGGGACCGGGATCGCGGCGCTGCTCGGGATCGCCGCGCTGGCCGCCGTACTGGCGAATCTCATCAACAATCTGCCGGCGGTGCTGGTCCTGCTGCCGCTGACCGCGCAGTCCGGGCCCGGGGCCGTGCTCGCCGTGCTGCTCGGGGTGAACATCGGGCCGAACCTGACCTACGCCGGTTCGCTCGCGACGCTGTTGTGGCGGCGGATCGTGCATCAGCACGAACATGACGTGGATATCAAGGAGTTCACGAAGCTGGGGCTGCTCGCCGTGCCGTCGGCGCTCGTCCCCGCCGTGGTGGCACTGTGGGTGTCGCTCCAGGTTCTCTGACACCGAGGGAGGCCGAATGCGTGTGATCGCCTGGCTGGTCGAGGGCACCTGGCCCGCCTGCGTGGACGCCGTACGGACGCATGCGCCCCAGGACGCCGAGGTGGTGCTGCTGCATGTGAGCGGGCCGGATGTGCCCGGGGTCGCGCACGGGGCGTTCGCCGGGCTGCTCGGCCGGGGCGGTCCGCGGCGTGATCCCGGGACGCGGCTGGAGGATCTCGGCAGTACGTCGGCGGCGGAGCTGCTGGCCGCGGCGGCCGAGCGGCTGGGGCGGCCGTGCACCCGCGTGGAGCGGGCCGGACGGGTCGAGCGCGAGGTGGTGGCCGCCGCCGGGGACGCGGATCTGCTGGTGCTGGCCCGCGACGGCGACCGGGCCCGGCTGGGCCCGCACAGTCTCGGGCCCGCCGTACGGTTCGCCGTCGATCACGCGCCCTGTCCGGTGCTGCTGGTGTGGCCGGAGGCGGCGCCGGGCATCTCGACCCTGCCGCCGCCACCGCCGCACCATCCGCACTGAGGCTCAGCGGCCGTACCCGCCCCCGTAGCCACCGCCGTATCCGCCTCCGTAAC
>NZ_JAENRY010000234.1 GCF_016612545.1 Streptomyces sp. MBT65 | reverse complement strand
GCCCGTACCCGCGGGAGCCCCGGACGAGCGACGGGGGCAGGAGACATGAGCGAGCAAGAGAAGCGGCCCACAGCGGACCGAGATCAGACCCACAAGGAGACGGGCGAGGATCAGGCTCCACCGGAAGGCGCCCAGGACAACGGAGCAGAAGTGAGTACGGACAGCACGACACCAGGGGTGCCCGAAGCGGCCATCCCCGAGCTGGTGATCATCTCCGGCATGTCCGGGGCCGGGCGGTCCACCGCCGCCAAGTGCCTGGAGGACCTCGGCTGGTTCGTCGTCGACAACCTCCCGCCCGCCCTGATCCCCACCATGGTGGAGCTCGGCGCCCGCTCCCAGGGCAACGTGGCACGGATCGCGGTCGTCGTCGACGTCCGCGGCCGGCGCTTCTTCGACAACCTCCGCGAGTCCCTCGCCGACCTGGAGTCGAAGCACGTCACCCGGCGGATCGTCTTCCTGGAGTCCTCGGACGACGCCCTGGTGCGCCGTTTCGAGTCCGTGCGCCGCCCGCACCCCCTCCAGGGCGACGGCCGCATCGTCGACGGCATCGACGCCGAACGCGAGCTGCTGCGCGAACTGCGCGGCGACGCCGACCTCGTCATCGACACCTCCAGCCTCAACGTCCACGAACTGCGCGCCAAGATGGACGCCCAGTTCGCCGGCGAGGAGGAGCCCGAACTGCGGGCCACCGTCATGTCCTTCGGCTTCAAGTACGGCCTCCCCGTCGACGCCGACCTCGTGGCAGACATGCGCTTCCTGCCCAACCCGCACTGGATCCCGGAGCTGCGCCCCTTCAACGGCCTCAACGAAGAGGTCTCGGCGTACGTCTTCAACCAGCCCGGCGCCAAGGAGTTCCTCGACCGGTACGCCGAGCTGCTCCGGCTCATCGCGGCCGGCTACCGGCGCGAGGGCAAGCGGTACGTGACGATCGCGATCGGCTGCACCGGCGGCAAGCACCGCTCGGTCGCCACGGCGGAGAAGCTCGCCGCGCGGCTCGTGGCCGAGGGCGTCGAGACGGTGGTCGTACACCGGGACATGGGACGGGAATGACGGGACGTAGCCCACGGCTGGGCAGGCTGCGCCGCGTGGTGCCCGAAGGACGGACGACCCGGCCCGTGGAGGCCCGCGGCGGCAAGCCGCGCCGGCGCGGCACCCAGCCCAAGGTGGTCGCCCTCGGCGGCGGCATGGGCCTGTCGGCCTCGCTCACCGCGCTGCGCCGGATCACCGGCGACCTCACCGCCGTCGTCACCGTGGCCGACGACGGCGGCTCCAGCGGGCGCCTGCGGGACGAACTGGGCGTGCTGCCCCCGGGCGACCTGCGCAAGGCCCTCGCCGCGCTGTGCGGCGACGACGACTGGGGCCAGACCTGGGCCCGCGTCATCCAGCACCGCTTCCAGTCCAAGGGCGACCTGCACGAGCACGCGGTCGGCAATCTGCTGATCGTCGCCCTGTGGGAGCAGCTCGGCGACCATGTCCAGGCCCTCGACCTGGTCGGCAAGCTGCTCGGCGCGCACGGGCGCGTGCTGCCCATGTCCGCCGTACCGCTGGAGCTCCAGGCCCTGGTCAAGGGGCACGATCCGGCGCGGCCCGACGACGTCGACACCGTGCGGGGGCAGGCGACCGTGGCGCTCACGCCCGGCGAGGTGCAGTCCGTGCACCTGGTGCCGCACGACCCGCCGGCCGTGCCCGAGGCCGTCGCCGCCGTGCTCGACGCGGACTGGGTGGTGCTCGGCCCGGGCTCCTGGTTCTCGTCGGTCATCCCCCATCTCCTGGTGCCGGAACTGCTCGACGCGCTCACCGAGACGAAGGCGCGCCGGGTACTCTCCCTGAACCTCGCGCCGCAGCCCGGAGAAACCGATGGCTTCTCCCCGCAGCGTCATTTGGAGGTTTTGGGACGACACGCCCCTAAACTCGCCCTGGACGTGGTGCTGGCCGACGAGGCCGCCGTGCCCGACCGAGCGTCGCTCACCGAAGCCGCCAAGCGGCTGGACGCCGCGGTCGAGCTGGCGCCGGTGGCCCGGACCGACGGAACTCCAAGGCACGATCCGGAGCTGTTGGCCGCCGCGTACGACCGTATTTTTCGGATGCATGGAAGGATCGGCCCATGGCGATGACGGCAGCGGTGAAGGATGAGATCTCCCGGCTCCCCGTCACCCGGACCTGCTGCAGGAAGGCGGAGGTCTCCGCCATTCTGCGGTTCGCCGGAGGCCTCCACCTGGTGAGCGGGCGCATCGTGATCGAGGCGGAGCTGGACACCGCGATGGCGGCGCGCCGGCTCAAGCGGGACATCCTGGAGATCTTCGGCCACAGTTCCGAGCTGATCGTGATGGCCCCCGGCGGACTGCGCCGCGGTTCCGAGGCCGCGTTACGTCGTCCGGGTGGTCGCGGGCGGCGACCAGCTGGCCCGGCAGACGGGGCTCGTGGACGGCCGTGGACGGCCGATCCGGGGCCTGCCGCCGCAGGTCGTCTCCGGGGCGACCTGTGACGCCGAGGCGGCCTGGAGAGGCGCCTTCCTGGCCCACGGCTCGCTGACCGAGCCCGGCCGGTCCTCCTCCCTGGAGGTGACCTGCCCGGGTCCCGAGGCCGCGCTCGCGCTGGTCGGCGCCGCCCGCCGGCTGTCGATCGCGGCGAAGGCGCGCGAGGTGCGCGGGGTCGATCGGGTGGTCGTCCGCGACGGCGACGCGATCGGTGCCCTGCTCACCCGGCTCGGCGCGCACGAGTCGGTGCTGGCCTGGGAGGAGCGCCGGATGCGCCGCGAGGTGCGCGCCACGGCGAACCGCCTCGCCAACTTCGACGACGCCAACCTGCGCCGCTCGGCCCGCGCGGCCGTCGCCGCCGGCGCCCGTGTGGGCCGTGCGCTGGAGATCCTCGCCGACGAGGTCCCCGAGCACCTCGCGGCGGCCGGCCACCTCGCGGCGGCCGGCCGCCTCCGCATGGACCACAAGCAGGCCTCCCTGGAGGAACTGGGCGCGCTGGCCGACCCGCCGCTCACCAAGGACGCCGTGGCGGGCCGTATCCGCCGTCTGCTGGCGATGGCCGACAAGCGGGCCCAGGACCTCGGCATCCCGGGCACGGAGTCCAGCATCACCGAGGAGATGGCCGACAACATGGTCGGCTGACCCCTCCTGCGACCTGACGATCTCTCAACACGCCGGTGAGGATGTCCCCTTGGGATATCCTCACCGGCGTTTGGCTGTCCTTGTGTCGCCCTTGACTCGATCATGAAGTGTCATGAGCCTGGCAACTGTTCGCTGCTGTGGCGAACGACTGCTAGGGGGATTCATGAGACACAGAGCGAGATCGATCCTCGCTGTCGGCGCGCTCCTGATCACCGGGGCGAGCATCGCACCGATCGCCCAGGCGCAGGGCGGGAGTTCGGCGAAGTCAGACCCGGACGAGGTCAAGGTCTTCCGCGCCGACGTCACCCAGAAGCAGATTCCGCTGCTCCTGAAGGCCGGACAGGACGCCCACGAACTCGGCGACAACAAGTTCTCCGCGTCCGGGAAGACGGCCGTCGAGGTCTACCTCACCGACCAGCAGGCCGGGAAGCTGGAGAAGCAGGGCGTCGACCTCACCGAGCACACCCTGTCGGCGAAGGCCGAGACCCGCGTCGAGGACGCGGCGCAGGGGGTCTTCCGGCCGTACAGCGGAAGCGGTGGTCTGAAGGAGGAGATCGTCAGGACCGGGCAGGCCAATCCCGGGCTCACCAAGGTCGAGTCCATCGGGAAGACGGTCAACGGCCAGGACATCCTCGCGCTCAAACTGACCAAGAACGCGAAGAAGACCAAGGACGGCTCCAAGCCCGCCGTGCTGTACGTGTCCAACCAGCACGCGCGCGAGTGGATCACGCCGGAGATGACCCGCCGGCTGATGCACTACTACCTGGACAACTACAAGACCGACAAACGCGTCAAGAAGATCGTCGACTCCACCGAGCTGTGGTTCGTGCTGTCCGCCAACCCGGACGGCTACGACTACACCTTCCAGAACTCCGACACCCGCCTGTGGCGCAAGAACCTGCGGGACGTCAACGGCGACGGCACCATCTCCACCGGCGACGGCGTCGACCTCAACCGCAACTTCGCCTACAAGTGGGGCTACGACGACGAGGGTTCGTCCCCGAACCCCACCAGTGAGACCTACCGCGGCACGGCCCCGGCCTCCGAGCCGGAGACCCGGGCGCTCGACAACTTCGAGAAGCGGATCGACTTCAGCTACGGCATCAACTACCACTCCGCCGCCGAACTCCTCCTCTACGGAGTCGGCTGGCAGGTCGCGACACCCACCCCGGACGACGTGCTCTACAAGGCGCTCGCGGGCACGCCCGACAACCCGGCCATCCCCGGCTACCACTCGCAGGTCTCCTCGGAGCTGTACACGACCAACGGCGAGGCGGACGGCCACGCGTCGAACGTCAACGGCATGTCGATGTTCACCCCCGAGATGTCGACCTGCCAGACCGCGTCGAACATCGACCCCAACGACGCCTGGAACGCGGCCGACTGCCAGTCCGTCTTCAACTACCCGGACGACGAGAAGCTGATCCAGGACGAGTTCGCGAAGAACATCCCCTTCGCGCTCTCCGTCGCCGAGACCGCCGCCCACCCCGACCAGCCGAGCTCGTCGGTCGGCCTGAGCGCTGCCGACTTCACCCCGGCCACGTTCTCCACGTCGTACGCGCGCGGCGCCGACCAGCAGGTCTCCGTCGTCGTCCGCAAGTCCGTACGCGACAAGGAGCTCAAGTACCGCGTCGACGGCGGCCGTACGCAGACCAGGGCGCTCAAGCCCTGGAAGGGCGGCCAGACCTACGGCGGGGACGACAACCTGTACTTCGACGAGTACCGGGCCAAGGTCAAGGACGGCGACCCGGGCGACAAGGTCGAGGTCTGGTTCACCGGCAGGACCAAGGCCGGGAAGCCCACCTCCAGCGCGCACTTCACGTACACGGTGGCCAAACTGCCCTCGGCCGACACCCTCGTCGTCGCCGAGGAGGGCGCCGCCGCCACCCAGGCGCAGACCTACGTCGACGCCCTGAAGGCCAACGGCCGTAAGGCACTCGTCTGGGACGTCGCCACCCAGGGCGCGCCCGACGCGCTCGCCGTGCTCGACCACTTCAAGACCGTCGTCCACTACTCGGGTACCGCGGGACCGCGCAACGACACCCAGCTCCAGCTGCGCGCCTTCCTCAACGAGGGCGGCAAGCTGATCGAGGCCGGCGAGCAGGCCGGCGGCTCCGTCGCCCTCGCCGACGGCACTCCTTCGAACGACTTCAGCCAGTACTACCTGGGCGCCTACTCCCGTACGTCGACCCCCGGGGCCAACGGCTTCACCGGCTCCGGCAAGCTCGACGGATTCACCGGGCCGCTCAGCGGCGCGCCCGGCAACCCGCTGGACCGGGCCGGCACCTACAGCGTCACCTCCGACTCGCTGTCGCCCACCACGTACCCGCAGTTCGCGAGCGCGGGAGCGGGCAAGTTCGCCGGGACCGTCAACCCGTACGGCCCCTACGCGGGCTCCTACATGGCGGCCGCCGTCCACAACGACGACTCCTACAAGCGCCTCACCCGCACCATCGACCTCACCGGGGTGAGCGCGGCCGACAAGCCCACGCTGCGCAGTGAACTGCTGTGGGACACCGAGCCCGGCTACGACCACGCCGTGGTCGAGATCCACACCACCGGGGCCGACGACTGGACCACGCTCCCGGAGGTGGGCGGCGCCACCAGCACCGCCGTACCGACGGAGTGCGAGGCCGGGTTCCTGGTCGCCGAGCACCCGTGGCTCAAGCACTACCTGACGATCGCGAGCAGTGGCTGCACCGCGACCGGCACCACCGGTTCGTGGAACAGCTTCACCGGCGCCTCCAACGGCTGGCAGCAGGTCGGCTTCGACCTGAGCGCCTACGCCGGCAAGTCCGTCGAGGTCTCGCTGAGCTACATCACCGACCCGGGCAGCGGCGGCCACGGCGTCCTCGCCGACGACACCTCGCTCGTCGTGGGCGGCACGGCGACCCAGACCGAGGGCTTCGAGACCTCCCTCGGCGCCTGGACCGTGACCGGCCCGCCTCCCGGCAGCCCCGCGGTCCTGAACGACTGGACCCGCACCGGAGCCCTCTTCCAGACGTACGGCGCGGTCACCACCGACCGCACCGTGCTGCTGGGCTTCGGCCTGGAACAGGTCACCTCGGCCGGTGACCGCGCGACCCTGCTCAAGAAGGCGCTGGCGGCCCTCAAGAGCTGACACGGCGTGTCGATGTCATGAACATCCAGGGCGGTCCGTACCCCTACTGGCGGGTACGGACCGCCCTGCGGTGTATGGGGCATCTCGATGTCACCCCGGGGGTCTCAGGAGGGTAGGGTCGTAGGCGGTCGGGGACATCCCATACAACTCGCCGGCACTGAGCCGGCGTACCAACGAGGAGATCGGTTCGTGACGATCCGCGTAGGCATCAACGGCTTTGGCCGCATCGGTCGTAACTACTTCCGCGCGCTGCTGAAGCAGGGTGCTGACATCGAGATCGTGGCTGTCAACGACCTGGGTGACACCGCGACCACCGCTCACCTGCTCAAGTACGACACCATCCTGGGCCGCCTTCAGGCCGAGGTGTCGCACACCGCCGACACGATCACCGTCGACGGGCACACGATCAAGGTGCTGTCCGAGCGCAACCCCGCCGACATCCCGTGGGGCGAGCTGGGCGTCGACATCGTCATCGAGTCGACCGGCATCTTCACGAAGAAGGCCGACGCCGAGAAGCACATCGCCGGCGGCGCCAAGAAGGTCCTCATCTCGGCTCCGGCCAAGGACGAGGACATCACGATCGTGATGGGCGTCAACCAGGACAAGTACGACGCGGCCAACCACCACGTCATCTCGAACGCCTCCTGCACCACCAACTGTGTGGCGCCGATGGCCAAGGTTCTCGACGAGAACTTCGGCATCGTCAAGGGCCTGATGACCACGGTGCACGCGTACACGAACGACCAGCGCATCCTGGACTTCCCGCACTCGGACCTGCGTCGCGCGCGTGCCGCCGCCGAGAACATCATCCCGACCACGACCGGTGCCGCCAAGGCCACCGCCCTGGTCCTCCCGCAGCTCAAGGGCAAGCTCGACGGCATCGCGATGCGCGTCCCGGTCCCGACCGGCTCGGCCACCGACCTGGTCGTGACGCTTCAGCGCGAGGTCACCAAGGACGAGGTCAACGCCGCGTTCAAGAAGGCCGCCGAGGACGGCGACCTCAAGGGCTACCTGTCCTACACCGAGGACCCGATCGTCTCCTCGGACATCGTCGGCGACCAGGCCTCCTGCACCTTCGACTCCCTCCTGACCATGGTCCAGGAGGGCAACACGGTGAAGATCCTCGGTTGGTACGACAACGAGTGGGGCTACTCCAACCGCCTCGTCGACCTCACGGTCTTCGTCGGCGGCCAGCTCTGACCTCCAGAGCAGGCAACTCGATGTGAGTCAGGGCTCGGACAGCGCACGCCGCGCTGCCCGGGCCCTGTACTACGTAGAGATCGATCGGCTACTCCGTAGTGATCGATCGGCCCTCTCGGATCCGAAGAGCCTGAAGAGCCCTCCCTAGGAGCCCTTTCCATGAAGACGATCGACGAACTCCTCGCCGAAGGAGTGGACGGCAAGCGGGTCTTCGTCCGCGCCGACCTGAACGTCCCGCTGGCCGACGGCCTCATCACCGACGACGGCCGCATCCGCGCCGTCCTGCCCACGATCAAGGCCCTCGTCGAGGCGGGCGCCAAGGTGATCGTGGCCTCGCACCTGGGCCGCCCCAAGGGCGCCCCGGACCCGGCCTTCTCCCTCCTCCAGCCCGCCGAGCGCCTCGCCGAACTCCTGGGCGTGCCGGTCGCGTTCGCCCAGGACACCGTCGGCCCCGCCGCCCACGACGCGGTGCGCGGCCTGGAGCCCGGCCAGGTCGCGGTCATCGAGAACCTGCGCTTCAACGCGGGCGAGACCGCCAAGGACGACGTCGAGCGCGGCGAGTTCGCCGACCAGCTCGCCGCCCTGGCGGACGTCTACGTAGGCGACGGTTTCGGCGCCGTGCACCGCAAGCACGCCTCCGTGTACGACCTCCCGGCCCGTCTGCCGCACTACGCCGGCTACCTCATCGCCACCGAGGTCGGCGTCCTGAAGAAGCTCACCGAGGACGTCAAGCGGCCCTACGTCGTCGCCCTCGGCGGCTCCAAGGTCTCCGACAAGCTCGCCGTCATCGACCAGCTCCTCGGCAAGGCCGACCGCATCCTCATCGGCGGCGGCATGGCCTTCACCTTCCTCAAGGCCAAGGGCTACGAGATCGGCGCCTCCCTGGTCCAGGACGACCAGCTGCCCGCCGTCACCGAGTACGTCGAGCGCGCCGAGAAGAACGGCGTCGAGCTGGTCGTCCCGGTCAACGTCGTGACCTCGGCCGGGTTCCCGGACCTGAAGACGAAGGCCCCGTCCAACCCCACTGTCGTCGCCGCGGACGCCATCCCCGCCGACCAGATGGGCCTCGACATCGGTCCCGAGACCGGTGCCCTGTACGCCTCGAAGCTCGCCGACGCGGCCACCATCTTCTGGAACGGTCCGATGGGCGTCTTCGAGCACCCCGACTACGCCGAGGGCACCAAGGCGGTCGCCCAGGCCCTTCTCGACTCCCCGGCCTTCACGGTCGTCGGCGGTGGCGACTCCGCCGCGGCCGTCCGCATCCTGGGCTTCGACGAGACCGCATTCGGCCACATCTCGACCGGCGGCGGCGCCTCCCTCGAATACCTCGAGGGCAAGACGCTCCCCGGCCTCGCCGCACTGGAGGACTGACCCCTTATGGCTCCATCTATTGCCTCTGGGCGCACGCCGATCATGGCGGGCAACTGGAAGATGAACCTCAACCACCTCGAGGCCATCGCCCACGTCCAGAAGCTCGCCTTCGCCCTCGCGGACAAGGACTACGAGGCCGTCGAGGTCGCCGTCCTGCCGCCCTTCACCGACCTGCGCTCCGTGCAGACCCTGGTCGACGGCGACAAGCTCAAGATCAAGTACGGCGCCCAGGACATCTCGGCGCACGACTCCGGCGCCTACACCGGCGAGATCTCCGGTGCCATGCTGGCCAAGCTGAAGTGCACGTACGTGGCGATCGGCCACTCCGAGCGCCGCCAGTACCACGCGGAGACCGACGAGATCGTCAACGCCAAGGTCAAGGCCGCCTACAAGCACGGCCTGACCCCGATCCTCTGCGTCGGCGAGGAACTCGACATCCGCGAGGCGGGCAACCACGTCGCCCACACGCTCTCCCAGGTCGAGGGCGGCCTCAAGGACGTCCCGGCCGAGCAGGCCGAGTCGATCGTCATCGCCTACGAGCCCGTGTGGGCCATCGGCACCGGCAAGGTCTGCGGCGCCGGCGACGCCCAGGAGGTCTGCCAGGCCATCCGCGGCAAGCTCGCCGAGCTGTACTCGCAGGAACTGGCCGACCAGGTCCGCATCCAGTACGGCGGCTCCGTCAAGTCCGGCAACGTCGCCGAGATCATGGCCCAGCCCGATGTGGACGGCGCCCTGGTCGGCGGCGCCTCGCTGGACGCCGACGAGTTCGTCAAGATCGCGCGCTTCCGCGACCAGTGAGGCCGTGAGTAGGCCGTAGCGGCGATCCGTCGTACCCTTGCGGGGACATGGCTCCACAGCCGTGTCCCCGTCGTCCATCCGAATCCGAGGAAGTTGGTCCAGCCGTGGTTTTGGGGTTCTCGATCGCCCTGATCGTCTTCAGCCTGCTGCTGATGCTGCTGGTGCTGATGCACAAGGGGAAGGGCGGCGGTCTCTCCGACATGTTCGGTGGCGGCATGGCGTCGTCCGTCGGCGGCTCGTCGGTCGCCGAGCGCAACCTGGACCGCATCACCGTGGTGCTCGGTGTGCTCTGGTTCGCCTGCATCGTCGTACTCGGTCTGCTGATGAAGACGAGCTGACCGCACGTTCCATCGCACATTCCGTACGTAAGGCCCCATGTTCGGTACGCGCAGCTGAGCGCGGCCTATCATGGGGCTTGCGTCTAGGTGTAGGGGCTGTAACTCCAACCACTGGACGCGCGTTGGGCCTTACGTAGACTGAGGCGCTCGCAACGGAGCGAAAACGCCGACTCGCTTCGCGGCACCATCACGCAGGGAGTTACGACCGTGGCAAGTGGCAACGCGATCCGAGGAAGCCGGGTCGGGGCGGGGCCGATGGGCGAGGCCGAGCGTGGCGAGTCCGCGCCCCGGCTGCGCATCGTCTTCTGGTGCTCCAACGGACACGAGACACAGCCCAGCTTCGCCAGCGACGCGCAGGTTCCCGACACTTGGGACTGCCCGCGCTGCGGCTTCCCGGCCGGACAGGACCGGGACAACCCGCCGGCCCCGCCGCGCACCGAGCCCTACAAGACGCACCTCGCGTATGTACGGGAGCGGCGCAGCGACGCGGACGGCGAGGCGATCCTCGCCGAGGCTCTCGCCAAACTGCGGGGAGAAATCTAGGAGTTGAACCGGCCGGACGCCCACAAGGTGTCTGGCCGGAGCTGTTTGGCCCCCCGGCGGCGGACCGCCTCCGGGCCGATTGTCAGTGGCACCCTCTACGGTTTGTGCATCGGCGAACCGTGAGGGGGAGTGGTGACGACGGTCGAGGTGACGGGCAGTCATGTGCCCGCGTGGCGTGGGGGGTTCGGGCGGCTGTGGAGCGCCGCCGTGATCTCGCGCTTCGGGGACGCGCTGCGCGGTGCCGCCCTGCCCCTGCTCGCCGTCTCCCTCACGGACCGGCCCCTGCTCATCGCCTCCGTGACCGCCTGCGGCTATCTGCCCTGGATCGTCTTCGGGCTGCTCGGCGGCGCGGTCGCCGACCGGGTGGACCAGCGGCGCGCGATGTGGACGGTGGACGCGGTCCGCGCCCTTCTCGTCGCCGCCTTCGCCGCGGCCGTCGCCCTCGGCCACGCCTCGATCCTCCTGCTCATCGCGCTGGCCTTCGCACTGACCACACTCCAGACCCTCTTCGACAACGCGTCCACGGCCCTGCTGCCCGCCCTGGTGGACCGCGCGGCGCTCGGCAGCGCCAACGCCCGGCTGATGACCGGACAGCAGATCGCGGGCGGGCTGATGGGGGCGCCCGTGGTGCCGGTGCTGTTCGCCGCGGGGGTCGCCGTGCCCTTCGTGGCCGATGCCGGGACCTTCCTGCTCGCCGCCGCACTGGTCGCCTCGCTGCGGACCACGGCGCCCCAGCGCGCGCCGAGACCGGCGGGCAGCACGCTGCGCGGAGAGATCGCGGACGGACTGCGCACCCTGTGGCGCGACCGGCCCCTGCGCGGACTGTGCACGGCGACAGCCCTGTGCAACATCGGCATGGGTGCCCTGATCGCCACCCTGGTCGTCCTGGTGACCGGCTGGCTGCACGCGGGCACCGCCGGATACGCGGCGGCGACCACCGCGTACGCCGTCGGCGGCCTGGCCGGGGGAGCGGTGAACCGGCGGATCGCCGGCCGGCTCGGCCCGCTGCGGAGCGTGCTGCTCGCGGGTCTGGTGCAGATCGGCGCCCTCGTCGTCATGGGCTCCGTGCGCAGCCTGACCGCGGTCGTGGCCGCCCTCGCGGTCTTCGGCTTCATGGGCATGGTGTGGAACGTCAACACGACGACCCTGATGCAGCAGCGCGCTCCCGCCGACATGCTGGGCCGGGTCAGCTCCGCGTTCCGCACCCTGGCCGTCGCCGGGGCCCCGCTCGGCGCCCTCCTCGGTGGCCTCACCGCGACGGCCTGGGGACTGAACACACCGGCACTGCTCACCGCCGCCTTCTTCGTCCTGTCGGTCATCGCGCTGATACCTGCGGTCAAGCCGGACGTATCTGTTGTTGCCCCGCACGACGACGCGACGACCGCTCATGTCACGGGCTGATCAATTAGGTTGGAACCGGCCCCCAGGTCGGTAGGAAAGAAGGCTGAAGTCGCAATGAACGCAGACGGCCGTACCAGGCTCAACCAGACGCCCGAGTGGACCGCCTTGGCCAAGCACCGTGAGGAGCTCGGCGAGGTGCAGTTGAGGGAACTGTTCGCCGCCGATCCCGAGCGCGGCACCGGCTACACGCTCCGGGTCGGTGACCTGCACCTCGACTACTCGAAGCACCTCGTCACCGACGAGACCCTGCGGCTGCTGCACGCGCTGGCCGCCGCCACGGACGTGTTCGGGCTCCGGGACGCGATGTTCCGCGGCGAGAAGATCAACGTGACCGAGGACCGCGCGGTCCTGCACACCGCGCTGCGCGCTCCGCGTGACGCGGTGATCGAGGTCGACGGCGAGAACGTGGTGCCGGCCGTGCACGCGGTGCTCGACAAGATGGCAGGCTTCGCCGAGCGGGTCCGCTCCGGCGAGTGGACCGGGCACACGGGCCGTCGGATCCGCAATGTCGTCAACATCGGTATCGGCGGCTCGGACCTCGGCCCGGCGATGGCGTACGAGGTGCTGCGGAGCTTCACCGACCGCGGTCTGACGGTCCGCTTCGTGTCGAACGTGGACGGCGCCGACCTGCACGAGGCGACCCGTGACCTCGACGCGGCGGAGACGCTGTTCATCATCGCCTCCAAGACGTTCACCACGATCGAGACGATCACCAACGCGACCTCCGCCCGCGACTGGTTGCTCACCGAGCTGAAGGCCGGTCAGGACGCCGTCGCCAAGCACTTCGTGGCGCTGTCGACGAACGCTGGGAAGGTGTCGGACTTCGGCATCGACACGGACAACATGTTCGAGTTCTGGGACTGGGTCGGCGGGCGCTACTCGTTCGACTCGGCGATCGGGCTGTCGCTGATGATCGCCATCGGCCCGGACCGTTTCCGGGAGATGCTCGACGGTTTCCACCTCGTCGACGAGCACTTCCGCACCGCACCGGCCGAGTCCAACGTGCCTTTGCTGCTTGGCCTGTTGGGCGTCTGGTACGGCAACTTCCATGACGCCCAGTCGCACGCGGTGCTGCCGTACTCGCACTACCTCTCCAAGTTCACCGCGTACTTGCAGCAGTTGGACATGGAGTCGAACGGCAAGTACGTGGGCCGGGACGGCCAGGAGGTCGACTGGCAGACCGGGCCGGTGGTGTGGGGCACGCCCGGCACGAACGGGCAGCACGCCTACTACCAACTCATCCACCAGGGCACCAAGTTGATCCCGGCGGACTTCATCGGCTTCGCCGAGCCGGTGGCGGAGTTGAGTGACGGGCTGAAGGCGCAGCACGACCTGCTGATGGCCAACTTCTTCGCGCAGACCCAGGCGTTGGCGTTCGGCAAGACGCCGGACGAGGTTCGCGCGGAGGGTGTGGCGGAGGAACTGGTCCCGCACAAGACGTTCAAGGGCAACCACCCCACCACCACGATCCTGGCCCGCGAGCTGACCCCGTCGGTCCTCGGCCAGCTCATCGCGCTCTACGAGCACAAGGTGTTCGTCCAGGGCGCGGTCTGGAACATCGACTCCTTCGACCAGTGGGGCGTCGAGCTGGGCAAGGTCCTCGCCAAGCGCGTCGAACCCGCCCTCACCGAGGGTGCGAACGTACCGGGCCTGGACGCGTCGACGACGGCCCTGGTCGCCAAGTACCGGGAGCTGCGCGGGCGTTGAGCGGTGAAGGCGCCGGGGCCTGTTCAGCAGGGCGGGCCTCGGTGGCTGAGGGGGGCCGTTGCGCGGGGTGTGATGCGGGCGTCTGGACGGCGGAGGGGGCGTTGGCATCGGCAGGTGCGGCCGCAGTGCGCGCGACGGAGGGTTGGCGGCTATGCCGTTGAGGTCTTTCGTGCCGTCGGGCAGTGGGTGATTGGGTGCCGGGTTCTGCGTTGGTGGTCGGATCCGGTGGCTGGGAAGTCGGTCCGAGGGCCATCACGGCTTGCGTGTGACCGCAGGTGACACGGCGGGGGAGTCGGCCGCTCACGACGATGCCGTCGAGGTCTCCGATGTCGTCCAGCTGTGAGGGATCGCAAGCCGGACCCCGCGTCCACGGCCTGATCCGCCGGGTAGAAAGCCCGCCCGAGATACACCGAAGCCCCCTGTACGACCGCAAGGCCGTAGAGGGGGCTTCGTCAGCAGGTGCCGGTGCCGGTGCCGGTGCCGGCGTCAGGCCGAAGCCGGCGGATACAGCGCACGCGGCAACTGCGAAGCCGCCGCCGCGTCCAGGAGCCACAGGGTGCGGGCGCGGCCCTGTGCTCCGGCCGCCGGGGCCTGGATCTCGCCCGCGCCGGACAGGGCGATCGCCGCGGCCTCCGCCTTGTCCTCGCCCGCCGCGAGCAGCCACACCTCGCGGGCCGACCGGATCGCCGGCAGGGTCAGGGTGACCCTGGTCGGTGGCGGCTTGGGCGCGCCGTGGACGCCGACGACCGTGCGCTCGGTCTCCCGTACGGCGGGCAACTCCGGGAAGAGCGACGCCACATGGGTGTCCGGGCCGACGCCCAGCATCAGGACGTCGAAGGTGGGAACGGCACCGTGGTTCTCGGGACCGGCGGACCGGGCGAGTTCCTCGGCGTAGCCTGCCGCCGCCGCCTCGACGTCGTGGCCGTAGGGGCCGTCGGACGCGGGCATGGCGTGCACGCGCTTCGGGTCCAGCGGCACCGCGTCGAGCAGTGCCTCACGGGCCTGGGTGACATTGCGCTCCGGGTCACCCTCGGGGAGGAACCGCTCGTCGCCCCACCAGAGGTCGAGCCGGCCCCAGTCGATGGCGTCCCGGGCGGGCTGACCCGCCAGGGCTGCCAGCAGACCGTTGCCGTTGCGACCGCCGGTGAGCACGATCGAGGCGTAGCCGCGCGAAGCCTGCGCGTCCACGATCTTCGTGATCAGCCGGGCCGCGGCGGCCTGGGCCATCAGCTCCTTGTCGCGGTGGACGACGAGTTGGGGAGTGCTCACTGCGGATCAGCCTTCTTGCTTCTTGACCGGGGGCATCTTCGCGGGGGTCGGCCGGTCGGCGTCACCCTGGTCCGCCGAAGCAGACGCCGAGGCGGAAGCCGATGCCGGAGCCGACGTAGCAGTCGATGCCGATGCCGATGCCGAGGTCGAAGCCGACGCGGGCGTCGCCTCCGGTACCCCGCGCACCGGCAGCGCCGGTACCGGCTGGTCGGCCGCCGCCTCCGCCCGTTCCGCCGCCGACTGGATCCCGCCCAGCCGGTCCACGCCGAACCGCAGCGCGGACGCGTACGTGTCGTCCGGGTCCAGCCGGCGCAGCTCCTCCGCCAGCAGCTCGGACGTCTCGCGGCGCTTGAGCGCCACCGCGCGGTCCGGCTGGCCGGGCAGCGCCAGCGTGGCCATCGCCCCGTCCGACCGGTGCAGCGTGATGGGCCCGCCGGTCGTCTCCAGGCGGACCTGGGTCAGACCGGGACCCGCGGAGACCGCCCGCCGGACATGCACGTGGAGACGGTCGGCGAGCCACATCGCGAGCAGTTCGACGCTCGGGTTGGACTCCTCGCCCGCCACCTCGGCGGAGACGATCTCCGAGGAGACCTGGTCGAGCGCGGCGGCCAGCATCGAACGCCACGGCGTGATCCGGGCCCAGGCCAGGTCGGTGTCACCCGGTTCGTAGCTCTCGGCGCGGGACCGCAGCTCGTCGACGGGCTTCTCCGCCGCGTAGCTGTCGGTGACCCGCCGCTGGCTCAGGGCGCCCAGCGGGTCGTTCGCCGTGTCGCGCGGCGCGTCCACCGACCACCAGACCACCACCGGCGCGTCCGGCAGCAGCAGCGGCAGCACCACGGACTGGGCGTGGTCGGAGACCTCGCCGTAGAGCCGTAGGACGACCGTCTCGCCGCTGCCCGCGTCCGTGCCCACCCTGACCTCGGCGTCGAGGCGGGACTCGGTGCGGCTGCGGGACGAGCGGGAGACCCGCTTGATGACCACGAGCGTGCGCGAGGGGTGCTCGCGCGACGCGTCGTTGGCGGCCTTCAGGGCGTCGTAGGCGTTCTCCTCGTCCGTGACGACGACGAGGGTGAGCACCATGCCGACGGCCGGGGTGCCGATGGCGCGGCGGGCTTTCACCAGCCCCTTGTTGATCTTGCTGGCAGTGGTGTCGGTGAGGTCTATTTTCATGGCCGACGCCAGCTCCGTCCCTCTCGTGCGAGCATTTCGTCCGCCTCGACCGGACCCCACGTCCCGGACTGGTACTGCGCGGGCTTGCCGTGCTTGTCCCAGTACTGCTCGATCGGGTCGAGGATCTTCCAGGACAGCTCGACCTCCTCCGTGCGCGGGAAGAGGTTCGAGTCGCCGAGCAGGACGTCGAGGATCAGCCGCTCGTACGCCTCCGGGCTGGACTCCGTGAACGACTCGCCGTAGGCGAAGTCCATGGAGACGTCCCGGATCTCCATCGAGGTGCCGGGCACCTTGGAGCCGAAGCGGACCGTGACGCCCTCGTCGGGCTGGACGCGGAAGACGATCGCGTTCTGGCCCAGCTCCTCCGTCGCCGTCTGGTCGAAGGGGGAGTGCGGGGCGCGCTGGAAGACCACCGCGATCTCCGTGACGCGCCGGCCGAGGCGCTTGCCGGTGCGCAGGTAGAAGGGGACGCCCGCCCAACGGCGGTTGTCCACCTCGACCTTGATGGCCGCGTAGGTGTCGGTCTTCGACTTGGGGTCGATGCCGTCTTCCTGGAGATAGCCGACGGCCTTCTCGCCGCCCTGCCAGCCCTCGGCGTACTGCCCGCGGACCGTGTTCTTGCCCAGGTCCTTCGGCAGCCGTACCGCGCCGAGCACCTTCTCCTTCTCGGCGGCCAGCGCGTCGGCGGAGAAGGAGGAGGGCTCCTCCATCGCGGTCAGCGCCATCAGCTGGAGCAGGTGGTTCTGGATGACGTCACGGGCGGCGCCGATGCCGTCGTAGTAGCCGGCCCGGCCGCCGATGCCGATGTCCTCGGCCATGGTGATCTGCACATGGTCCACGAAGGACCGGTTCCAGATCGGCTCGAACATCGTGTTGGCGAAGCGGAGCGCCAGGATGTTCTGGACGGTCTCCTTGCCGAGGTAGTGGTCGATGCGGAAGACCTGGTCCGCGGCGAACACCTCGTGCACGACCCGGTTGAGGTCCTCGGCCGACTTGAGGTCGTGGCCGAAGGGCTTCTCGATGACCGCGCGACGCCAGGAGTTCTTGTCCTGGTCGGCGAGACCGTGCTTCTTCAGCTGCTGGATGACGACCGGGAACGAGCGCGGCGGCACCGACAGATAGAAGGCGAAGTTGCCGCCCGTGCCCTGCGCCTTGTCCAGCTCGTCGATCGTGTCGCGCAGCCGCTCGAAGGCGTCGTCGTCGTCGAAGGTGCCCTGGACGAAGCGCATCCCCTGGACGAGCTGCTGCCAGACCTCCTCACGGAACGGCGTACGGGAGTGCTCCTTGACCGCGTCGTGGACCTCCTGCGCGAAGTCCTCGTGGGCCCACTCGCGCCGGGCGAAGCCGACGAGCGAGAAGCCCGGCGGCAGCAGACCCCGGTTGGCGAGGTCGTACACCGCGGGCATCAGCTTTTTGCGTGACAAATCGCCTGTGACGCCGAAGATGACCAGGCCCGACGGCCCCGCGATACGCGGGAGCCGTCGGTCGGCGGGGTCACGAAGCGGGTTCGCCCCGGAACCGGAATGAGGAGCCAAGGTCTCAGCCCTCCGAGGGGGCGAGGCGCGCAAGCTCCGCCTCGGTCGACTTGAGCAGATCGGTCCAGGCGGCCTCGAACTTCTCGACGCCCTCGTCCTCCAGCAGCTGCACGACCTCGTCGTAAGAGATGCCGAGCGCTTCCACGGCGGCGATCTCGGCGCGCGACTGCTCGTACGTGCCGGAGATGGTGTTGCCGGTGATCTGACCGTGGTCGTCGGTGGCCTCGAGAGTGGCCTCCGGCATGGTGTTCACCGTGTTCGGCGCCACCAGGTCGTCCACGTACAGGGTGTCCTTGTACGCCTTGTCCTTGACGCCGGTCGAGGCCCACAGCGGACGCTGCTTGTTGGCCTGCGCCTTGTCGAGGGCGGCCCAGCGCGGTGTGGCGAAGACCTCTTCGTACGCCTCGTAGGCGAGCCGCGCGTTGGCGAGACCGGCCTTGCCACGGGCGGCCTTGGCCTCGTCGGTGCCCAGCGCGTCGATCCGCTTGTCGATCTCGGTGTCCACGCGGGACACGAAGAAGGACGCCACGGAGTGGATCTTCGCCAGGTCCAGGCCGCGCTCCTTGGCCTTCTCCAGGCCGGCGATGAACGCGTCCATGACCTCGCGGTAGCGCGCCAGCGAGAAGATCAGCGTGACGTTGACGCTGATACCGAGGCCGATGACCTCGGTGATCGCCGGGAGGCCCGCCCGGGTGGCCGGGATCTTGATCAGGGTGTTCGGGCGGTCCACCAGCCAAGCCAGCTGCTTGGCCTCGGCGATGGTCGCCGCCGTGTTGTGCGCGAGGCGCGGGTCGACCTCGATGGACACCCGGCCGTCCTGGCCGCCGCTGCTGTCGTAGACCGGGCGCAGGATGTCGGCGGCGTCACGGACGTCCGCCGTCGTGATCATGCGGATGGCTTCCTCGACGGTCACCTTGCGGGCGGCGAGGTCGGTGAGCTGCTGCTCGTAACCGTCGCCCGACGAGATGGCCTTCTGGAAGATCGACGGGTTGGTGGTGACGCCCACGACGTGCTGCTGGTCGATCAGTTCGGCGAGGTTGCCGGACGTGATCCGCTTGCGCGACAGGTCGTCCAGCCAGATCGCGACGCCTTCCTCGGAGAGGCGCTTGAGTGCGTCTGTCATGGAAAATGCATCTCCTACGTGTCGTTTGTCAGCGTCAGCTCTGGGCGGCGGCGATGGATTCCCGGGCCTTCTCAGCCACGTTCTCGGCAGTGAAGCCGAACTCCTGGAAGAGCACCTTGCCGTCGGCGGAAGCCCCGAAGTGCTCCAGGGAAACGATGCGACCGGCGTCCCCGACGAACCGGTACCAGGTCAGACCGATGCCGGCCTCGACCGCGACCCGCGCCTTGACGGACGGCGGCAGAACGCTGTCGCGGTACTCCTTGTCCTGCGCGTCGAACCACTCCACACAGGGCATGGACACGACCCGCGTCGGCACGCCGGAGGCCTCGAGCTGCTCGCGCGCCTCGACGGCCACGTGCACCTCGGAACCGGTACCGATGAGGATCACCTCGGGCGTACCCGTGGACGCCTCGAACAGGACGTAGCCGCCCTTGGCGGTGTCCTCGTTGGCCTCGTACGTCGGTACACCCTGGCGCGTCAGCGCGAAGCCGTGCGGGGCGCCCTCGCCGTAGACCTTGGTGTAGCGGCGCAGGACCTCGCGCCAGGCGATGGCCGTCTCGTTGGCGTCGGCCGGGCGGACCACGTTCAGGCCCGGGATCGCGCGCAGCGACGCGAGGTGCTCGACCGGCTGGTGGGTCGGGCCGTCCTCGCCGAGACCGACGGAGTCGTGCGTCCACACGTACGTAACCGGCAGGTGCATCAGCGCGGAGAGACGGACCGCGTTGCGCATGTAGTCGGAGAAGACGAGGAACGTACCGCCGTAGGCACGGGTGTTGCCGTGCAGTGTGATGCCGTTCAGCTCCGCGCCCATGGAGTGCTCGCGGATGCCGAAGTGGATCGTGCGGCCGTACGGGTTCGCCTCCGGCAGCGGGTTGTCCGCCGGGAGGAACGACGAGGTCTTGTCGATCGTCGTGTTGTTCGAGCCCGCGAGGTCGGCCGAGCCGCCCCACAGCTCCGGGATGACCGCGCCGAGCGCCTGGAGCACCTTGCCGGACGCGGCACGGGTGGCGACACCCTTGCCCGCCTCGAACACCGGAAGGGCGTCCTCCCAGCCGGCCGGCAGCTCGCCCGCGCGGATGCGGTCGTACTCGGCGGCGCGCTCCGGGTTGCTGGTACGCCATTCCTGGTACGACGGGTCCCACGCGGCCTTCGCCTCGCGGCCCCGCTCCAGCGCCTGGCGGGTGTGCTTGAGGACGTCGTCGGAGACGTCGAAGGACTTCTCCGGGTCGAAGCCGAGAACGCGCTTGGTGGCCGCGACCTCGTCGGCGCCGAGCGCCGAGCCGTGCGCGGCCTCGGTGTTCTGCGCGTTCGGCGCGGGCCAGGCGATGATCGAGCGCATCGCGATGAACGACGGCTTGTTCGTCACCTTCTTCGCGGCCTCGATGGCGTTGTAGATGGCGTGCGGGTCCAGGTCGCCGTCCGGCTTCGGGGCGACGCGCTGGACGTGCCAGCCGTAGGCCTCGTAACGCTTGACGGTGTCCTCGGAGACCGCGGTCTCGGTGTCGCCCTCGATGGAGATGTGGTTGTCGTCCCACAGGAGGATGAGGTTGCCGAGCTCCTGGTGGCCCGCCATGGAGGAGGCCTCCGCGGAGATGCCCTCCTGGAGACAGCCGTCACCGGCGATCGCGTAGATGAAGTGGTCGAAGGGGGACTCGCCCTGCGGGGCGTCCGGGTCGAACAGACCGCGCTCGTAGCGGGCGGCCATGGCCATGCCGACGGCGTTGGCGACACCCTGGCCCAGCGGGCCGGTGGTCGTCTCCACACCGGTGGTGTGCCCGTACTCGGGGTGCCCCGGAGTCTTGGAACCCCAGGTGCGGAACGCTTCGAGGTCGGCCAGCTCCAGGCCGAAACCGGCCAGGTAGAGCTGCGTGTAGAGGGTCAGGGACGAGTGACCGGCGGACAGCACGAACCGGTCGCGTCCGACCCAGTCGGCGTCGGCGGGGTCGTGGCGCATCACCTTCTGGAAGAGGGTGTACGCGGCCGGGGCCAGGCTCATCGCCGTACCGGGATGGCCGTTACCGACCTTCTGTACGGCATCGGCGGCCAGGACGCGGGCGGTGTCCACCGCCCGCTGGTCCAACTCGGTCCACTCGAGGTCTGTGGTGGTCGGCTTGGTGCTCACCCTGGGTCAGGGCTCCTCTCCACATGTCACGCATGTCGAATGCCGGTGCACGCGGCGCCCACCGGCCGTTGTCGAGCCTACCCCCGTGAGAACGTGCATTTTTTCGAGTCATTCCAGACTGCCGGGACTCTCGCGGATCCGCCTCCCGACTGGGTCGTTTCGTATTCGGCAACTGAATACGGAGGTGCTCGTTCGAGTGCTCAACAGAGGCGTGATCAGCTCTTCCGGGGGTGCTCCCCAACACGACCCCACCCCCGCGAATGTCCGGGTCTGGGCAACGTCTACAGTGGCGTGGTACGCGTGAGCCTTTACGGGGAGTTCACACCCGAAGGCTTGCTGGGATGTCTCTGTCAGGGGTGTGCGTGACGGCCGTTGAATCCCGTCCAGCGGGGATTGTCGGGGCGAGTCAGAGCCCGAGCCGACGGCCGATCGGGGCCCGGGTCATGGCGTTCGTGGCGTTGACGAAGCCACGGATCATCGAACTGCTGCTGATCACCACCGTTCCGGTGATGTTCCTGGCCCAGCAGGGTGTTCCGGACCTCAAGCTGGTCCTCCTCACCTGCGTCGGCGGCTACCTCTCCGCGGGTGGCGCCAATGCGCTCAATATGTACATCGACCGCGACATCGACGCGCTCATGGACCGCACCTCGCAGCGCCCCCTTGTCACCGGCATGGTCAGCCCCCGCGAGTGCCTCGCCTTCGGCATCTCCCTCGGCGTGATCTCGACACTTCTCTTCGGCCTGACCGTCAACTGGCTGTCCGCCTGGCTCGCGCTCGGAGCGCTCCTCTTCTACGTCGTCGTCTACACGATGATCCTCAAACGCCGTACCTCGCAGAACATCGTGTGGGGCGGGATCGCCGGCTGCCTGCCCGTCCTCATCGGCTGGTCCGCGGTCAAGGACTCCATGTCCTGGGCCCCGATCATTCTCTTCCTCGTCATGTTCTTCTGGACGCCGCCGCACTACTGGCCGCTCTCCATGAAGGTCCGCGACGACTACGCGCGCGTGGGCGTGCCGATGCTCCCGGTCGTCGCCTCCAACAAGGTGGTCGCCCGGCAGATCGTGATCTACAGCTGGGTCATGGTCGCGGTCTCGCTCCTGCTGACGCCCCTCGGCTACACGGGCTGGTTCTACACCCTGGTCGCGCTGCTCGCCGGCGGCTTCTGGCTGTGGGAGGCGCACGGCCTGCAGAACCGCGCCAAGGCCGAGGTGACGGGCGGCAAGCTCAAGGAGATGCGGCTGTTCCACTGGTCGATCACCTATGTGTCCCTGTTGTTCGTGGCGATCGCGGTGGACCCCTTCCTCAGGTAGGGCCGGGGGCGGGGTCTGAGGCGGGAGTCACTCCCCCCGCCCGTCGCCGTTCGATCTACCCGTCGGTAGCATCCTGGTCATGGCAGACACGCAGCAGGTTGACGCGAAGGCCGAGCGCCAGGTGGCCCGCCTCGCCAAGCAGATCGGCAGCTTCTCCAAGGCGCACGGCGGGGCCGAGGGCCAGGTCGCGTACATCGGGGAGCGTGGCGCCCGCATCGTCCTCGTCGGCGAGGACGGCGGCTGGGGCGACCTGGTCGCCACGTCCTACGAGATCGCCCAACAGGCCGTGGAGAAGTCCGGCATCACCGTCCACGAGGACTTCGACGGCGAGTTCGCCGCCAAGGTGACGACGGGCCCGTACGAGTGGAAGCGCATGGCGGGCATCCAGGTGGGCGGCCCCAGCAACGGTTGACGAGCAGCCGCCCCCTCACACGGGGTGCGTACGGGCAACACCTCACCCCCGGTTCACCCGTTAGGCCCCGTACAAGCGACGCGGTCACTGCCACGGGGAGCCCGGATGATCGAAACGCCGTCCCTCGTGGACCAGTACTGCCACGGCGTACTGAGAACGGAGCTGGGCCTCGGCACCTTCGAGGCCCAACTCACCCGCACCGAGGGCCCACCCGCACCCGGCACCACCCTGTTCGACACCCAGACAGGATTCGCCGTACGACGATGGTGCCCGCCCCTGCTCGGCCTGGAGCCGCACTGCCCGCCCGCCCGCTATCTCGCCCGGCGCCGTGAACTAGGCGTACTGGAAGCGGGGCGCAGGCTGCTGCGCGGCAGCGGCATCACGACCTATCTGATCGACACGGGCCTGCCCGGCGACCTCACCGGACCCGCCGAGATGGCGACCGCCGGCCAGGCGGACGCGCGGGAGATCGTCCGCCTCGAACTCCTCGCCGAACAGGTCGCCGACACCTCGGGCACCGTCGAGTCCTTCCTCGCCAACCTCGCCGAGTCGGTGCACGGCGCCGCGGGCAGCGCGGTGGCCTTCACCTCCGTGGCGGGCGTACGGCACGGTCTCGCGCTCGCGCCCGAACCGCCCGGCCCCGGCGAGGTGCGGGGCGCGGCGGGCCGCTGGCTGGCCGGGCGGCGCGTCGGCGGGACGCTCAGCGACCCGGTGCTGCTGCGGCATCTGCTGTGGATCGCCGTGGCGTCCGGACTGCCCCTCCAGCTGCACGCGGGACTGGGCGAACCGGGCCTGCGCATCGACCGCACCGACCCCGTCCTGTTGACCGACTTCGTGCGCGCGACGGCCGGCCTCGGCACCGACCTCGTGCTGCTGCACAGCTACCCGTACCACCGGCACGCGGCCCATCTCGCCGGTGTCTTCCCGCACGTCTACGCCGACTCCGGTGCCGCCCTCGTCCGCACCGGCGCCCGCGCCGCGACCGTGCTCGCCGAGATCCTGGAACTGGCCCCGTTCGGGAAGATCCTCTTCTCCAGCGGGGCCCACGGCCTGCCCGAACTGCACGTCGTGGGCGCCCGGTTGTTCCGCGAGGCACTCGCGCGGGTGCTCGGGACCTGGGTCGCCGAGGGGGCCTGGTCGCCGGCGGACGCGCAACGCGTGGCGGGACTGATCGCGGTCGGCAACGCAAACAGGGTGTACGGGCTGGAGTGAGCTGTACAGACTGGGCCCATGCCGACCGACGCGCTGCTCGCCCGCTTCCTGAACGAACTGGCCCCGCTGGACCCCGTCGCCGTGTGGGCCCACGGTTCGCTCGCCGGGGGCGACTACCAGGAGGGCCGCAGCGACCTGGACCTGATAGCCATCCTCGACCATCCCCTCAAGCCGAGCACCGCCCGCCGACTGGTCGCCCTGCACCGCGGGCTGCGCACCGACCCCCTCGCCGCCCGGCTGCACTGCAGCTACCTCGCCCCGGGCACCCAGGACGCCCCGAACCAGCGCCACCTCACCTGGGCGAACGACCATGTGACGCGCAGACCGGTCACTCCCGTGACCCGGCGTGAACTGCACGACTTCGGGCGGGTGTTGCACGGCGGCTCACCGAAGGACCTGCTGCCGGAGGTGACGGACCAGGAACTGGCCGAGTTCGTCGTACGCGACCAGCGGGAGTACTGGAGACCGGCCGTGGACAAGCCGGACGTCTGGCTCCAGGACATCTGGATCGACGTGGGCCTGACCACCTTCGCCCGCGCGACCGTCACCCTTCGGGACGGCCGCCTGACCACCAAGCGCGAGGCCCTCGACCTGCTGCCCGCGCTGGGCGCCCCGGTGCAGGTCGTCGAGGACGTCGTACGGAGGCGTTACGACGATACGGTCCCGTCCGGCGTCGCCCCCGAGGGCGACTGGATCGACCGCCGCGCCGAGCTGACCCGGGCCTATCTGGGCCCGGCGATCGACGACCTGGTGACCCGCTACGGATGAAGTACTACGGGTGAAGCACTACGAATGAAGCACTACGGGTGAAGCCTCACGCGCGCGTGGGCAACGACTGTTCCACCGACGGTCCCGGCAGGTCGATCACGGCCTCCGGACGTTCCCGCAGCGACAGCAGCACCCTCAGCACTCCGATCCACACCAGGCAGGAGCCCAGCATGTGGAGGGCGACCAGGGCCTCGGGGAGGTTCGTGAAGTACTGCACGTAACCGATGACGCCCTGGGAGAGCAGGATCAGGAACAGCTCCCGGGTGCGGTCCAGGGGACCCTTGGGGGCGTCGACCGCCTTGAGGACGAACCACAGTGCGAACGTCAGCGTGACCACGATCCAGGCGAGCACCGCGTGCAGCTTGGCGACCGTCTCCCAGTCGATCGGGATCCGGTCGACCTCCTTGGAGTCGCCCGCGTGCGGGCCCGCGCCGGTGACCACCGTGCCGACCGCGATCAGCAGCACGGAGGCGGTGACCAGGAACCACACCAGTTGCTGCACGGCCTTGCCGACCAGCGGCTTGGGCTCGCCGTCGCCCTCCCGGCTGCGCTGCCACATCAGCGTGGCGACCGCGATCAGCGCCGAGGAGAGCAGGAAGTGGGCCGCGACGGTGTACGGGTTGAGGCCGACCAGCACCACGATCCCGCCGAGGATCGCGTTGCTCATCACGATCCAGAACTGCGCCCAGCCGAGGCGGGTCAGGGTGCGGCGGTACGGCTGCTCCGAGCGCGCGGCGATGATCGCCCAGCCGACGGCGGCGCACAGGACGTACGTCAGCATCCGGTTGCCGAACTCGATGGCTCCGTGGAAGCCCATCGCGCTGGTCGTGGTGAGCGAGTCGTCCGTGCACTTGGGCCAGGTCGGGCAGCCGAGCCCCGATCCCGTGAGCCGTACGGCACCGCCGGTGACCACGATGACCACCGACATGACGAGCGCGGCGAGCGCCGCCCGCTGGACGGTCCGGGGATCCGGGGTCCAGCGTGCGGCGATGAAGGCGAGGGGGTTGCGTGCGGCGGCTACGACGTCGGCGCGGGTCACGTTGGGCACGGGGACCATCGTAGGGCGCCGCTTGTGCATGCTTTCACGAGGGTCCGGAACAGGACCGCTCCCGGCTACTCCCAGCGGAAGAACGCGCCCGCCGCGGCCAGCCCCACGACCGCCCACACGCCCAGGATGCCCAGGTCGCCCCACGGCATCCCGGCCCCGTGCTGGAGCACGTCCCGCAGGCCGTCCGAGAGGGCCGAGATGGGCAGCAGGCCCAGCGCGTCCCGCACCCCCGACGGGTACTTGTCCATCGGCACGATGACTCCGCCGCCGACCAGCAGCAGCAGGAACACCAGGTTCGCGGCGGCCAGGGTGGCCTCCGCCTTCAGGGTGCCCGCCATCAGGAGGCCGAGGCCCGAGAAGGCCGCCGTGCCGAGGATCAGGAGCAGGAACACCGCGAACGGGTTGCCGTGCGGGGACCAGCCCAGCGCGAGGGCGATCGCCGTCAGCAGGACGATCTGGAGGACCTCCGTGACCAGCACCGAGACCGTCTTCGCGGTCATCAGGGCCCAGCGGGGGAGCGGGGAGGACGCCAGGCGCTTCAGGACGCCGTAGCGGCGCTCGAAGCCCGTCGCGATGGCCTGGCCCGTGAACGCCGTCGACATCACGGCGAGGGCGAGGATGCCGGGGGTCAGGAAGTCGACGGACTTGCCCTTTCCGGTGTCGACGATGTCCACCGAGCTGAACAGGACCAGCAGGAGGGTCGGGATGACCACCGTGAGGAGGAGCTGCTCGCCGTTCCGTAGGAGCATCTTCGTTTCGAGGGCCGCCTGGGCAGCGATCATGCGGGGGAGGGGGGCCGCCCCGGGCCGCGGGGTGTACGTCCCCGGAACAGTCGTGGTCACGAGCGCAGCTCCTTGCCGGTCAGCTCCAGGAAAACGTCCTCCAGGGTGTGCCGTTCGACCGAGATCCTCTCCGGCATCACCCCGTGCTGCGCACACCACGAGGTGACCGTGGCGAGCAGTTGCGGGTCGACCTTGCCGCCGACGCGGTAGGAGCCGGGGGTGAGTTCGACGGCCGAGGAGTCGGCCGGGAGGGCCTTCAGCAGCGAGCCGACGTCGAGGCCGGGGCGGCCGCTGAAGCGGAGCGTGTTCTCGGCGCCGCCGCGGCACAGCTCCTCGGGGGAGCCGTGCGCGATGACCTTGCCGGCGTCGATGATGGCGACGTCGTCGGCGAGTTGCTCGGCCTCGTCCATGTGGTGGGTCGTGAGGATGACGGAGACGCCGTCCGCGCGGAGGTCGCGGACGAGGTCCCAGGTGGCGCGGCGGGCCTGCGGGTCGAGGCCGGCTGTCGGCTCGTCCAGGAAGACCAACTCCGGGCGTCCTACGACGGCCATCGCGAGCGCGAGGCGCTGCTGCTGGCCCCCGGACAGCCGGCGGTAGGTCGTCCGGCCGCAACTGCCCAGGCCCAGGCGCTCGATGAGGGCGTCCACGTCCAGGGGACGCGCGTGCAGCTTGGCGATGTGGCGGAGCATCTCGTCGGCGCGGGCGCCCGAGTAGACGCCGCCGGACTGGAGCATCACGCCGATTCTGGGGCGCAGTGCGGCGGACTCGCGGACCGGGTCGAGGCCCAGGACGCGCACCGTGCCGGAGTCCGGCTTCCGGTACCCCTCGCAGGTCTCGACCGTGGTCGTCTTGCCCGCCCCGTTGGGTCCGAGCACGGCGGTGACACCCGATTCGGCCACCAGGTCGAGGCCGTTCACCGCGGTCTTCGTGCCGTACCGCTTCACCAGGGCCTGGACCTGGAGCACGGGCTCGCTTCGCATGGGCCCGAGTCTAGGTAGGTCGACCTCGCCTCAGAGATGGGGGTCCCCCCGCTCGAACGAAGTCGAGAGTGGGGGAGGGTGCTGGATCTCCTCCTCACGGGGACGGTGCAGCGGCAGCCACCGCTCGGCGTAGGCCACGGCGTCGCCCACCGGGAACAGCCGTACGTCGGCCGCGCCCACCTTTCCGCGGACGACGGTACGGTCCCGTTCGAAGTCGTGGCCCAGTTCGTCGAAGCGGTCGGAGGAGATCGACACCTCGGTCACCGTCTCCCAGCCCGCCGGTCCCGGACGGCCGAGCTCGACCAGCGGGGACGCGATGCGGTACTCGGCGAGATGGAAGCTGGTGCAGGTGCCGTAGCCCGCGCCGAGCAGCAGCACGCGCGCGTGGAGGCCCTCAAGACGGGCCAGCGGGCTGCGCTCGCCGAGCCGGCAGTCGGTCGCGTGGCCGTCGAGGATCTCGCCCGCGCGGGGGCCGATCGCCGCGAAGGACGTCTGCGGGTGCGCGGAGCGCAGGGCGCCGGGCCAGGTGCGCACGGTCTCCGGGACGACGCCGACACCGCGCGAGGGCGTGACGAGGGGGTCGTAGGACGGCATGGACGCGCGGATGGTGTCCCACCAGGCGCGGGGGACCGGCGGGTCTCCCCAGTGGGCCGGGTCCGAGAGGTCGCCGGACTGGGTGGGGACCACGAGGGTGCCGGTCGGGCCGAGCGCGTCGAGGAGGCCCTGGACGAGCGACACGGCCCCTCCGCAGACCCATCCGAGGGAGCTGAGGGAGGTGTGCGCGAGGAGGGTCTCACCGGGGCGGACGCCGAGCTCGCGCAGGTCTGCGGCGACTGTGTCCCGGGTGACAAGTGGGCCGGTGGGAGGGGGTGTGGGCATGGTCCTGGAGTGTCCTCGAAGGGGGTCGGCGGCACCCGTGAATTGATCGATCAAAGATCGTTTTCGCAGGTCAGATTAGGTATGCCTAAGTGATGCAGCGCACCGTCCATCCGCCGGGCGCGGGTTGTCAGGCTCTGAGGAATTACGCAACAATGGCGTTGTGAAAAACGTTGGCGAGGCTCCGCAGGAGGAACTCGCGACCGGTGAGCGGTCCACCCGCAACCGCGTCGCGCGCTCCATCCTGGACCACGGCCCGTCGACCGTGACCGACCTCGCAGGGCGGCTGGGACTGACCCAGGCCGCCGTACGCCGTCATCTCGACGCGCTCGTCGTCGACGACGTCGTGGAAGCACGTGAGCAGCGCGTCTACGGAGCGCGTACGCGCGGCCGCCCCGCAAAGGTGTTCGCCCTGACCGACTGCGGCCGTGACGCCTTCGACCAGTCCTACGACAAGCTCGCCGCGGACGCGCTGCGCTGGATCGCGGCGCACAGCGGCGGGGACGAGGCCGTCGTCGCCTTCGCCCGCGACCGCATGGCCGCCCAGGCCGTCGCCTACCGCGAGGCCGTCGAGGCCGCGGCTCCCGAGAATCGCGCGGAAGCCCTGGCCAAGGCCCTGAGCGCGGACGGGTACGCTGCTACGGCGCGCAGCGCACCGGTCGGTGAGCAGCTCTGCCAGCACCACTGCCCGGTCGCCCATGTCGCCGAGCAGTTCCCGCAACTGTGCGAGGCGGAGACCGAGCTCTTCTCCCAGTTGCTCGGCACCCACGTCCAGCGACTGGCCACCATCGCCCACGGCGACGGTGTGTGCACCACATTCATCCCCAAGATTTCCAAGACCGTTTCCGATCTCTCTGACACATCTGCACGTACCGCCGGGAGGAACCCCGCATGACGCTCCCCATCGAGGAGACCGCCCACCCCGAGCTCGAGGGTCTGGGCACGTACGAATACGGCTGGGCCGACTCCGACGTGGCCGGTGCCTCCGCCAAGCGCGGCATCAACGATGACGTCGTCCGGGACATCTCCGCCAAGAAGAGCGAGCCGGAGTGGATGACCAAGCTCCGGCTCAAGGGCCTGCGCCTGTTCGAGAAGAAGCCCATGCCGAACTGGGGCTCCGACCTCTCCGGCATCGACTTCGACAACATCAAGTACTTCGTGCGCTCCACGGAGAAGCAGGCGGAGTCCTGGGAGGACCTGCCCGAGGACATCAAGAACACGTACGACAAGCTCGGCATCCCCGAGGCGGAGAAGCAGCGCCTCGTCGCCGGTGTCGCGGCCCAGTACGAGTCCGAGGTCGTCTACCACCAGATCCGTGAGGACCTGGAGGAGCAGGGCGTCATCTTCCTCGACACCGACACCGCGCTGAAGCAGCACCCGGAGCTCTTCAAGGAGTACTNTTCGGCACCGTCATTCCGGTCGGCGACAACAAGTTCGCGTCGCTGAACAGCGCGGTCTGGTCCGGCGGTTCCTTCATCTACGTGCCGAAGGGCGTGCAGGTCGAGATCCCCCTGCAGGCGTACTTCCGGATCAACACGGAGAACATGGGCCAGTTCGAGCGGACCCTGATCATCGTCGACGAGGGTGCCTACGTGCACTACGTCGAGGGCTGTACGGCGCCGATCTACAAGTCGGACTCGCTGCACAGCGCGGTCGTCGAGATCATCGTCAAGAAGAACGCCCGCTGCCGTTACACGACCATCCAGAACTGGTCGAACAACGTCTACAACCTGGTCACCAAGCGCGCCGTCGCCTACGAGGGCGCGACCATGGAGTGGATCGACGGCAACATCGGCTCCAAGGTGACGATGAAGTACCCGGCCGTCTACCTGATGGGCGAGCACGCCAAGGGCGAGACCCTCTCCATCGCCTTCGCGGGCGAGGGCCAGCACCAGGACGCCGGCTCCAAGATGGTCCACATGGCACCGAACACGTCCTCCAACATCGTCTCCAAGTCGGTGGCGCGCGGCGGCGGTCGTACGTCCTACCGCGGTCTCGTCGAGATCGGCGAGGGCGCCCACGGCTCCAAGTCGAACGTGCTGTGCGACGCGCTGCTCGTCGACACGATCTCCCGCTCGGACACGTACCCGTACGTCGACGTCCGCGAGGACGACGTCTCCATGGGCCACGAGGCGACCGTCTCCAAGGTCTCCGAGGACCAGCTCTTCTACCTGATGAGCCGCGGTCTGACCGAGTTCGAGGCGATGGCGATGATCGTGCGCGGCTTCGTCGAGCCGATCGCCAAGGAGCTGCCGATGGAGTACGCGCTCGAACTCAACCGGCTGATCGAGCTGCAGATGGAAGGCTCGGTCGGTTAAGACCGGCCTTCCGTACAGCAGCAAGCGAAACCTGACGCAGGAAAGAGAGCAGACCGACAGCCATGGCTGAGGCTCAGAGCGCCCCCACATTCGACTCCGCTCATGCGGGGGGACCCCCATCGGTGGGGTCAACCACCGCCGGCGCGGTGGCAGTTGCCGCCGAGTCGACCGTCGCCACGCGCATGAGCGCGCCCCCCTCCTTCGACGTGGCGGACTTCCCGGTCCCCCACGGCCGCGAGGAGGAGTGGCGGTTCACCCCGCTGGAGCGCCGTGCGCGGGCTGCACGACGGCACCGCGGTCGCCGACGGCGGCGGCGTGAAGGTCGCCATCGGGGCCCCCGAGGGGGTCACCGTGGAGACCGTCGGCCGTGACGACGCGCGGCTCGGCAAGGCCGGCACCCCGGTGGACCGCGTGGCCGCTCAGGCCTACTCGTCCTTCGAGAAGGCCTCGGTCGTCACCGTCCCCAAGGAGACGGTCCTGACCGAGCCGATCCGCATCGCCGTGCACGGCGAGGGCGGGGTCGCCTACGGCCACCAGGTCATCGAGCTGGGAGCCTTCGCCGAGGCCGTCGTCGTCATCGACCACACCGGTGACGCGGTCCTCGCCGCCAACGTCGACTACGTCATCGGCGACGGCGCCAAGCTGACCGTCGTCTCCGTCCAGGACTGGGACGACAAGGCCGTGCACGTCGGCCAGCACAACGCCCTGATCGGCCGGGACGCCACGTTCAAGTCGTTCGTCGTCACCTTCGGCGGCGATGTCGTACGACTGCACCCGCGCGTGGCCTACGCCGGACCCGGCGGCGAGGCCGAGCTGTTCGGCCTGTACTTCACGGACGCCGGCCAGCACCAGGAGCACCGCCTCCTGGTCGACCACAACGTCCCGCACTGCAAGTCGAACGCCGTCTACAAGGGCGCGCTCCAGGGCGAGGGCGCCCACGCGGTCTGGATCGGTGACGTGCTCATCGAGGCCACCGCCGAGGGCACCGACACATACGAGATGAACCGCAACCTCGTGCTGACGGACGGCGCCCGCGTCGACTCCGTGCCGAACCTGGAGATCGAGACCGGCGAGATCGTCGGCGCCGGACACGCCTCCGCGACCGGCCGCTTCGACGACGAGCAGCTCTTCTACCTGATGGCCCGCGGCATCCCCGCCGACGACGCCCGCCGTCTCGTGGTCCGCGGCTTCTTCGCCGAGCTGGTCCAGCAGATCGGTGTCACCGACATCCAGGAGCGGTTGCTGGAGAAGATCGACGCGGAGCTGGAGGCGTCGGTCTGATGTCGTTCGTACGCGCCTGTGGGCTGAGCGAGCTGGAGGAGGACACCCCGAAGCGGGTGGAACTCGACGGCACGCCGGTCTCGGTCGTCCGTACCGCGGGGGAGGTGTTCGCCATCAACGACATCTGCTCGCACGCGAACGTCTCGCTCTCCGAGGGCGAGGTGGAGGACTGCCAGATCGAGTGCTGGCTGCACGGCTCCGCGTTCGACCTGCGCACCGGCAAGCCCTCCGGCCTGCCCGCCACGCGCCCCGTACCCGTTTACCCCGTACAGATCGAAGGGGACGACGTGCTCGTCTCCCTCACCCAGGAGTCCTGAGGAACCCATGGCAACGCTTGAAATCCACGACCTGCACGTCACCGTCGAGGCCGACAACGCCACGAAGGAGATCCTCAAGGGCGTCGACCTCACCGTGAAGCAGGGCGAGACCCACGCCATCATGGGCCCGAACGGCTCCGGCAAGTCGACCCTCGCCTACTCGCTCGCGGGCCACCCGAAGTACACGATCACCGGCGGCACCGTCACCCTCGACGGCGAGGACGTCCTGGAGATGTCCGTCGACGAGCGCGCCCGCGCCGGCCTGTTCCTCGCGATGCAGTACCCGGTCGAGGTCCCCGGTGTCTCCGTCTCCAACTTCCTTCGTACGTCCGCCACCGCCATCCGCGGTGAGGCGCCGAAGCTGCGTACGTGGGTGAAGGAGGTCAAGGAGACAATGGAGCGCCTCTCCATGGACCCCGCCTTCGCCGAGCGCAACGTCAACGAGGGCTTCTCCGGCGGTGAGAAGAAGCGCCACGAGATCCTTCAGCTGGAGCTGCTCAAGCCGAAGATCGCGATCCTCGACGAGACGGACTCCGGCCTGGACGTCGACGCCCTGCGCGTCGTCTCCGAGGGCGTCAACCGCGTCCGCGAGACCGGTGAGGTCGGCACCCTGCTGATCACGCACTACACGCGCATCCTGCGCTACATCAAGCCCGACTTCGTGCACGTCTTCTCCGGCGGCAAGATCGTCGAGTCCGGCGGCGCCGAGCTCGCCGACAAGCTGGAGAACGAGGGCTACGAGGCCTACACCGTGAAGGGTGGCGTATCCGCGTGACGCAACTGCCGGGCCTCCTCGACACAGAGGCGCTCCGCAAGGACTTCCCCATCCTGGACCGCACGGTCCACGACGGCAAGAAGCTCGTGTACCTGGACAACGCGGCGACCTCGCAGAAGCCGCGCCAGGTGCTGGACGCCCTGAACGAGTACTACGAGCGCTACAACGCCAACGTCCACCGCGGTGTGCATGTGCTCGCCGAGGAGGCCACGGCGCTGTACGAGGGCGCGCGGGACAAGGTCGCCGCGTTCATCAACGCGCCCTCCCGCGACGAGGTGATCTTCACCAAGAACGCCTCCGAGTCGCTCAACCTCGTGGCGAACATGCTGGGTTGGGCCGACGAGCCCTACCGCGTGGACCACGAGACCGAGATCGTCATCACGGAGATGGAGCACCACTCCAACATCGTGCCGTGGCAGCTGCTCTCGCAGCGCACGGGCGCGAAGCTGAAGTGGTTCGGCCTCACGGACGACGGCCGGCTGGACCTGTCGAACATAGACGAGATCATCACGGAGAAGACGAAGATCGTCTCCTTCGTCCTGGTCTCCAACATCCTCGGTACGGTCAACCCGGTCGAGAAGATCGTGCGCCGCGCGCAGGAGGTCGGGGCCCTGGTCCTGATCGACGCCTCGCAGGCCGCGCCGCACATGCCGCTGGACGTCCAGGCCCTCCAGGCCGACTTCGTGGCCTTCACCGGCCACAAGATGTGCGGCCCGACGGGCATCGGCGTCCTCTGGGGCCGCCAGGAGCTGCTCGAGGACCTGCCGCCGTTCCTCGGCGGCGGCGAGATGATCGAGACCGTGTCGATGCACTCGTCGACGTACGCCCCGGCACCGCACAAGTTCGAGGCGGGCACCCCGCCGATCGCGCAGGCGGTCGGACTGGGCGCGGCGATCGACTACCTGTCGTCGATCGGCATGGACAAGATCCTCGCCCATGAGCACGCGCTGACCGAGTACGCGGTGAAGCGTCTGCTGGACGTCCCCGACCTGAGGATCATCGGACCCACCACGGCCGAGGACCGGGGCGCGGCGATCTCCTTCACGCTGGGCGACATCCACCCGCACGACGTGGGCCAGGTACTGGACGAGGAAGGCATCGCGGTCCGGGTCGGTCACCACTGCGCGCGGCCGGTCTGCCTCCGCTACGGAATTCCTGCGACCACGCGAGCGTCGTTCTATCTGTACTCCACGCCGGCCGAGATCGACGCACTGGTCGACGGTCTGGAGCACGTACGGAACTTCTTCGGCTGAGGGGCTGGCTGGAATCGTGAAGCTGGATTCGATGTACCAGGAAGTCATCCTGGACCACTACAAGCACCCGCACGGGCGGGGCTTGCGGGATGGCGACGCCGAGGTGCACCACGTCAACCCGACGTGCGGCGACGAGATCACCCTGCGAGTGAAGTACGACGGCGAACAGATCACCGACATCTCCTACGAGGGCCAGGGCTGCTCCATCAGCCAGGCATCGGCCTCCGTACTGAACGACCTCCTCGTCGGCAAGGAGCTGTCCGAGGCGCAGAGGATCCAGGAGACCTTCCTGGAGCTGATGCAGTCCAAGGGCCGCACCGAGCCCGACGACGCGATGGAGGAGGTGCTGGAGGACGCGATCGCGTTCGCCGGCGTCTCCAAGTACCCGGCACGGGTGAAGTGCGCCCTCCTCAGCTGGATGGCATGGAAGGACGCGACGGCCCAGGCCCTGGGCGGAGTCGACGCCGACGCGGAAAGGAAGACGGCATGAGTGACACCGAGACCATGGAGATCAAGCCCGCCTCCGAGGAGGAGGTCCGGGAGGCCCTGCTCGACGTGGTCGACCCCGAACTGGGCATCGACGTCGTCAACCTCGGCCTGATCTACGGCGTGCACATCGACGACGCCAACATCGCCACCATCGACATGACGCTGACCTCGGCGGCCTGCCCGCTGACGGACGTCATCGAGGACCAGGCCAAGTCCGCGACGGACGGCCTCGTCAACGAACTCCGCATCAACTGGGTGTGGATGCCGCCGTGGGGCCCGGACAAGATCACGGACGACGGCCGCGATCAGCTGCGGGCGCTCGGGTTCAACGTCTGAGCCCTTGGGTTTTTCTGGGTTCACCGGAAACGGCCATACCTTTGGGGTATGGCCGTTTCTTTGCATCACGTAGTGGTCGACGCGCACGATCTGCCGGGGCTCGCCCGCTTCTGGTGCCAGGTGCTGGACTGGCGGATCCTGTCCGAGAAGGAACGCGAAGTCGTCATCGGGGCAGGGGAGTTCGCGGAGACCGGCATCTGCTTCATGCCGGTGGGCGACCGGAAGACCGTGAAGAACCGGCTGCACTTCGACCTCGCCCCCGACGACCAGGACGCCGAGGTCGAGAGGATCCTGGCGCTCGGGGCGCGGCGGGTCGATGTCGGGCAGAGCGAGACCGTGGGCTGGGTGGTGCTCGCCGACCCGGAGGGCAACGAGTTCTGCGTCCTACGGCCCAAGGCCTCGCTGATCGCCTTTCGGGATACCCGTGTCTGACTAACTGAGCCCGGTCACCAGCCGGAACGCCGAGTCGGACCGGTACATGCTGCTGTTCTGGTACGGGTCCAGCTTGAGCTGGAAGTTCTGGTGGCGGAGGTAGCGGCCCGGGTAGTTGACCGACTCCAGCATCACCGCGCCCGAGTAGGACGACGGGCGGGGGCAGAACGTGGCGTCCTGCTTGAAGAGGGGGGTGCCGTCGTTGCGTTCCGCGCGGAGGATGAAGTCGCGGTGGCGCAGATAGCTCCCGTCGGCCGTCGCGAAGGAGTAACAGGAGCTGTTCGCCAGGCCCTTGACCACCTTGAAGGTGGCGGCGCGGCGGGCCGCGGTGGAGCTGACCGGGTTGAGCTTGACGTAGTCGCCGCTCACCTGCCAGTAGCGGTCCGGGTAGTTGACCGAACGGACCGACTTCCAGTTGGCCGAGGAACTCGACGAGCCCCCCGAAGACCCACCGGACGAACCTCCGGTGGACCCTCCTGACGAGCCCCCTGTCGAACTCCCTTGAGAGGAAGTCGACTTGGACGGAGACGGCGCTTTCGCGGAAGGCGTGGCGCTGTGCCCCGCGGTGGCCGCGCCGGCCGAAGTGCCGGACGCCTTCGAGGAGGCGGGCGTGTGCCCGTCGGGCGTGGGCGTGCCCTGCTTCGACGGCGAGGCGTACGAGAGCAGGCCGGGGCCGTCCGCGCCGACCGGTGTCGTCGGGTCGGCACTCTTCGTACGTGACGCGTCGTCGGACGACTTGTCCATCACGGCGATTGCCGCGACGCAGGTCAGGACGGTGGTCAGGGCGAGCGCCCCGGCC
>NZ_JAENRY010000233.1 GCF_016612545.1 Streptomyces sp. MBT65 | reverse complement strand
CCCACCACCGACGACACCCCCGAACCCCCGCGCCCGCCCGTCGCGGTCGACCCCTTCGACCACGACACCCTGCCCACTCCCCCGGGCGCGACCGCCGCCCTCCTGCGTTCGCTGCTCGCCCCGATGAAGGCGCGGGTCGCCGTCACGACGCTGCTCCTGCTGCTCCAGCAGGCGGCCGTGCAGGTGGGCCCGCTGCTGGTGGCGTACGCCATCGACCGTGCCGTGCCGGCGTTCCGGGACCACGACCGCGGTCCGCTGATCGCCGTCGGGGTGGGCTATCTGCTGTGCGCGCTGGTCTCCGGCGGGCTGCAGTACGCGTTCATCGGGGCCTCCGCGCGCGTCAACCAGGACGTGCTGCTCGATCTGCGCGGCCGTATCTTCCGGCACGCGCAGGCGCTGAGCATCGACTTCCACGAGCGGTACACGTCCGGCCGGCTCATCTCCCGTTCCACCACGGACATCGAGGCCCTGCGCGAACTGCTCAGCGAGGGGCTCCAGGAGCTGATCACGGTCATCCTGTCGTTCGTGTACATCTCGGCGATGCTGCTCTGGCTGGACCTGGGGCTGGGCGCGGTCGCGGTGGCGTCCTTCGTGCCGTTGTATCTGCTGGTGCGGGTCTATCAACGGCGCGCGGTGCGGGTGTACGCGGTGCGGTCCACGGCGATCGCGCGGGTGATCGTGAAGTTCGTCGAGACGATGAACGGCATCCGCCCGGTCCGCGCGTTCCGCCGCGAGGCGGTGAACGACGCCGACTTCCAAGTCCTCAACCGCCGGCACGAACGGTCCAACGGCGACGCCCTGTTGGAGATGGCCCGCTATGTGACCGGCTCGCGTCTGGTCGCCAACACGGCGGTCGCGGTGATCGTGCTGTGGGGCGCGACCCGGGTCGCGGACGGTTCCCTGGAGTTGGGCGTGCTGGCGGCGGCCGTGCTGTATCTACGGCGGCTCTACGACCCGATCGACCGGCTCGGCATGTTCCTCAACTCCTACCAGTCGGCCGCCGCGTCGCTGGAGAAGATCGCGGGGTTGCTGGCCCAGACCCCGTCGGTGCCCGAACCCTCAACCCCCGTACAGCTCCCGGAACTTGAGTCGGAGCAGCCCGGCCGCGAGGTGGTCTTCGCCGGGGTGCGCTTCGCGTACCGCACCGGCGGCGAGGTGCTGCCCGTCTTCGACCTCACCCTCCCCGCCGGCCAGACGGTCGCCGTGGTCGGCTCCACCGGCGCGGGCAAGTCCACCCTGGCCAAACTGCTGGCCCGTTTCTACGACCCCTCGGACGGGCGGGTGTTGCTCGACGGGGTCGACCTGCGCGAGCTGTCCGTGCCCGAACTGCGGCGCGGGGTGGTCATGGTGACGCAGGAGGCGTTCCTGTTCTCCGGCACGGTCGCCGAGAACATCTCGATCGGCCGCCCGGACGCCCCGCGTGAGGAGATCGAGCGGGCCGCGAAGGCGATCGGCGCGCACGACTTCATCAGCGCGCTGCCCGACGGCTACGACACGGACGTACGCAAGCGGGGTGGCCGTATCTCGGCGGGTCAGCGCCAACTCGTCGCGTTCGCGCGGGCGTTGCTCGCCGACCCGGCCGTCCTCATCCTCGACGAGGCGACCAGTTCCCTCGACGTCCCGGGCGAACAGGCCGTACAGCGCGCCATGTCGACGGTCCTGCGCGGCCGCACGGCGGTCGTGATCGCCCACCGTCTGTCCACGGTCGAGATCGCGGACCGGGTCCTGGTCATGGAACACGGCCGGATCATCGAGGACGGCACCCCGGCCGAACTGATCGGGGGGACGGGACGCTTCGCGGACCTGCACCGGGCCTGGAGGGACAGCCTGGCGTAGGCGCCCGCACCGGCGGCACCCGATCGGGCACCCCTCCGCACCTCCACACCATCGCGCCTCCACACCTCCGCACCCCCGCGCCTCCACGCTTCCATGCCGCCACGCTTGCGAAGCGGAACCTTGTTCCGTATCTTTTCCGGAACAAGGTTCCGCTTGCATGTCGCAGGCGTGCACGCCACAGAACGGAAGCACCCCCATGACGCCGATCATCTCCGTGAAGCCGCTCGTTCTCCCCGCCCCTGGTCGCGGTACGGACCTCCAGGTCAGGGTGTCCGCGCCCGTGACCGGCGGCGAATTGCCCGTCGTCGTCTTCTCGCACGGTTACGGCTGGTCGCTGGACGGCTACGCCCCGCTGGCCGACCACTGGGCCGCGCAGGGTTTCGTCGTCGTGCAGCCCACCCACCTCGACTCCAGGACGCTCGGCATCCCGCACGAGGATCCCCGTTTCCCCCGGATCTGGCGCCTGCGGGTCGAGGATCTCCAGCGGGTGCTGGACGGGCTCGACGTCCTGGAGGCGTCCGTGCCGGAGCTCGGCGGGCGGATCGACCGCGGCCGGGTCGCGGTGGCCGGTCACTCCTGGGGAGCGCAGACGGCGAGCACACTGCTGGGCGCGCGGGTCCTCGACGCGGACGGCGTGCCCGGCGAGGATCTGTCCGACGCGCGGGTCTCGGCGGGCGTCCTGCTCGCCCTGCCCGGACTGGGCGACGACCTGACCCCGTTCGCCGCCGAGCAACTCCCTTTCATGAAGCCGTCGTTCGCGACCATGACCGCGCCGGCCCTCGTCGTCGCCGGTGACCACGACCAGTCGCAGTTGTCCACCCGGGGACCGGACTGGTTCACCGACCCGTACACCTACAGCCCGGGCGACAAGAGCCTGCTCACGCTCTTCGGCGCGGAGCACTCGCTCGGCGGCATCCCCGGGTACGAGGTCGCCGAGACGACGGACGAGAGCCCCGCGCGCGTCGCCCTCCTCCAGCACCTCACCACGGCGTTCCTGCGCAGCGCGCTGCACCCGGAGGACACCGGGTGGAAGGCGGCGGTCGCGGCGCTGGCGGAGGACCCGGCACCGCTGGGGAAGGTGGAGAGCAAGTAGCGCCAGCCGCGCGGGAGTTTATTCGATGGGCAACCGCGCTCACGCTCGGTAATCTTCGAGGTCTCCAACCACCCCCGGACCGCTCACGGCTGCCCGCGCTCGGCGGCCTGGGCAAGGAGGCCCATGATCGACCCGTACGAGGATCCCGGGACACCCGACTGCCGGGGCGGCTGGCGGTTCCTGTGGTGGCTGGTGCTGCGGCAGCCGTGGCGGGCGGTGTCCGGGGCGCTGCTGTCGAGCGTGTGGATGGTGCTGATGGCGGCGGCGCCGTATCTGATGTCCCGCGCGGTCGACGACGGGCTGGTGCCGGGGGACATGGGCGCGCTGGCCCGGTGGACCGGGGCGCTGTTCGTGGTCGGCGCGGTCAACTCCTGGCTGAGCATCATGCGGCACCGCACGATGACCCGGGTCCGCATCGACGCCAACTTCCGCACGGTCAAGCTGATCGTCGGCCAGACCGTCCGGCTGGGCGCCGTGCTCTCCCGCCGGGCCCGGGCCGGCGAGGTGATCACGACCGGCGTCGGCGACGTGTGGACGATCGCCCAGTCCCTGACCGTCGTCGGCCCCGGCTTCGGCGCCCTCGTCGTCTACGGCGTGGTCGCGGGCGTGCTGCTGTCGATCTCGGCGCCGCTCGCCGCCGTCGTCCTGCTGGGTGTGCCGGTGATCGCTTTGCTCGCGGGGCCGTTGACGCTGCGGCTGCAGAGCGTGGAGACGGAGTACCGGGAGCGACAGGGCGTACTGACCGCGCGCATCGGCGACCTCGCGGGCGGCCTGCGGGTCCTCAACGGCCTGGGCGGCAAAGGGCTGTTCGCGGACGCGTTCCGCCGGGACTCGCAGCGGCTGCGCGCGCAGGGCTACCGGGTGGGCGCGGTGGCGAGCTGGGTGCAGGCGGTCGGGATGGGGCTGCCGACGCTGTTCCTCGCGGTCGTGACCTGGCTCGCGGCCCGGCTGGCGGCCCAGGGGCAGCTCAGCATCGGCGAGTTGGTCGCCGTGTACGGCTATGTCGCGGTCCTGATCGGCCCGGTGTCGTTCTTCGTGCAGATGGTCTACGAGTTGAGCCGTGGCGTGGTGGCCGCGCGTCGGGTCGTGGCGCTGCTGCGGCTCGAACCCGCGCTGGACACCGGGGAGTCGGCCGCTCCGGCGGAACCGGCCGCGCTGCACGATCCGGACTCGGGGGTGCGGGTGCTGCCGGGGCGGCTGACCGCGCTGGTCGGGGCGCGGCCCGGGGACGCGCTGGCCGTGGTGGACCGGCTCGGGCGGTACGCGCCGTCCCTGGCGACCTGGGGCGGGGTACGGCTGGACACGATTCCGCTGGACCAGGTGCGGGCGCGGATCCTGGTCGCCGACAACGAGGCCGACCTGTTCGCCGGACCGCTCACGGAGGTGGTGTCCGGGCGCACGGAGCGGTCGGCGGAGGCGGTGGCGAAGGCCGTGCACGCGTCGGCCGCCGCCGACATCGTGCAGGGGCTGCCGGAGGGCCTGGACTCGGCGGTGGCCGCGCAGGGCCGCAGCCTCTCCGGGGGACAGCGTCAACGGGTGCGGCTGGCAAGGGCGTTGCTCGCCGAGCCGGAGGTGCTGCTCGCGGTGGAGCCGACCTCGGCGCTCGACGCGCACACGGAGGCGGCGGTTGCCCGGCGGCTGCACGCGGAGCGCACGGGCCGTACGACGGTGGTGACGACGACCTCCCCGCTGGTCCTCGACCACGCGGACACCGTGCACTACCTGGTCGACGGCAAGGTCGCGGCCAGCGACGGCCACCGCCGGCTGCTGGCGGACGAGCCCGGCTACCGCGCGCTGGTGGCCCGGGACACGGAAGAGGAAGAGGTCGTACGGTGACGCCGTCTTCGCAGGCGAAGGGTCAACTGCCGGTCGCGGGACGGGCGGAGGTACGACGGGCCGCGCTGCGCCTGGTGCGGGCGGACCGGCGGGCGTTCGCCGTCGTGCTGGTGGTGAACGCGCTGGCGGCCGGGGCCGGGCTGGTCGGGCCGTGGCTGCTCGGGCGGATCGTGGACGAGGTGCCGGCCGGAGCCGGGGTGGGCGTGGTGGACCGGCTGGCCCTGGTCATCGTGGGGTGCTCGGTGGCCCAGTTGCTGCTGGCGCGCTGGGCGCGGTACGTGGGGCACCGGTTCGGTGAGCGGACGCTGGCCCGGGTGCGGGAGGACTTCGTCGACCGGGCGCTGGCGCTGCCCGCGTCGGTGGTGGAGCGGGCCGGGACGGGCGATCTGACCGCGCGCGGCACGGCGGACGTGGCGATCGTCGGTACGACCCTGCGTGATGTCGGGCCGGATCTGCTGGTCAACTCGGTGCAGGCGCTGTTCGTGATGGGCGCGGTGTTCGCGCTCGACCCGCTGCTCGGGCTGTTCGGGGTGCTGGGGCTGACGCCGGTGTGGTTCGCGCTGCGCTGGTATCTGCGCCGGGCCCGGGACGGCTATCTCGCGGAGGGCTCGGCCAATTCGGAGGTCGCCGAGGTCCTCACGGCGACGGCGGCCGGGGCGCGCACGGTGGAGGCGTTCCGGCTCCAGGAGCGGCGGGTCGCCGCGAGCCGGGACACGCTGCGGACGGCTCTGCGGAGCAGGCTGCACACGTTGTTCCTGCGGACGGTGTTCTTCCCGGCGGTCGAGATCTCGTACACCGTCCCGGTGGCGGGTGTGCTGCTGGTGGGCGGGTGGCTGCACGGGCGTGGGGCGGTGGGCCTCGGTGCGGTGGTGGCGGCGGCGCTGTATCTGCGGCAGTTCGCCGAGCCGCTGGACCAGATCCTGATGCGGGTCGAGCAACTGCAGAGCAGCGGCGCCTCGTTCGCCCGCGTGGAGGGGCTGGCCCGGGCGCCCCGCGCGGAGGGGGACGGCGACGCGCCGGTTCCGGCGGACGACCGGATCGACGTGACGGGTGTGCGGTACGCCTACGAGCGCGGCGGCGAGGTGCTGCACGGCGTCGACCTGACCGTACGGCCGGGTGAACGGCTCGCGGTGGTCGGCCCGTCGGGCGCCGGGAAGACCACCCTGAGCCGGCTGCTGGCGGGGGTCGACGCGCCGACCGGGGGCACGGTGACCGTGGGCGGGGTGCCGGTCTCCGCGCTGGCACCGGAGACGCTGCGCCGCCAGGTGGTGCTGGTCACCCAGGAGCACCATGTCTTCCTCGGCTCGGTCCGCGACAACCTCCTGATCGCCGAACCGGCCGCCACCGACGAGGAGTTGTGGGCGGCCCTGTCGGCGGTGGGCGCCGAGGAATGGGTGCGGGAGCTGCCGGACGGCCTGAACACCCGCCTGGGCGCGGGCGGTTCGACCACGGACGGCTCGCAGGCCCAGCAACTCGCCCTGGCCCGCGTGGTGCTGGCCGACCCGCACACCCTGATCCTGGACGAGGCGACGGCCCTGCTGGATCCGGCCACCGCCCGCCACACCGAACGCGCCCTGGCAGCCGTACTGGAGGGCCGCACCGTCATCGCCATCGCCCACCGCCTCCACACCGCCCACGACGCGGACCGGGTCGCGGTCATGGAGAACGGCCGGCTGACCGAACTCGGCCCGCACGAGGAGCTGGTGGCGGCGGAAGGGGCGTACGCGGCGCTGTGGCACTCGTGGCACGGGGAGCGGCCGACGGCCACGTGACCCGGGGGTGTGCAGCGCCCTCCCGACAGTCCGTTTAACGGACATGAACATCCGGACAACGAACGAATTCCGGCCAACTTCCTGACGCGCTCCTGACAGAAAGCGCGGGCTGCTGCCACTCTTCCCACTGGCGCTTCACAGCAACCCCACAGTTTCACTCCTGTGATCCCTGTGATCTCCCCTGGTCGCGTGATCCGCGACCGTCCTGAAGGAGTCAGTGTTGAGAAGCAATTCCTCGCGCAGACGCACCTCCCACATAGTCGCCGTAGCCGGCGTCACCGCTCTGCTCGCCGCTGCCGTCCAGGCCGGCGCGACCTCCTCCGCCGCTCCGGCCAAACCCCTTGCCGGCAAGGGGAATCCGGCGCACGCCGCAGTCTCGCTCTCTCCCTCGCAGCGCGCCGAGCTGCTCCGCGACGCCGCGTCGGCGCGGACCACGACCGCCAAGGACATCGGCCTCGGCGCCAAGGAGGCGCTCGTCGCCCGTGACGTCGTCAAGGACGCCGACGGCACCGTCCACACCCGCTACGAGCGCACCTACGCCGGACTCCCGGTCCTGGGCGGCGACCTGGTCGTCGACACCGCCAAGTCGGGCGCCACCACACACGTCATCAAGGCGAGCAACGCCACCATCGCGGTCGCCGACCTCACCCCGGACGTCGCCACCGCGACCGCCGAGAAGCAGGCCGTCTCCCGCGCCAAGGCCCTCGGCTCCACCAAGTCGGCCGCGGACTCGGCCCGCAAGGTGATCTGGGCGGCGAGCGGCAAGCCCGTCCTCGCCTACGAGACAGTCGTCGGCGGCCTCCAGGACGACGGCACCCCGAACGAACTCCACGTCATCACGGACGCGGCCACCGGCAAGAAGCTCTACGAGTACCAGGGCATCGAGAACGCCACCGGCACGGGCAACACCCAGTACAGCGGCGCCGTCTCGCTGACCACGACCCAGTCGGGCACGTCGTACAACCTCACCGACGGCGACCGCGGCGGCCACAAGACGTACAACCTGAACCACGGCACCTCGGGCACCGGCACGCTGTTCTCCCAGACCAGCAACACCTGGGGCAACGGCACCACGTCGAACGCGGCGACGGCCGGCGCGGACGCGCACTACGGCGCGGCGGAGACCTGGGACTTCTACAAGAACACCTTCGGCCGCAGCGGCATCAAGAACAACGGCGTCGGCGCCTACTCCCGTGTCCACTACGGGAATTCGTACGTCAACGCGTTCTGGGACGACGGCTGCTTCTGCATGACGTACGGCGACGGCTCCGGCAACGCGGACCCGCTGACCGCCATCGACGTGGCGGGGCACGAAATGAGCCACGGCGTCACCTCCAACACCGCCGGGCTCAACTACTCCGGTGAGTCGGGCGGGTTGAACGAGGCGACCTCCGACATCTTCGGCACGGGTGTCGAGTTCTACGCCAACAACTCCACCGACGTGGGCGACTACCTCATCGGCGAGAAGATCGACATCAACGGCGACGGCACCCCGCTGCGTTACATGGACAAGCCGAGCAAGGACGGCGGCAGCGCGGACAGTTGGTACTCCGGCGTCGGCAACCTCGACGTGCACTACTCCTCGGGCATCGCCAACCACTTCTTCTACCTGCTGAGCGAGGGCAGCGGCGCCAAGGTCATCAACGGCGTCAGCTACAACTCGCCCACCTCGGACGGGCTTCCGGTCACCGGCATCGGCCGGGACAAGGCGCTGCAGATCTGGTACCGGGCGCTCACCACGAAGTTCACGTCGACCACCAACTACGCGGCGGCCCGCACCGGGACGCTCGCGGCGGCCGGTGAGCTGTACGGCACGACGGGCGCCGAGTACAAGGCGGTGCAGGACGCGTGGGCGGCCGTCGCGGTCGGTGCGCGCTCCGGTGGCGGCGGGGGCGGCGGTACGTCGTTCGAGAACACGGCCGACGTGTCGATTCCGGACAACGGGGCGGCAGTCACCTCCTCGGTCACCGTGTCCGGGCGGACGGGCAACGCGCCCTCGAACCTCTCGGTCACGGTCGACATCGTGCACACCTGGCGCGGTGACCTCGTGATCGACCTGGTCGCCCCGGACGGGTCGACGTACCGGCTGAAGAACTCCAGCTCGTCCGACTCGGCGGACAACGTGCAGGCCACCTACACGGTCAACGCGTCCTCCGAAGTGGCCAACGGCGTCTGGAAGTTGAAGGTCCAGGACGTGGCGGCACAGGACACCGGCTACATCAACAGCTGGAAGCTTACGTTCCCGTAAAAACCAGCCGTCCACTTCAGGCCGCACGAACTGGGCGCCGCCTCGGGGTTTCAACTCCGGGGCGGCGCCCTGTTGTGGACGTTTACATTGCCGCAACGTTCACCGGACAGTCGATTTTCAGCCAACATCACTTGAGGGTCCTGACATGTACGCGCCCCTGATGCCACTCTTCCCTCACGCCGCTTCAGCACAGCCACTTCACAACCACTCCGGCCGGTAACCCCACGCCGTCCGGACTCCCCCACAGAGGAGCTTGCGTGACCCCCCTCTACGCGCGTCACAAGCGCACCACCCTGGCCATCGCCACCGCGGTCGCCGCCGGAGCCCTGCTCGCCACCGGTGTCTCCACCGGTGCCTCCGCCCAGCCCGCCGCGGGCAAGGCGGCCCCCCTCGCCGCCGCCCCGCAGCTGCTCTCCAACGCCGCGCGCACCGCGCTGGTCCAGGAGAAGCAGGCCGACGCGGCCGAGACGGCCACGCAGATAGGCCTCGGCACCAAGGAGAAGCTGGTCGTCAAGGACGTCGTCAAGGACGTCGACGGCACGGTGCACACCCGCTACGAGCGGACCTACGCGGGCCTCCCGGTCCTCGGTGGCGACCTGGTCGTCCACACCGCGCCGTCGGGCAGGACCGAGGGTGTCACCAAGGCGCACTCGGCGACCATCAAGGTCGCCACCGTCACGCCGAAGATCACCGTCGCCAAGGCCGAGAAGCAGGCGCTGACCGTCGCCAAGGCCGCCGGCTCCGACAAGACCGCCGCCGACGGTGCCCGCAAGGTCATCTGGGCCGGCGGCGCCACCCCCGTCCTCGCCTACGAGACGATCGTCGGCGGCTTCCAGGACGACGGCACCCCGAACCAGCTGCACGTCATCACCGACGCGGCCACCGGCAAGAAGCTCTTCGAGTACCAGGGCATCGAGAACGCCACCGGCACCGGCAAGACCCTCTACTCGGGCACCGTCAGCCTCACCACCACGCTGTCGGGCACGACGTACTCGCTGACCGACGCCTCGCGCGGCAGCCACAAGACGTACAACCTGAAGCACGGCACGTCCGGCACCGGCACCCTCTTCACCAACACCACCAACACGTGGGGCACCGGCGCCGCCTCCAGCTCCACCACCGACGTGACCGCCGCCGCGGACGCCGCCTACGGCGCCCAGGAGACGTGGGACTTCTACAAGGACACGTTCGGCCGCAGCGGCATCAAGAACAACGGTGTCGGCGCCTACTCCCGCGTGCACTACGGCAGTTCGTACGTGAACGCGTTCTGGGACGACAGCTGCTTCTGCATGACGTACGGCGACGGGTCGGGCAACACCCACCCGCTGACCTCGCTGGACGTGGCCGGCCACGAGATGAGCCACGGCGTCACCGCCAACACCGCGGGCCTCAACTACTCCGGTGAGTCGGGCGGGTTGAACGAGGCGACCTCGGACATCTTCGGCACCGGCGTGGAGTTCTACGCCAACAACTCGTCCGACGTGGGTGACTACCTCATCGGCGAGAAGATCGACATCAACGGCGACGGCACCCCGCTGCGCTACATGGACAAGCCGAGCAAGGACGGCGGCTCCAAGGACTCCTGGTCCTCCACGGTCGGCAACCTCGACGTGCACTACTCGTCGGGCGTGGCGAACCACTTCTTCTACCTGCTGTCCGAGGGCAGCGGCGCGAAGACGATCAACGGCGTGAGCTACAACTCGCCCACGTCCAACGGCTCCACGGTCACCGGCATCGGCCGCGCCAAGGCGCTCCAGATCTGGTACAAGGCCCTGACGACGTACTTCACGTCGACCACCAAGTACGCGGGCGCCCGCACCGGCACCCTGTCCGCGGCGGCGGCCCTCTACGGCTCCGGCTCCACCGAGTACAACGCGGTGGCGGCGGCCTGGTCGGCGGTCAACGTCAGCTGACGACAGGCGAGTTGACAGCCAAGCGGTAAGGGCGCTACCCGGAGCGAAGGCATCTCCGGGTAGCGCCCTACTCTTGGGTCCCATGTCCTTCACGTACGACGACGTCGGCGCGACCCGCGAACGCGGCTTCTGCCCCCCGGGATTCCACCCCCTCTATGTGCGCAGCCGGATCGGTGAGGGCGAGAAGGTCTTCCGCCGGGCCTCCGAAGCGGTCCTGACCTGGGAGTTGCACCGCGAACTGGGCGTCGGCATCGAGGCGGGCGCCGACAAGGCGGCCCCCGGAGTGGACGTGACGGTCACCCTCGCCGGCCTGATCAAGGCCCCCTGCCGCATAGTCTGGACGGTCGAGGAACACCGCAGATCCGGCTGGGCCTACGGCACGCTCCCCGGCCATCCCGAGCGCGGCGAGGAGGCCTTCGTGGTCGACCGCACCGGCGACGGCACGGTCTGGCTGACGGTCTCCGCGTTCAGCCGCGGCGCCAAGTGGTACGCCCGGCTGGGCGGCCCCGCGACCCGGGGGTTGCAGCACGCGTACGCCCGCCGGATGGGCAGCACGCTGCGGCGGATGTGCGCGCCGTACTCGGAGGTGTGAGGGGTTCGCAGGCGTGACGGGGAACCCGGTTCCGGGTCCCCCGTGCACCGGCCGGCTACCTCATCAGCACTCCGGCCCCTTCCACCCCGTCCTCGGTAGGCACCGCCACCAACCCCAACTCCGCACCGGACGCGAGCAGTCGGTGCGCCGGGAGGATGCGGACGGTGTAGCCATAGGGCCCGGTGCGATCAAGGGAGAGCGGCCCCTCGAACAGCCAGTGCCCCTCGGCGTCCGGACCCCCCGCCGGTTTCAGGGGCACCGTCACCGCGTCCCCGATCCGGTCCTCCGGGTCCACCCGCCCCGACACCGCCTGCACTTCCACATCGTCCGGGGCGAGACCGCCGAGGCCCACCCGCACCCGGAGATTCAGCGTCGTACCGAGCTCCGCCGTGGCCGTGGCCGCGGACGTCTCCACGTGGTCGACCGTCACCCCGTGCCAAGCCGCGCGCACCCGCCCCTTCCAGGCGGCCAGTTCACGCGCCGAGTCGGGGGTCATGGCCCGATGCGCGAGCGCGGCCGGGGCGTACAGCCGCTCCACGTACTCGCGGACCATCCGGCCGGCCAGCACCTTCGGGCCCAGCAACGTCAGCGTCTGGCGGACCATTTCGATCCAGCGGTCGGGCAGACCGTCCTGGCCGCGCTCGTAGAAGCGCGGGGTGACGCGCTGCTCCAGGAGGTCGTAGAGCGCGGCGGCCTCCACGTCGTCGCGGTGGTCGGGGTCCGTGCCGGTGCCGTCCGCCGTGGGGATGGCCCAGCCGAAGTCGGGCTGGAACCACTCGTCCCACCAGCCGTCCAGCACCGAGAGGTTGAGGCAGCCGTTCAGCGCGGCCTTCATCCCGCTCGTGCCGCACGCCTCCAGCGGGCGGAGCGGGTTGTTGAGCCAGATGTCGCAGCCGGGGTACAGCTTCTGCGCCATCGCCATGCCGTAGTCGGGAAGGAAGACGATGCGATGGCGGACGCGCGGATCGTCCGCGAACTTCACCAACTCCTGCACCAGGCGCTTCCCACCGTCATCCGCCGGGTGCGCCTTGCCCGCCACCACGATCTGGATCGGATGCTCCGGGTGCAGCAGCAGATCCATCAGCCGGTCACGGTCGCGCAGCATCAGCGTCAGTCGTTTGTACGACGGGACGCGGCGCGCGAAGCCGATGGTGAGGACGTCGGGGTCGAGGACGCCGTCGATCCACCCCAACTCGGCCGATCCGGCGCCGCGTTGACGCCAGGAGGCGCGCAGCCGCTCCCGTACCTCGACGACCAGTTGCTCGCGCAGATCGCGGCGCAGCTCCCAGATGTCCTGGTCCGGGATCTCCGCGACCGCGTCCCAGCGGTCCGAACCACCCACGGTCAGCGCGTCCTCGGTGCGCTGGGCGCCGATCTGCCGCGCCCCGAGCCGGAACACCTCGGGGGCGACCCAGGTCGGCGCGTGCACCCCGTTGGTCACGGAGGTGATCGGCACCTCCTCGGCGTCGAAGCCCGGCCAGAGACCGGAGAACATCTCGCGGCTGACCGAGCCGTGCAACAGCGAGACACCATTGGCCCGTTGACCCAGCCGCAGGCCCATCACGGCCATGTTGAACAGGTTGGGCTCACCGCCCGGGTAGGTCTCCATGCCGAGGTTCAGGATGTGTTGGACATCCATGCGCGGGAGTTCGGCACCGGCACCGAAGTGCGTGGCGACCAACTCCCGGTCGAAACGGTCGATCCCGGCCGGGACGGGGGTGTGCGTGGTAAAGACCGTACCGGCCCGCACCGCCTCCAGGCCCGCCTCGAAGTCCAGCCCCGCGTCGCAGAGTTCGGCGATCCGCTCCAGCCCGAGGAAGCCCGCGTGACCCTCGTTGGTGTGGAACACCTCGGGCTCCGGGTGACCGGTGAGACGGCAGTACGTCCGTACCGCCCGCACTCCCCCTATGCCGAGCAACATCTCCTGGAGCAGCCGGTGTTCGCTGCCGCCGCCGTAGAGGACGTCGGTCACGCCCCGCGCGGCGATGTCGTTCTCCTCGACGTCCGAGTCGAGCATCAGCAGCGGTACCCGGCCGACCTGCGCGAGCCAGATCCGGGCGCGCAGCGAGCGGCCGCCGGGCAGGGCCAGGGAGACCTGGGCCGGGGTGCCGTCGTCCTCCCGGACCAGCGCGACCGGGAGTTCGTTGGGGTCGAGGACCGGATAGGTCTCCTGCTGCCAGCCGTCCCGGGACAGCGACTGGCGGAAGTAGCCGTGCCGGTACAGGAGTCCGACACCGATCAGCGGTACGCCTAGGTCGCTGGCCGATTTGAGATGGTCGCCGGCAAGGATGCCGAGGCCGCCGGAGTACTGGGGCAGGGCCGCCGTGACACCGAACTCGGGTGAGAAGTAGGCGACGGCGGCGGGCAGTTCACCGGGGTGGGTCTGGTACCAGCGGTCACCGCCCACGTAGTCGGCGAGGTCCCCGGCGACCTCGGTGAGCCGGCGCAGGAAGCGGCTGTCCGCGGCCAGTTCGGCGAGCCGCTCGGCGGACACGCTGCCGAGGAGTCGTACGGGATCGTGTTCCGAGGCGGCCCAGCGCTCGGGATCGACGGACTGGAAGAGATCACGGGTGTCCGGGTGCCAGGACCAGCGCAGATTGCGTGCGAGGTCGCTGAGCGGACGGAGGGGTTCGGGGAGGACGGGACGGACGGTGAATCGACGGATCGCCTTCACAGCTCCACCTCGGCGCGTTCGCTGGATGACACACGGCAATGTGCGTCGTCGTGTGCTGATGACGGTACCGGTGTTGGTGTGGGCGTGGCTGGGGGCTCCGCCCCCAGACCCCCGCGGCCCTGAAGGGGCCTCGTCCTCAAACGCCGGACCGGCTGAAATTGCCGACCTGCGCTGAAAAGGCACCCCGTGACCGGCTGGTTAGTACCGCCCTGTACTAAATCAGGACCCTCGTGCGCCCTTGTGGTGCTTCGCGCCGCACGAGAGGCTGCCCCGTGGAGAGTTGAAGGAGGGGAACTCGACATGGCACGGACGCGTACGCGGCGTCTGCGTCGGGCGGGGGGTCTGACCGCGGTGATCACTGCCGTGGTGATGTCGGCCATCACTCTGCCCGCGCACGCCGCACCGGAGGGGACGATCACCGGCGCCGGTGAACCCGGTTCCGTCAGCGGCAGCTACCTGGTGACGCTCAAGGGGGGAACGAGAGCTCCGTCGGCCGCCGGAAAGGACCTGGCCCGGAGATACGGGGCGAGAATAAGCCACACCTACGGCACGGCCCTCAACGGCTACGCCATCGAGGCGAACGAGAGACAGGCGAGACGCCTCGCGGCGGACGCGCGGGTCGCCTCCGTCGCGCAGGACACCCGGATCACCGTGGACCGCACGCAGCGCAACCCGCCGTCCTGGGGGCTCGACCGGCTCGACCAGCCGGGCCTGCCGCTGAACAGGAGCTACACCTCGCCGAACTCCGGGGGCGCCGGCGTGACGGTGTACGTGATCGACACCGGCATCCGGATCACCCACAAGGACTTCGGCGGCCGGGCCGGCTACGGCTGGGACTTCGTCGACAACGACGCCGTCGCCCAGGACGGCAACGGCCACGGCACCCATGTGGCCGGCACGATCGCCGGCACCACGTACGGCGTCGCCAAGAAGGCCAAGGTGGTCGCCGTACGGGTCCTCGACAACGCGGGAGCGGGGACGACCTCGCGGGTCCTCGCGGGCATCGACTGGGTCACCCGGCACGCGCACAGGCCCGCGGTCGCCAATCTCAGCCTGGGCGGCTTCCACAACGACCAGCTCGACGCGGCCGTACGGACCTCGATCGCCTCCGGTGTCACCTACACGGTCGCCGCGGGCAACGACGGAGTACAGGCCGGCCTGTACTCCCCCGCGGACGTGAAGCAGGCGATCACCGTCGGCGCCACCGACCGGAACGACGCCAAGGCGCCGTTCTCGAACTTCGGTCCGGCCGTCGACCTGTTCGCCCCGGGTGTCTCGATCACCTCCGCGTCGTACGCGAGCGACACGGGGAAGGCGACCTTCTCGGGTACGTCGATGGCGTCGCCGCACGCGGCCGGCGCGGCGGCGGTCTATCTCGCCGGCCACCCGCGTGCCACCCCGGCACAGGTCTCGGCGGCACTCGTCGCGGGGGCGGTTTCCGGGAAGGTGTCCGGCGCGGGGCTCGGTTCGCCGGACAAACTTCTGCAGGTACCGCGGTCGTAGGGCGGGAGTGACGGCTCCGGCCCCGTTCGCCAGGACGGGGCCGGATCTTCTGTGGAGACCTGCGCGTAAGTAGTTAGCAACCTGCCGGATTGCTAACCCGAATAGGGTGGGAAGGCTCCACCGGTACGCCCCCCAGACGCACCACGGGATCTCTCGCAGGACCCACCTCCCCACATCCATCCGCCCATACCCACGTTGACGCGGACAGGAGCGGTCATGCCCGCCACGCACCACTCGTCACCACCCCCGACATCCGGCACGGACACGCCCCGCGTGCGCCCCGCCGGCACGGCACCGCCCGCCCCGGAGCCACCCTCCGCGGGCGCCACGTCCCCCGGCATCGGACGCATCCCCGTCCTCGATGTCCGGCCGGTCGTCCAGCACGGCCTCCGGTCCGCCAAGGCGGTGACCGGTGAGGCCTTCGAGGTGTCGGCCACCGTGTTCCGCGAGGGCCACGACGCGGTCGCCGCCAACGCCGTCCTCCACGACCCGGACGGCCGCCCCGGTCCATGGACCCCGATGCGGGAGCTGGCCCCCGGCACCGACCGCTGGGGCGCCACCGTCACACCCGGCGCACCCGGCCGGTGGACGTACACCGTGGAGGCCTGGAGCGACCCGGTCGCCACCTGGCGCCACCACGCCGGGATAAAGATCCCGGCCGGCATGGACACGGACCTGGTCCTGGAGGAGGGCGCGCGGCTGCACGAGCGCGCCATCACCGGCGTACCGAAGGGCAAGGGCCTGCGGCCCGTCCTCCGCGCCGCCGTCACCGCGCTGCGCGACGAGACCCGCCCGCCCGCGTCCCGGCTGGCCGCCGCGCTGACGCCCGAGGTGGACGAGATCCTGGCCCGGTATCCCCTGCGGGAACTGGTCACGGTCTCCGAGCCCCGCGCGTTGCTGGTGGAGCGGGAGCGGGCGCTCTACGGCGCCTGGTACGAGTTCTTCCCGCGCTCCGAGGGCACGGCGGCCGAGCCCCACGGCACGTTCCGTACGGCGGCGAAACGGCTGGCCGGTATCGCGGCGATGGGCTTCGACGTGGTGTACCTGCCGCCGGTCCATCCCATCGGGACCACCTTCCGCAAGGGCCCGAACAACACCCTCTCCGCCGGGCCCGAGGATGTCGGCGTCCCCTGGGCGATCGGTTCGCCCGAGGGCGGGCACGACGCGATCCACCCTCAGCTCGGGACGTTGGAGGACTTCGACGCGTTCGTCGCGCGCGCCGGTGAGCTGGGCATGGAGATCGCGCTGGACTTCGCGTTGCAGTGCTCGCCGGACCATCCGTGGGTGGACAAGCATCCGGAGTGGTTCCACCACCGCCCGGACGGGACGATCGCGTACGCGGAGAACCCGCCGAAGAAGTACCAGGACATCTACCCGATCGCCTTCGACCGGGACCTGGACGGGCTGATCGCCGAGACGCTGCGCGTGCTGCGGCACTGGATGGACCACGGGGTGCGGATCTTCCGTGTGGACAACCCGCACACCAAGCCGGTCGTGTTCTGGGAGCGGGTGATCGCGGACATCAACGCCACCGACCCGGACGTGATCTTCCTGGCCGAGGCCTTCACCCGGCCCGCGATGATGGCCACCCTCGCGCAGGTCGGCTTCCAGCAGTCGTACACCTACTTCACCTGGCGCAACACGAAGGCCGAACTCACCGACTACCTCAGCGAGTTGGCGGGCGAGTCGGCCGCCTACATGCGGCCGAACCTGTTCGTGAACACCCCCGACATCCTGCACGAGTTCCTCCAGGAAGGCGGGCGGCCGGCCTTCGAACTGCGCGCGGTACTCGCCGCGACCCTCTCTCCCACGTGGGGGGTGTACAGCGGGTATGAGTTGTGCGAGAACACACCGTTGCGGCCCGGCAGCGAGGAGTATCTGGACTCCGAGAAGTACCAACTCCGGCCCCGCGACTGGGTGTCGGCCGAGCGGGAAGGACGTAGCATCGCGCCATTGCTCGGCAAACTCAACGACGTCCGGCGCCGCAGCCCCGCGTTGCGGCAGTTGCGTGACCTCCACTTCCATCACACGGACCAGGAGGCGGTGATCGCGTACTCGAAGCGGAGCGGTTCGAACACGGTTCTGGTGGTCGCGAACCTCGACCCGCACCACACCCAGGAGGCCACGGTCTCGTTGGACATGCCGCAACTCGGCCTGGAATGGCACGAGTCGGTGCCGGTGCGCGACGAGCTCACCGGTGAGACCTATCACTGGGGCAGGGCCAACTATGTGCGCCTGGAACCGGGCAACCGGCCCGCACACATCCTCACCGTCCTGCGACCGTCCCCGCAGATCGGAGGGTCACCCACAATATGATCGTCAACGAGCCCGTCCCGGACACCTTCGAGGACACTCCCGCC
>NZ_JAENRY010000232.1 GCF_016612545.1 Streptomyces sp. MBT65 | reverse complement strand
CGGCCTCCCCCGCACCGACCAGATGCCGCCCCCCACCCGGCGAAGCCAACCCGTGCCGCCGCCGCTCCGCCAACACCACCGGCAACATCCGCGCGGCGAGATCGATCATCCGGTTCAGATACCGAGGAGACGGCGGGTCGTACGGATAGTCCACCGCCTCCGCGATGTCCTCCGCGTGCACCCAGCACTCGAAGGCCCGGTCGAGCATCGCATCGTGCAACGGAAGCTCGAAGTCCCCGTAGGAGACGGCGAGTTTGCCGGTGCTGCCGCCGGTGAACGACACCGTGCGGACGATGTTGTGGCTCTGCTCGCGCCAGGGCGGCCGAATGGACCGGCTCGGCGGGAAGTGCGACGACTGCCAGTACGCCTCGGTACGTGAGGCCGGTGTCGCCGCCTTGGCGACCTCCCCGGTCAGCGGGTCCTCGAGCCCCAGCGCCGCCGCGACCAGCCCGTCGACGGTCAGCAGATGCGCGATCACCCCGGCGACGGTCGTACGACGACTCGTCGGCCCCTCGCCCTCGAACCAGCGCAGCCGCACGGGCGCGTGCCACTCGGCGTCACCTATGTCCTGCAACAGCGCGTCCAGCCGCGCGGTCTCCGCGTCGTACGGCGTCGCCCACTCCGGCACCGGGATGCGCGGCGGCCGGCGGTCGAAGGAACCGGTGAGGACACGGGTGCGCAGCCCGGGGTCGAGGTCGAGCGGCTCGACGGGGTGGAGCAGTCCGACCGCGCCGCGCAGCCGTAGCGCCTCGTCCGCGCAGGGCCCGCACTCGCCGAGGTGTTCCTCCACGGCGGCCGTCTCCGCCGCCGAGCACGCGGCCAGCGCCCACGCGCCGAGCAGCGCCTTCAGCACCCGGTGCTCCAGCACCAGCGGCACGGCCCGGGCCTCGGACACATCGAGCTCGGGCAGCGGACGCCCACCGTCCTCCACGGAGGCACGCGGCATCGGGATCCACGGCGGCTCCCCCGCACCGCTCCCGGAACCGCCGTCCACGGAACCACCACCGGAACCGCCCGCGTCACCGTGCGAGCCGTCACCGGAACCGCCCGGTCCACCCCGCACGCCGTCGTCGCCGTCACCGTCGTCGTTCACCGAACCGCCGTTCCCGGAGCCGTCGTTCACAGGCCGGCCGTCCCCGCGACCGCCCTGCGCGGAGCCGTCGCCGTCCGCGGGCCCACCCGGACCCCCGCTCCCCGCCCCACCCTGCGCCGGCACGACCTCCTCACCTTCCGCGGCCCCTTCGCCGTACGCCTCGTAGCCCTCGTACCTCTCGAAACCCTCGAACCCGTCCCGCCACGCGTCGGTCACGTCCCACCCCCCGCTCCCGGCGGAGCGCCGGCGTCATGGGCGGTGGACAGGAGTTGGAGGCCCAGGCGGAGGCGGCGGCGGGCCTCGTCCTCGGTGACGCCGAGGTCGGCGGCGGTCTGGCGGTAGTCACGGCGCTGGAAGTAGGCCAGCTCCAGGGCGGCCCGCAGCGGGGCGGGCATCGACGTGACGATGTAGTCGGCGCGGGCGGCGACGGAGGCGCGGCGGACCTTGCGCTCCAGCTCCTCGGTGGAACCCTCGCCGCCGTGGGCGAGGGCGACGGTCTCGGTGACGCGCAGCCGCTGCACGGCGAGGCGGTGGGTCAGCGCGGCCACCCAGGAGCGCAGCGGGCCCTGCTTGGGGTCGTAGGCGTCGGGGTGCTCCCACACATGCGCGAAGACCTCGCGGGTGATGCCGTCGGCGGCGCGCTCGTCGCCCAGGACGCGGTGGGCGAGGGAGTGCACGAGGGAGGCGAAGCGGTCGTACAGCTCACCGAGGGCCGCCGCCTCGCCGCGGGCCAGCCGCTGCTGCATCTTGCGGTCCCAACGGGGCGGTGCGTCCTTCGTCGCCATGCGGCCCCCTCACCGTGTCCGTGCCCAAGTCAAGCGTGCGCTCACCGTCTCTTCGAATGTAGTGGGCACGTCTGACAGCGCACCCCCCATTCTGCAATTGCACGCCCCCGAAGCGGCGCGAGTGGTAACGGATCGGCGCCTACCCCGCCCACACCTGATCGAACAGGATCGAAGGCGACTAGAACAAGCCTCTTCGGGCCGGTTTCCGTTTCTGCCCCCGTGTTTCAGGGAACGGCCGCTGGGCAGCCGCGCTGCAAGGAAGCGTAGGTACGGCTTCCGTTTCCGGACGGTCTCCGGGAGTTCCGGCTAGCGAGAGGCGCGACGGTGGCCTTCAAAGTGAACGACGGCGAGCGCGGCGACTGGTCCGTGCTCCTCGTGTCCGGCGAACTGGACCTGGTGAGCTCACCGGTGCTGCGCCGACGGGTGCACGACGTGGTCGCCGAGGGGCGGCACAGCCTGGTCCTGGACCTCTCCGAGGTGCTGTTCTGCGACTCCAGCGGCGTCGGCGTGCTCATCGCCTCCCGCCGCCTCATCCGCTCCTGCCAGGGCCATCTGCGCGTGGTGCTGCCCGCGCGGGGCGCCGTCGACGGCTCGCATGTCAACCGCGTCCTCGGCGCCCTCGGTGTGCGCCGCCTCTTCGACGTCTATCCCGATGTGATGACGGCCACAGAAGAGGACCCCGAGGAAGAGGCGGACCCCCTCTCGGCGTGACGCCGTGGGTCTCCTGCATGACGCCGTGGGTTTCCCGCGTGACGCCGTTGTTTCGGAATTTCCCCGGTCTTGGTACAAGCGACGTTTTCGGCTCCCGGACCCGCCCCGGCGTCGTACGCTCCAGCCAAGCGCACCCCACATGAGTAAGGCGGCCCGAAAGACATGGTCAGCACCGAGTACGAGCGACGGATCGCCGCCCGGTTCGCCACCTTCGACCAGGACGGCAACGGCTTCATCGACCGCGAGGACTTCAACTCGGCGGCCAAGGCGCTGCTCGCGGAGTTCGGCACGGCGGCCCGCTCCGACAAGGGACAGGCCCTGTACATCGGCGCGGAGGCGTTCTGGCAGGGCATGGCCGGCATCGCGGACCGGGACGGCGACCAGCGGGTCAGCCGCGAGGAGTTCGTGGGCGGCGCGGTGAAGCGGCTGCGCGACAACCCCGAGCGCTTCGCCGAGATCGGCCGCCCCTTCCTGCACGCGGCCCTCGACGTCGCGGACCCGGACGGCGACGGCTCGGCCACCATCGCGGACACCGTGCGCGTCCTCAAGGCCCTCGGCGTGCCCGACGACATCGCCGCCATGGCGGCCGCCGCGCTCGACACGGACAGCGACGGCAAGGTCGGCGAGGCGGAGATCGTCTCCTCCTTCGCCCGCTACTTCACCGTCCCGGAATAGTCCCGGGATCCGTCTTGGGATCCGTCTTGGGACCCGAATAGCGCTCCCGCAGCTTGTACTTGAGCACTTTGCGCAGGGTCTCGTTGCGCGGAAGGGCGTCCACGATCTCCAGCTGCTCCGGCAGCTTGTGCACGGACAGTCCTTCCGCGCGCAGATGGTCCGTCACGGCCGCCAAGGTCAACTCCCCGGCCCCCGGCGGCTGTTCGACCACCGCACAGACCCGCTCCCCACGCTCCGCGTCCGGCAGCCCTACGACGGCCACGTCCCCGACGTCCGGATGCGCGGCCAGCAGATCCTCGATCTCCTTCGCGGAGATGTTCTCCCCCTTGCGGATGATCACGTCTTTCAGCCGCCCGGTGAGGATCAGATGCCCGCTGTCGGTGACGACCCCCAGGTCCCCGGTACGCAGAAACCCGTCCGCGTCGAAGGCTTCCGCCGTCTGCGCCGGGTCCAAGTACCCCTGGCACACGGCCTCCCCGCGCAGCCGCACCTCCCCGCCCTCGGCGATCCGTATCTCCATCCCCTCGGGCGGTCGTCCCTCGGTCGTGGCGAGGTTCTCGGTGGTGTCCTCCGGGTCGCCCATGGTGATCATCGGCACCTCGGTCATGCCGTAGCCATGGGTGAGTTGGACCCCCATCTCCCGTACGACGGAGTGGTAGACCTCCGGCGGCTTCGGCGCCCCGCCGCCCGCGAGCAGCCGTAGCGAGGGAATCACCTTCCGGTCGGGCTGCTTGCGCTGCTCGGCAAGGAACATGGAATAGAAGGCGGTTGAGCCGCCGGCCACCGTCACCCCGTGCTTGCGGTACCCCTCCAGCGCGTCCGGCAGCGCGAACTGCTCGAACATCACCGCCGGGAAGCCGTACAGCAGCAGCATCACCGTGTAGTCGGGCCCGGCGATGTGCGCGTACGGGAAGGCCATCGACCCCACGTCGTCCGCCGTCAGCCGCAGCGCGTGCGCGAGGCACGAGCCGCCCGCGATCAGCGAACGGTCCGTGTGCAGCACGCCCTTGGGGTCGGACGTGGTGCCGGAGGTCCAGTAGATCCAGCGGACCGAGGTGCCGTCGGCGGGCGGGGCGGGGAGCAAGGACGGCTCTCCGTCGGGGAGTTGGGCGTCGTCGTACGCCTCGAAGATCCCCCGCGCGCCGAGCCGTCGTGCCATCTCCATGTGGTCGAAGCCGCGCCACGTGCCCGGCACCGCGAAGTACTCGGCCTTCGACTCCCGTAGCGCGAAGCCGACTTCGCGGTCCCGGTAGAAGGGGATCACCGGCGTCTGTACGGCGCCCAGGCGGGCCAGCGCGAAGGAGAGCAGGGCCGTCTCGATGCGGGTGGGCAACTGCCAGGCGACGACCGTGCCGGGGCGGACGCCCATGTCGTACAGGCCCGCCGCCACGCGCTCCGAGCGGTCCCGCAACTCGCCGAAGGTCAGGGCCCGGTCGTCCTGGAGGAAGACCGGCCGGTCGGGGGTCAAGTCGGCGCGGCGGACGACCAGTTCCCACAGGGTGCGGGAGGAACTCAGGGAGTGCGGCGTCTCGTTCATGGTCCCCCTCCTTGGCTGACGACTCGTCAGGTGACATGCTATCTGACGGGTCATCAGATAAGTACCGTCCGGCGGAGGGGAACCCATGGCCACCGAACTGCCCCGCATCATCAGCGTCGACGACCACGTGATCGAACCCGCGCACCTCTTCGAGACCTGGCTGCCGAAGAAGTACCGCGAGCGCGGTCCGCAGCCGCTCACCGCCGGAATCGGCGAACTCGCCTACGTGGCGGGCAAGTACCAGATCACGATGGACCCGGACGGCCCGCCCACCGACTGGTGGATCTACGAGGACCTCAAGTTCCCGTACAAGCGGAACATCGCCGCCGTCGGCTTCGACCGCGACGAGATGACCCTGGAGGGCATCACCCGCGAGCAGATGCGCCAGGGCTGCTGGGACCCCAAGGCGCGACTCGCGGACATGGACCTCAACCATGTCGAGGGCTCGCTCTGCTTCCCGACCTTCCCGCGCTTCTGCGGCCAGACCTTCGCCGAGGCGCACGACAAGGAGGTCGCCCTCGCCTGCGTCCGCGCCTACAACGACTGGATGGTCGAGGAGTGGTGCGGCGACAGCGGCGGTCGGCTCATCCCGCTGTGCCTGATCCCGTTGTGGGACGTGGAGTTGGCGGTCGAGGAGATCCGACGGAACGCGGCACGCGGCGTCCGCGCGATGACCTTCAGCGAGATCCCCACGTACCTCGGACTGCCGTCGATCCACTCCGGCTACTGGGACCCGTTCTTCGCGGTCTGCCAGGAGACGGGGACGGTCGTCAACATGCACATCGGCAGCAGCTCCCAGATGCCCGCCGCATCGCCGGACGCGCCCCCCGCAGTACAGGCCTCGCTCTCCTTCAACAACGCGATGGCCTCGATGATGGACTTCCTCTTCAGCGGGGTCCTGGTGAAGTTCCCGACCCTCAAACTCGCCTACAGCGAAGGGCAGATGGGCTGGATTCCGTACGCCCTGGAGCGCGCCGACGACGTGTGGGAGGAGCACCGCGCGTGGGGCGGGGTGCGGGATCTCATCCCCGAGCCCCCGTCGACGTACTACTACCGCCAGATGTTCTGCTGCTTCTTCCGCGACAAGCACGGGGTCGCCTCGCTGGACGTGGTAGGGCGGGACAACGCGACCTTCGAGACCGACTACCCGCACGTCGACTCGACCTTCCCGCACACCAAGGAGGTCGCCCTCGACCATGTGAAGGGCCTCGACGACGAGACGGTCTACAAGCTGATGCGGGGCAACGCGATCCGCATGCTGGGCCTGGACCTAGACAAGTAATGGACCTCTCCTACACCCCCGAGGAGGACGAGTTCCGGGCCCGGTTGCGGGAGTGGCTCGCCAAGGTGCTTCCCACCCTGCCCGCGAAGCCGTCCCCGGACGACTGGCCGGCCCGGCGCGGCTACGACCTCGGCTGGCAGCGGATGTTGTACGACGCCGGGTACGGCGACGTCCATTGGGGTGCGTCCCCGACCACCCGGCTGATCTTCCTGGAGGAGACCGAGAAGGCGGGCGCGCCCTACGTAGGGGCCAATTTCGTGGGGCTGTTGCACGCCGGGCCGACGATCGCGGCCGAGGGCACGGCCGAGCAGCGGGAGCGCTGGCTGCCGCCCGTGCTGCGCGGCGACGAGGTGTGGTGCCAGGGCTTCAGCGAACCGGACGCCGGCTCCGACCTCGCGGCGCTGCGCACGCGCGCGTGGCGGGACGGCGACGACTACGTGGTGACCGGTTCCAAGATCTGGACCTCGCACGCCGAAGTCGCCGACTGGTGCGAGCTGTTGGTCCGCACGGACCCTGCGGCGCCGAAGCACCGGGGGATCAGCTGGCTCGCGATGCCGATGGACGCGCCGGGCATCACCGTACGGCCGCTGCGGACGCTCGCCGGGTCCGCGGAGTTCGCCGAGGTGTTCCTCGACGAGGTGCGGGTGCCGGTCGGCAACCGGGTCGGGGACGAGAACGACGGCTGGCGCGTGACGATGGTGACGCTGTCCTTCGAGCGCGGTACGGCTTTCGTGGGCGAGGTCGTCGCCTGTCGGCGGGTGTTGGGCGAGCTGGCCGTGGAGGCACGGCGGAACGGGCGGTGGGACGATCCCGTGCTCCGGCGGCAACTGGGGCGGCTGAACGCCGAGTTCAGGGCGTTGTGGCGGCTCACGCAGTGGAACGTGAGCGAGGCGGAGGCCTCCGGCGGTGTACCGGGTGTGGGCGGCTCGGTCTTCAAACTCCGCTACTCGCACGCCCGTCAGGAGCTGTACGACGTGGCGGCGGATGTCCTCGGCGCGAACTCCCTCGATCTGGAGCGGGCTTGGGTGCTGGACCGGTTGTCGTCGTTGTCGTACACGATCGCTGCGGGCACTTCGCAGATTCAGCAGAACATCGTGGCCGAGCGGATTCTCGGGTTGCCGAAGGGGCGGTGAGCTGTGCGTTTTCAACTGACCGATGATCAACGGGCGTTGCGGGACGCGGTGCGAGCCATGGTCGGTGGTCGGCCGGCCGCGCCCCCGAGCGGTACTCCTCGGCTGGACCGGGTTTTCTGGAAGGCCCTCGGCGACCTCGGGGTGTTCTCCCTACGGCTGTCCGAAGCCGACGGAGGGGCCGGACTCGGGCTGCCCGAAGCCGTGTTGGTGTTCGAGGAGGTCGGGGCGGCGTTGGTGCCCGGGCCGTTGGTGGCGACCCATCTCGCTGCCGGGGTGGTGCCGGGGGCGGCCACCGGGGAGACGGTGGTCGCCGCCGCCGATGGCCGTCTCGTGGAGTGGCTGGACGAGGCCGATGTCGTGCTGCCGGGGGCCGAGGGGGCCGTAGAACTGCGGTCGGTGGATCCGTTGACGCCCTTGCATCGGGTGCCGGCTCCGGCGCGTGCCGGTTCTGTCGCTGTTCTTCTCAGTGCTGCCGAGCAGCTCGGGACGGCCGGGCGGGTGGGGGAGCTGGCGGTGCAACACGCCCGGACGCGGGAGCAGTTCGGGCAGCCGATCGGGGCGTTCCAGGCCGTCAAGCAGCTGTGTGCGCAGGCGTTGGTGCGGGTCGAGGTGGCGCGGGCCGCCGTGTACGCGGCGGCGGTGACCGGCGATCCGGTGGACATCGCGGCGGCCCGGCTGCTGGCCGACGAGGCGGCCGTGCGCGGTGCCCGGGACTGTCTTCAGGTGCATGGCGGGATGGGCTTCACCTGGGAGTCCGAGGTCCATCTGCATCTGAAACGGGCGTGGGTGCGCGCGCGGCGTGGTGGCGGGAACACGGAGAGTGAGGAGTTGCTCGCGGCGGATCTGCTGGCCGGGGTGGCCTGACGGGGCGCCTGCCTGCGGTGACCGGAACGGGCTCGACAACGGTGTCGCGGAACGTGGCACACCGGAATCACGGAGCGTTGATATCGGGTTGTGTCCTATGCGTGACTTGTCACGGCCTGGAGTCGCCTGCGGGCTCCGGTACCTTGTGTGGGATGCGAGTGGTTCAAGGTACGAGCCATGCCGGTGTTGCCTGTGAGGCGGCCCCGGACCGGGCGGTGCGCGCCGCCGCTCGCAGGGCAGAACGGGCTTTCGCCCCTGCCTGTTCGACTTCCCGCGACGAGCGTCGCACAGTATCCCGCACGCGTACTCCTTCGCGCTGGAATATGCCCGAAGCGCTTGTTGGGGTGACTGAACGTCAACCATGCTGTCTCACAAGGGATTCACGTTCCGTGACCCTGGTTCTGGCCGTTGTTCTGGTCATGCAGGAAATGGCTACGATCGTGGCCCTCGTGAGGCGCGAGGCTAAGTGTCCGCCGGTTCGGATGGTGTGAGCGGTGCAGGTGCTTCAAGTGCAGCTGGAGATCCGGCCCGACCCTGCCGAGGTGGGGCGAGCCCGGCGGTGGGCGCGCTCGCGGCTCGCGGTGTCCGGGATAGAGGCCGACGAGCCGCTCGCGGAGACGCTGATCCTGCTCGTCTCCGAGCTGGTCACCAACGCCGTGGTGCACACCGGTTGTCCGGCCGTGCTGCGGCTCTCCCTGCCGGATGTGGCGACCGAGTCGGCGACCGTACGGCTGGAGGTCGCGGACACCAGCTGCAAGGCCCCCGTGCCGCGCTGTGCGGACGGCGACGAGACCGGCGGCCGCGGCCTGGCCCTCGTGGACGGCCTCGCCGACCGCTGGGGCTGGAGCGCCGAGGGCACCGGCAAGCGCATCTGGTGCGAGATCGACCGGGACAGTGAACCCCGCCAGGCCGTGGCCGAGTTCGGCGGCGGTGTCACCGCGTACGAGGGCTTCGAGTTCGAGGGCTTCGCGTACGAAGCGGTGTAGGTCCCGGTCGCGGGTGCCCCAGGTGCCCCACGTGTCCACGTGCCTCGGGTTGTAGGTGCTGTCTGCAAGTGCCGGGCGGAGATGCGCCGGGCCGTGCTTCCGTGCGCGCCCGGTGACAAATGCGGCTTACGGAATAAATCCCCGGATGGGCGTTGACGCGAAGTGACCAGGTGGTCACGCTTGTGGGCAGCGATTCGCCGCGAGGGGACGGCGAGGGCTTCGGTGACGGGAGCCCTCGGCGAGTGTGGATCGCGTTCGGCGTGGGTCCCCTCGGGGCCGGGGGCCAGGACGGGGCGCCGGAGTCGGATGGCGGCACGCGGTGCCGTGCTCGGGGTGGGCAGCAGCGGGCCGCCATCCGACCGTAAGTCCGGCCCTCGTCAAAACCGGACTGTCCTAGAGGATGGCGATCGGGGCCACCGGGGTTCCCGTCGCGCCGACGAAAGGTTCGGGCATCGCGGACAGGAGGAACGTGTAGCGGTTCTCTTGTCCACAGGCTGTGGACAACTCTTCGAGATTCCAGTTCTGGCCCTGCAGCATGCCCATCTCGACCAGGTCGAGAGCGTGCACCGGCAGCCACAAGTCCGCTATTTCCGGCGGAAATATCTCAAAGGTGAGCGTGTCATTGGCGACCGCCGCGACATCGCGCGCGTGGAACCACTCCGGCGTACGGACCGACAGCCCGGGTGACGGATAGCCGTACCCGTGCTTGTCGCCGGCCAGATACACCTGCACCTGCCCGGTCCGTACGAGCACGATGTCGCCCGCGCGGACCCGCGTGCCGGCGAACTCCTCGGCGGCTTCCAGGTCTTCGGGGGTCACGGCGTGCCCGCCTTCGAGGCGATCGACCCCCCGCGCGCGTGCCACGTCGAGCAGTACCCCGCGCGAGACGATGTGCCGGGCCTTGTCGATCCCGCTGAACTCGGCGCCGCCGTGCGGGGTCACGGTGGACGCCGGGCGGCCGTTGTAGAGCCTGCCCGAGTGCGAGACATGGGTCAGCGCGTCCCAGTGGGTGCCGGCCTGGAGCCCCAGGGTCACCGCGTCGTCGCTGCACGCGACCGTGCCCGGGCCGAAGAGTTCCTGGTTGATCTGCACCATCGCGTGCAGGGGGTTGATCCGGCCGGGGATCAACCCCGTCTGCACGCCGTCCTGTTGGAGGGGGAGGGCGAGGGGGATGCGGCGCCCGGTGCGGATCTCGGCGGCGGCCTCGCGGACCACCTCGTCGGTGATCAGGTTCAGGGTGCCGATCTCGTCGTCAGCTCCCCAACGGCCCCAGTTGTTCACGCGCTTGGCGATGTCGTGGAACTCCGGACCAAGTGTCGGCGGTGACATCGGGGCCTCCCCGGGGCTTGTCCTCAGGCATCTGACGGGTCGTAGAATCTGAGTCGAATCTAACGGACCGTCAGAAACTGCGGGAGGGGCCGGACATGGGGAACTTCTTGGCAGGCAAGGTCGTCGCCGTCACGGGCGCGGGCCGGGGCATCGGACGGGCGGTCGCGCTCGCGGCCGCCGCCGAGGGGGCGCGGGTCGTCGTCAACGACTACGGGGTCTCGATGGACGGGGCGTCGCCGACGAGTGAGATCGCCGCGGGTGTCGTCAAGGAGATCGAGGCGGCGGGCGGTGAGGCGGTCGCCGTCGCCGATGACATCTCGACGATGGCCGGTGGGCAGCGGGTCGTCGATGTCGCGCTGGCTTCGTACGGGCGTCTCGACGGGGTGGTGTGCGTTGCCGGGATTCTGCGGGAGCGGATGCTTTTCAATATGTCCGAGGAGGAGTGGGATCCGGTTCTCGCCACGCATTTGAAGGGGACGTTCACTGTTTTTCGGGCGGCCTCCGCGGTGATGCGGAAGCAGCGGGGCGGGACCTTGATCGGGTTCACCAGCGGTAATCATCAGGGGTCGGTTTCGCAGGCGAATTACAGTGCGGCCAAGGGCGGGATCATCTCGCTGGTGCGGAGCGCTGCGCTGGGCCTGAACAAGTACGGGGTCACCGCCAATGCGGTGGCGCCTGTCGCTCGTACGCGTATGTCGGCCAATGTTCCTATGGAGTTGGCGGAGATCGGGTCTGCGGAGGATGTGGCGGCGTTGGTTGTCTATCTGCTGTCCGACTCGGCTCGGGAGGTGGGGATCACCGGGCAGGTTTATACCGTTGCGGGGCCGAAGATCGCGGTGTGGGCTCAGCCTCGGGAATTGCGGGCCGCGTATGCCTCCGGCGGTTGGACGGCTGAGAGGATCGCGGAGTTTTTGCCGGGGTCTGTGGGGGTGGATCCGATGCCGATGCTTGCGCGTTTGCAGGAGATGGAGCGGGCTGCGCGGGAGGGGAGTCGTCCTAACGCCTAGGAGGGCGGGAGGTTCAGTTGTGTAGTGAGTGCGGGTGCGTTGGGGCTGGTCGCGCTCACGCGGCGGAGCCGCATATTGATACAGCCTCGCGCCCCTGGGTTAGTTGATCTGGCCGGTGTTGGAAGGGGACCCCCTGTGGACTTTGGATTCAGTGGCGCTGATGACGTGTTTCGGGGAGAGGTTCGGGAGTGGCTCTGTGCGCATGTCGATTCCGGGCAGGATCGGCGCAGTTGGGAACGGACACTCGGCAAGGGTGGGTGGATAGGGCTGGGGTGGCCGGAGGACGGATACGGGAATCGCAGCGCCACTCTCACCCAACAGGTCGCCTGGGCCGAGGAATACGCGCGGTCGTCCGCGCCGCCGCGGTCCGGGCATATCGGGGAGAATTTGTTGGCCCCTACCCTTATCGCGCATGGTACCGACGAGCAGAAGTCCCGTTTTCTGCCCGCTATTGCCGCTGGGGACGAGTTGTGGTGTCAGGGGTACAGCGAGCCGGGGGCCGGGTCCGATCTGGCGGGGGTGCGGACTGTTGGGGTGCGGGACGGTGGGGACGGGTCTTATCGGGTCACCGGGCAGAAGATCTGGACCTCGCTCGCTCATGAGGCCGACTGGTGTTTTGTGTTGGCGCGGACCGAGGTGGGGTCGCGGCGGCATCGGGGGCTGAGTTTTCTGCTGGTGCCGATGGATCAGCCGGGGTGCGTCGAGGTGCGGCCCATACGGCAGTTGACGGGGACCAGTGAGTTCAACGAGGTGTTCTTCGACGGGGCGCGGGCCGAGCATCTGGTGGGGGG
>NZ_JAENRY010000231.1 GCF_016612545.1 Streptomyces sp. MBT65 | reverse complement strand
CCGCAGATCCCCCAGCACCCGCGCCGCCGCACTCGCTGCCGGTGTCCTTACATCCGTCGTCCGCAGCCGTACCAGTACCGCCAGGCTCTGCTGGTCGGTCGTGCCCCACGGGACCGTGCACAGGGCGGTCGCGTGGGGGACCGTGCGGGCCGAGGGGGTGTCGTTCGGGTCGGTGGACGGCCAGGGGGCGACGCAGATCACGGTGTGCGGGCCGTCGGCGCGTGGGCCCAGGGCCGTACGCAGTGCCGCCACCGCCATGTCCCGTTGCCAGCCGCGCTCGGCCGTGAGGACCGCCCGGAGTTCGCGGGTGAGGTCGGCGCCAGCCTGGGCCTCGTCCGCGAGGAGCGCGCCGATCCGGGCCGTGACCTGCATCGCCGCCGCGAGCCGCGCCTCGTCGGGGCCGGGATCGTCGTCGTCCAGGAGCCAGACGTAGCCGAGGACGACACCCCGATGGCGTACGGGGAGGCAGATACGGCCCCGGTAGACACCCGCCTCGGGGGTGGGCGGGATCCGGACCGGACCGGTCGCCCGCGTGATGCCGAAGCCCTCGAACCACGTGCGGATCGCCGCCGTGGAACGCCGGGTCAGGATCGAGCGGGTGCGGACCGGGTCCAGCTCGGACGGGTCCAGGTCGCCCTCACCGTCGTAGGCCCCGAAGGCGATCAGCTCGAAGTCGCGGTTCTCCAGGGTCGCCGGGGCGCCGAGGAGCTCCGAGATCTCGTCGACCAGCTCCTGGTAGTCGCCGGTGGAATCGGTGGTCACCCGGGCATTCTCCCGCATTCCCGCGCCGGTTCCCGGCCGCCTTCATACATCTGTCTGAGATCTGTGGAACGGATGCGTGACAGCTGTCGATGGTCGACGATCGGAGGGATCCCTAGGTTTCACGGTGGTCCTGTCTGCTGGTTCTGTGGAGGTGCCCCGTGCTGGGTCCCGTGATTCTCGCCGCCTCGCGCAGCGATCAGATGCGTCGGCTGATCTCGGCGGCGCCGGTGACCAAGCAGGTCGTCGATCGCTTCATCCCCGGCGAGACGGTGGACGAGATCGTGCCGATCGTCCAGGACCTCACCGCCAAGGGCCTGGAGCTGACGATGGACGTCGTCGGCGAGGACATCACCACCCCCGCGCAGGCCGCCGCCGCCCGCGACGCCTATCTCCTGCTCGTCGACCGGCTCGAGGAGCTGGAGCTGGGCACGCGGGCCGAGATGTCCATCAAGCTCTCCATGTTCGGGCAGGCCCTCGAAGGCGGTCACGAACTCGCCCTCGCCAACGTCCGGCCCGTCGTCGAGGCCGCCGCCGCCATCGGTACGACCGTCACGCTCGACGCCGAGGACCACACCACCCTCGACTCGATGTTCGCGATCCACGAGGAGCTGCGGAAGGACTTCCCGCAGACCGGCTGTGTCATCCAGGCCTACCTCTTCCGCACCGAGTCCGACGCCCGCCGCCTCGCCGAGGCCGGCAGCCGCGTCCGGCTCGTGAAGGGCGCGTACAAGGAGCCCGCCGAGGTCGCGTACCAGCAGAAACACGAGATCGACAAGGCGTACGTCCGGATCCTGCGGATCCTGATGGAGGGGTCCGGGTACCCGATGGTCGGGTCCCACGACCCGCGCCTCATCTCCATCGCACAGGAGCTGGCCCGGCGCGCCGGGCGCAAGCTGGACGAGTACGAGTTCCAGATGCTCTACGGGATCAGGAGCGACGAGCATCTGCGGCTCGCCGCCGAAGGGCACCGCATGCGCGTCTACACCGCCTACGGCACGGACTGGTACGGCTACTTCATGCGCCGCCTCGCGGAGAAGCCGGCCAACCTCCTCTTCTTCGCCCGCTCGACCCTCACCAAGGGCTGACCGAACACCCGCTCACGTACAAGGAGTTACGGATCTCATGGACGCTGTGACCCAGGTCCCCACCCCCGTCAACGAGCCGGTGCACGGCTACGCGCCCGGCTCTCCCGAGCGCGCCCGTCTCGAGGTCAAGCTCAAGGAGCTGGCCGAGAACCCGATCGACCTGCCGATGACCATCGGCGGCGAGCGGCGGATGGGCGGCGGCGAGCGCGTCGACGTCGTACAGCCGCACAACCACAAGGCGCGGATCGGGACTTACGCCAACGCCACCCAGGACGACGCCCAGGACGCGGTCGACGCGGCCCTCGCCGCCGCGCCCGCCTGGCGCGCGATGTCCTTCGACGACCGCGCCGCGATCATCCTGCGCGCGGCCGAGTTGCTGTCCGGCCCGTGGCGCGAGACCCTCGCCGCCTCCACCATGCTCGGGCAGTCCAAGACCGCCCAGCAGGCCGAGATCGACTGTCCCTGCGAACTCGTCGACTTCTGGCGCTTCAACGTCAAGTACGCCCGCGACCTGCTCGCCGAGCAGCCCCCGGCGAACTCCCCGGGCGTCTGGAACCGCCTCGACCACCGCCCGCTCGAAGGATTCGTCTACGCGATCACGCCCTTCAACTTCACTGCCATCGCGGGCAACCTGCCGACGGCGCCGGCGCTGATGGGCAACGTGGTGGTGTGGAAGCCGAGCCCGACCCAGACCCACTCCGCCGTCCTGCTCATGCAGTTGCTGGAGGAGGCGGGTCTCCCCAAGGGCGTCATCAACCTCGTCACCGGCGACGGCATCGAGGTGTCGAAGGTCGCTCTGGAGCACCGCGACCTCGCCGCCATCCACTTCACCGGGTCCACCAAGACCTTCCAGTACCTGTGGAAGACGGTCGGCACCAACATCGAGAAGTACCGCACCTACCCGCGTCTGGTCGGCGAGACCGGCGGCAAGGACTTCGTCGTCGCCCACCCGAGCGCGGACCGCGCCGTGTTGAAGACGGCGCTGACCCGGGGCTCCTTCGAGTACCAGGGCCAGAAGTGCTCCGCGACCTCCCGGGCGTACATCCCGGCGTCGATCTGGAACTCCGGTTTCAAGGAGGAGTTCGCCGCCGAGGTCGAGTACTTGACCATGGGCGACGTCACCGACCTCTCCAACTTCATCGGCGCGGTCATCGACGAGCGCGCCTTCGCCAAGAACAAGGCGGCCATCGACCGCGCCAAGGCCGACCCCAACTGCACGATCGTGGCGGGCGGTTCGTACGACGACTCGGTCGGCTGGTTCGTCCGCCCGACGGTCGTCGAGTGCAGCGACCCGGCCAACGAGGTGTTCACGACGGAGTACTTCGGCCCGTTCCTCGCGGTCCACGTCTACGAGGACGACGCCTACGACGAGATGCTGACCCAGATGGAGTCGGTCTCCGACTACGCCCTGACAGGCTCGGTCATCGCGGGCGACCGCGCGGCGGCGGCGTACACGATGGAGAAGCTCCGCTACGCGGCCGGCAACTTCTACATCAACGACAAGTCCACCGGCGCGGTGGTAGGCCAACAGCCCTTCGGCGGCGGCCGCTCCTCGGGCACCAACGACAAGGCCGGCGCCCCGCAGAACCTCACGCGCTGGACCCTGACCCGCGCCATCAAGGAGACCCTGGTGGCACCGACGGACTACACGTACCCGCACATGGGCTGAGACCCGAGGAATCCAGGAGACCCGGGGTGCCCGCAGCGGGCAGACTCCCCGTCATGACCTCAACCCCTGTGCGGAACACGGTGGTTACGGCGGACGACGGAGTACGGCTGTGGGCCTCCCGGTCCGGCCGTGGCACACCCGGCACCACACCCCTGGTGCTGTGCCACGGCGGGCCCGGGCTGTGGGACATGTTCGAGGACGTGGCCGGGATGCTCGACTCCCGCGCCACGGTGGTCCGTTGGGACCAGCGCGGGGGCGGCCGGTCCGAGCCGTGCGCGGGCCCGTGGACCACCGAACGGTTCGTGGCCGATCTCGACGCCGTACGACGGCACTTCGCGCTGGAGCGGATCGCGCTGCTCGGCCACTCCTGGGGCGCGTCGCTCGCCCTGAGCTACGCCCTCGCCCACCCCGACCGGGTCGCCGCCCTCGTCTACGTCAGCGGCACCGGCATCGGGCCGCACACCGACTGGCACGGCGCCTACGAGGAGAACCTCCTCGCGCGCCTCGGCGAGGACCCCCAACGGCTCGCCCGCTGGCGGGAGTTGCCCGCCGAGAGCCGTGAACGGGCGGTGCTCCAGTGGTCCGTCGAGTTCGTCGACCGGGAACGCGCCGTCGAACACGCCGAGTCGATGGCCGACCCCTGGTTCGCCGTCAACTCCCCCTGCAACAAAGCCCTGAACGCCGAAGCGAGGCAGACCGCCGGCAGCCCCGCCCTGTACGCCGCCTGCCAGGGCCTCGATCTGCCGGTGGTCATCGTGGACGGGGAGCGGGACATCCGGCCCCGGTCGGCCGTCGACTCGCTCGCGCGGGCGCTGCCCCGGGGGCGGCGGGTGACCCTGGCGGACGCCGGGCATCTGCCGTGGGTCGAGGACCCGCACGGATTCCGCGATGCGGTGATCACGGCGATGCGGTCATGACAACTCTGTGGCGATGACGGCCACGTCATGAGCCCCCGTCTCCGATACTGACCCCGTGACCATCCGTATGCGCACCGCCCACACGGCCGACCTCACCCCGGCCGACCTCCGCGCCGCCCGCGCGCTGCTGGACGCCGCCTTCGCCGGTGACCTCACCGACCAGGACTTCGAGCACGGCCTCGGTGGCGTGCACGCCCTGCTCGCCGACGAGGACGGGCTCGTCGCGCACGGGTCGGTGGTCATGCGGCGGGTGCGGTACCGGGGGCGGTGGCTGCGGGTCGGGTACGTCGAGGGGGTGGGCGTGCGGCCCGATGCCCGGCGAAAGGGATACGGCGGGCTCGTCATGGCCGAGCTGGAGCGGATCGTCGATCACGCCTACGACGTCGGGCTGCTCGGCGCCAGCGACGACGGGGCCCGGCTCTACGCCGCGCGCGGCTGGCGGCTGTGGGGCGGCAAGATCTCCGCGCTCGGACCGGACGGCATCGTCCATCTGCCCGAGGAGGAGGACAGCACGTATGTCCGCCCCGCGCTCGCCGGTCCCCTCGACCTCGGCAGCGATCTTCTCTTCGACTGGCGTGACGGGGATGTGCTCTGACCGTCAGTAAATAGAAACCGCAGGTCAGGTGCCTGTGACTCGTTTCACCGTCTCAGATAGTAGGAAGTCCGAGTAATTGTGGAGACAGATGCGCGGTCCTGTCCTAGCTTTGTAGGAGCCGAACGTCTCGCTAGACCAAGCGAATGGCGGTCGTGAGCCGGACAGCATGCAGGCAACCCCTGCGGTCCGTGACTCCCCGCCCCCTCCGGCGTCTCCCCTTCAGTACTCCAGGAATTGTCGAAGGAGTCGATTCTCCATGGCCGAGACGACCGTCCGCCGCCGCGTCCGCCACGTGCCCCGCACGAGCGAGTCCGAGCGCAAGAATGCCGCCGCCGCCCTCCAGCGCGCCCTCGACCGCCGGGACAACGGCGGCGAGACCGGCCACTGAGCCGCAGCAGCACCACGTAAAAGCCCGCAGCAGTACCACCGAAAAGCCGGGAGCCGCGCCCGCACGAGGTGCGGCGCGGTCTCAGCGACCGCGCCGCACCTCGAAGTGGTCGATGCGCTTGCCGTTCTGGTCCAGCGCCGACACCCTGAGCCTCGGCGTGCTGCCGCTCTCCGCCTCCACCGAGAGGAGGGAGAAGCCCCGGTAGCGCACCCGCGACCACTCCACCGTCTCCGCCTGGCTGTGCTGGCCCTTCGCCCACTGCATGGTGTCGACCGTCCCGTGCCGCGTGAGGTGCCCCTCGTAGCTCTCCTTGACGCCCGCCGGGAACCCGTACAGATCCCGGCCGCCGCCGCCCGCCGTGACGTAGACGATCCCGTCCTTCGTCGGGTCGGTGGACGCGCCGATGGGGACGGCCCTGCCGACCGCGCCGTTCTTGATCGCGTCGGTCCGCTCGTACACGTGGTTGTGCCCGTTGATCACCAGGTCCACCTGGTGTTTCGCGAACACCGGCAGCCACTCGCTGCGCACCCCGCCGTCCGAGGCGTGCGCGGAGGTCGAGTAGGCGCAGTGGTGGAAGAAGACCACGAGGAAGTCGACCCCCTTGGCCGCCCGCAGCTCACGCAGCCTGCGGTCCAGCCACTTCGTCTGCTTCCCGCCCGTGTAGCCGAGGTTGGCGGTGATCTCGTACGACACGTCGTTCGCGTCCAGCGCCACCACGCCGACGTTGCCGTAGACGAAGGAGTACACGCCCGGCGCGTGCGAGGGGTCGAAGCCGTTCTCCGGGAGGGACCAGCGGGCGAGCTGGCCGCCGTAGCCGTCGGGGGAGTACCAGGCCTCCATGTCGTGGTTGCCGGTCGTCACCATCCACGGGACGGTCCGGGAGACGCCCTCGTTCTGCTTGAGGAACAGGTCCCAGTACGTCGGGTCGTAGCCGTCCGTCGTCTTGCCCTGTCCGTTGGTGTCGGCGTAGCAGATGTCACCGGCGTGCAGGTGGAAGGCGGGGTTCTCGCGCAGGACCACATGGTCGTTGGCGGCGGCCGCGTTGCTCACGCCCTGGTCACCGAAGGCCGTGAACACGAACTTCTCGGGGCTCCCCGGCGCCGTACGGAACGAGCCGATCGTCGAGCGGTGGGCCGGGGCGGCCGGGTCGAAGCCCTCGTGGCCGACGCCGTAGTAGTACGTCGTGCCGGGGCGGAGGCCGTCCAGGGCCGCGTGGACGTAGTACTGCTCCACCGCGGGGCGGACGCCGGTCAGGCCGGGGGTGTGCAGGGCGCGCACCTCGGCGGTGATCCGGCGGCTGAGGTCGTCGGGCTTCGAACCCACGCGTACGTACGGCTTCTTGACCGCGAACGGGACCTGCCAGGAGATCCGCATCGTCGTCTTCGGGTCGGCGCCGAAGGCGAGATGGCGGCCGAAGGGGGTGACGACGGCGCCGGGGACCTTCGAGGTGGCGGGGGTGGGGAGCGCGGCCTTGCTGTCGGTGGTGCCCTTGCCGGCGCAGCCCGTCAGCAGGCCGCCCGCCACCATGCCCGCCGTCACCAGCGTGCGGCGCCGGGACAGCTTGGTGCGCAGGTACTCGTACTGCTCGGCCATGCTCATCCGGACCGCAAGGTTTTCCGGGATGCCGACGTCAGGTGTCTCCATGTCGATGAAGCTCCCCCAGAAGTCCAACGGGGGCCATGCGTAGGGGTGAACGTACGTCGAACGGCCGACACCGATGGCCGAGGCGCGTCCGCATCATGGACACCCGGTGTCATCCCATGGGACGCGGAGTACGGTGTCGGGCATGTCTCGCAGCATCGATCTCGCAGTGATCCCCGGTGACGGCATCGGTCAGGAAGTCGTGGCCGAAGGTCTCAAGGTCCTCTCCGCCGTCCTTCCGCAGGATGTGAAGCTGGAGACCAAGGAGTTCGACTTCGGCGCCCGCCGCTACCACGCGACCGGTGAGACCCTCACCGACGCCGACCTGGCCGCGCTGAAGCCGCACGACGCGATCCTGCTGGGCGCCATCGGTGACCCGAGCGTCCCCTCCGGGGTGCTGGAGCGCGGCTTCCTGCTGAAGCTCCGCTTCGCCTTCGACCACCACGTGAACCTGCGGCCGAGCAAGCTGCTCCCGGGAGTGGCGACCCCGCTCGCCGGTGAGCCGGAGATCGACTTCGTCGTGGTCCGCGAGGGCACCGAGGGCCCGTACACCGGCAACGGCGGCACCATCCGCAAGGGCACCGAGCACGAGGTCGCCACCGAGGTCTCCGTCAACACCGCCTTCGGTGTCGAGCGCGTCGTCCGCGACGCCTTCGCCCGCGCCCAGGCCCGCCCCCGCAAGAAGCTCACGCTGGTCCACAAGAACAACGTGCTGACCTTCGCGGGCCACCTGTGGACGAACGTCTTCAACAAGGTCGCGGCCGAGTTCCCCGAGGTCACCACCGACTACATCCACGTGGACGCGGCGACGATCTACCTCGTCACCGACCCGGCCCGCTTCGACGTGATCGTCACCGACAACCTCTTCGGCGACATCATCACCGACCTCGCCGCGGCCGTCTCCGGCGGCATCGGCGTCGCCGCGAGCGGGAACATCAACCCGTCCGGCGAGTTCCCCTCGATGTTCGAGCCCGTGCACGGCTCGGCCCCGGACATCGCGGGCCAGGGCAAGGCCGACCCCACCGCCACGGTCCTGTCCGTCGCCCTCCTGCTGCGCCACCTCGGCTACGAGTCCGAGGCCGTCCGCATCGAGGACGCGGTCTCCGCCGACCTCGCGGACCGCACCGGCAAGCCCGCCCGCAGCACGTCGGAAATCGGCGACGCGCTGACCGTACGAGTAGCCGGCTGACCCCGCGCCCACTCGAAGAACTCTCGTAGTCCTCCGAAGCCGCCGGGTCGCATATGCACCCGGCGGCTTTTCTTATGTCCCCGCCGGGTGCCACCATCATCCCTGGGTCGCATTCACGCCGTTTTCGTCCACGGTCCTCCCCGCGCGATAATCGAACGCGGAGCCGCGGAATGAGGCAATGCTCGGACGTCCTAACACTGGCCACTGGCAGTCGAGGGGCGTGAGCGCGGCCCGTCACACACAACCGGTGAAGGACAACCACTGATGACGACGCCCACGATCGAGCTCAAGCCCTCGGCCTCGCCACTTTCCGCCGCCGAGCGCGACGCGATTCTGGCGAACCCCGGGTTCGGCCGCCACTTCACCGACCACATGGTGACGATCAAGTGGACCGAGGGCCGCGGCTGGCACGACGGCCAGCTCGTGCCGTACGGCCCGCTCTCCCTCGACCCCGCGAACATGACCCTGCACTACGCCCAGGAAATCTTCGAGGGTCTCAAGGCGTACCGGCAGGCCGACGGCTCGGTGGCCACCTTCCGCCCCGAGAAGAACGCCCGCCGCTTCCAGACCTCCGCCCGCCGCCTCGGCATGCCCGAGCTGCCGGTCGAGACGTTCATCGAGGCCTGTGACGTGCTGGTCCAGCAGGACCGCGACTGGGTCCCGGCGCACGGCGGCGAGGAGTCCCTGTACCTGCGCCCGTTCATGATCGCGACCGAGGTCGGCCTGGGTGTGAAGCCCGCCAACGAGTACCTCTTCCTGGTCATCGCCTCCCCGGCCGGCGCCTACTTCCCCGGCGGTGTGAAGCCCGTCTCCATCTGGGTCTCCGAGGACCACGTCCGCGCCGTCCCCGGCGGCATGGGCGACGCCAAGACCGGCGGCAACTACGCCGCCTCCCTCCTCGCCCAGGCCGAGGCCGCCGAACAGGGCTGCGCCCAGGTCTGCTACCTCGACGCGGTCGAGCGCAAGTGGGTCGAGGAACTCGGCGGCATGAACCTGTACTTCGTGTACGGCAACAGGATCGTCACCCCCACTCTCACCGGCTCCATCCTGGAGGGCGTCACCCGCGACTCCCTCCTCACCCTCGCCCGCGACCTCGGCTACGAGCCGGAGGAGGGCCGTATCTCCATCGACCAGTGGCAGCGCGACGCGGAGAACGGCACGCTCACGGAGGTCTTCGCCTGTGGCACCGCGGCCGTCATCACCCCGGTCGGCACGGTCAAGCGCACCGGCGCGGAGTGGACGCAGTCGGGCGGCGAGCCCGGCGAGGTCACGCTGAAGTTCCGCGCGGCCCTCCTCGACATCCAGCGCGGCGACGCGGTCGACAAGCACGGCTGGATGCACCCGCTGGGCTGAGCCGGACTCCCGGCCGACGGCCGGTGATCCGTTCGACGCGTATCGCCTCCCCCGTGCGGGTATCCACTGATTCCGCAGACCATGGAATCAAGGCATCAGGGTCACAGGGCCACGGGGGCCACGGGGGAGGGGACGCGGGTGAGTGGTGGGCCGATACCGCGACTGCGCTGGGTGCTGCGCACGTTACGCACCCCGCGCCGCCCGCAGAGCCTCACCGTGCTCCTCCTGCTCGCCGCCGGCGCGGGCCTGTTGCTGTGGTTCGCCAAGCACATGGACAACTACGGCGAGAACCTCGCCCTGAACCTGGGCACCGACATCGTCGGCGTCGTCATCACCGTCTTCGTGATCGGTCCGCTGATCTCCCGCGCCCAGGAGGGCCGGGTCCGCGAACACACCCGGCTCGACTACGAGTGGTTCAGCGCCCAGGTCTACGGCTCGACCTCGAACGTCAAGGTGCTCGACACCTTCTCCAACCTGTTCGGCCCCCAGTACTCCGAACGCCTCTTCCGCGGCATCAGATCCGCGACCGCGCACGGCGCCCGGGTGCAGATCCTGCTCCTGGACCCCGACTCCCTCGCCGTGATCCTGCGCGGCCGTGAACTGGGTGAGCAGGGCGCCGACATCCGCCGCGACATCCTGCGCAACCTGCGCACGCTCGGCCAGTTCGCGCGCCGGCTCGACGACACCCCACGCCAGTTCCTCGAGGTCCGGCTCTGCTCGACCTCCCCGGGCGTGACCCTCTACCGCTGGGACGAACGCTCCCTGGTCTCCTTCCTCACCGTCGGCCGCCTCTCCGGCGAGGGCGTCCAACTCGAGGTCGCCGTCCGCTCCCCGCTCGGTGCCTTCGTCGAGCAGCGCTTCGACGAACTGTGGCAGCAGAGCAAGCCGATGGAACGGTTCACCCATCTGCCGGTCACCCTCGTCGACGCGACCGACGGCCGCCGGGAATTCACCTGCCGCTTCGTCTACGTCGACGACAGCCCCTATGTCGCCGGGCACGACCTCGTCTCCTACATGGCACGCCACCGCCTCGACCAACTCTCGGCGTTCAGCGAGAACTTGACCGTGCCGGGTGCCCACGAACTGATCGTCGTGGACGACGAGAGCGACCTTCATCAGCTGCTGAGACAGCACTTCGCGGAGAAGTACGATGCGTCCGCGACCGCATTCGTCGAATTGCGGCCGGCGGTCCTGGTCACGGAATAGAGGCCCTGGCACATATGAGTTCGGCGCACCACCCCGCTCCACGCACCAGCCCCAGATTCCGCGCCCTCACCCCCCGCGACCTGGACGGCCTGCTGCAACGCGTGTCCCTGTCGGCCGGCGAACGGCTCGCCCTGCGGGCCGTCTCCACGGTCCTGCCGTTCCGTACGAACACGTATGTCGTCGACGAGTTGATCGACTGGTCCGCGGTACCCGACGATCCGATCTTCCGGCTGACCTTTCCCCAGGCCGGGATGTTGCCCGAGCCCGACCTCAAGCAGATGGCGGACCTCCTCTCGCAGGAGGCGCCCAAGGCCGAAGTCCTGCGCGCGGCCCACGAGATCCGGATGCGGCTCAACCCGCACCCCTCGGGCCAGCTCGACGCCAACGTGCCCGTGCACGAGGGGGAGCGCCTCACGGGCCTCCAGCACAAGTACCCCGAGACGCTGCTGATCTTCCCGCGCCAGGGCCAGACCTGCCACGCCTACTGCACCTACTGCTTCCGCTGGCCCCAGTTCGTCGGCGAGTCCGAACTCCGCATCGCCACCGACGACATCACCACGACCACCGCCTATCTCCGGGCCCACCCCGAGGTCACCAGCACGCTCATCACGGGCGGCGACCCGCTGGTGATGAGCACGGAGGTCCTGAGCCGCTACGTCGACCCCCTTCTGGAGATCGACACGATCCGCTCGATCCGCGTCGGCACCAAGTCCCTGGCCTTCTGGCCGTACCGCTTCACGAGCGACCGGGACGCCGACGACCTGCTGCGCCTCTTCGAGAAGGTGGTGGCAAGCGGCCGTCACCTGGCGTTGATGGCCCACTTCACCCACCCGCAGGAGCTGCGCCCGCAGGTCGTACGGGAGGCGATGCGCCGGGTGCGGGGCACGGGCGCCGTGATCCGCTGCCAGGGTCCGCTGGTGGCCGGCATCAACGACAGCGCCGAGGCCTGGGCCGAACTGTGGGACGAGACGACCACGCTGGGCGCGGTGCCGTACTACCAGTTCGTCGAGCGCGACACCGGCCCCCAGGGCTACTTCGGCGTCCCGCTGGCCCGCGGCCACCAGATCTTCCGCGACGCCTACGCCCGCGTCTCCGGCCTCGCCCGCACGGTCCGCGGCCCGGTCATGTCGGCGATGCCGGGCAAGGTGTGTGTGGACGGCGTCGCGGAGGTGGCCGGCGAGAAGGTCTTCGTGCTGCATCTGATCCAGGCCCGCGATCCGGCCCTCGTGGACCGGCCGTTCTTCGCGGCCTACGACGAGAGCGCGACGTGGTTCACGGACCTAAAGCCGGCTTTCGGAGCGAGTGAGTTCCTCCCGGGGCTGGCGGCGCACTGAAGCCTGCCCGGCTGTCAGCGCGAGGTACACCAAGCCCCCCACCGCCCCCGACAACAAAAAACTGCAGTCCAC
>NZ_JAENRY010000230.1 GCF_016612545.1 Streptomyces sp. MBT65 | reverse complement strand
AGAGGGCGGTATGTGACGTGATGTCACGTTTGTTGTCGCTGGAACGTGTGGCGCAGGTGTATCGGGGCTGATCCGGGAGTCCTGTCGTGCTGGAGTGTTCTTCGTGAGCGACCGCCAGCCCTACAAGAGCGACTTGTCCGACGAGCGGTGGGCCCTGATCGAGCCCGTCATCGCCTCCTGGAAGGCTCAGCATCCCTCCGTCAGCGGCCACCAGGGCGCCTACGGGATGCGGGAGATCGTCAACGCCCTGCTCTACCAGTCCCGTACCGGCTGCCAGTGGGACTACCTCCCCCACGACCTGCCCCCGGTCGGCGCGGTGAAGTACTACTTTTACAAGTGGCGCGACGACGGCACCGACCAGACCATCCACGACCTGCTGCGCTGGCAGGTCCGCGAGAGCCGGGGGCGTAAGGCCGACCCGAGCCTGGTGGTGCTCGACACCCAGAGCCTGCACGCGGCCGTCGGGGTGCCCGCCGACACCACCGGAAGGGACGCGGCAAAAAAAGTCGCAGGCCGCAAGCGCGGCCTGGCAGTTGATGTTCTCGGTCTGGTGATCGCGGTGGTGGTGCTGGCCGCGTCGGCGCACGACAACGCCGCCGGTATCGCCTTGCTGGACAAGGTCGCCGCCGACACCGACACGGTGCAGAAGGCCCTGGTGGACCAGGGGTTCAAGACCGCCGTCATCGATCACGGGCAGAAGGTGGGCATCAACGTCGAAGTCGTCGAGCGCAACCCGGCAACCAGCGGGTTCGTCCCGCAGCCCAAGAGGTGGGTGGTGGAGCAGGTGAACGGGATCATGATGCTGCACCGCAGGCTGGTACGGGACTACGAGCACCGGCCCGCCTCCGCCGAGTCGAGGGTGTACTGGGCCATAAGCGACCGGATGGCCCGGATGCTGACCGCGACCTCCACCCCCACCTGGCGCGGCGCATGAGCGGCAGCGAGCTGACCTTGGGAGCGGTGCTGGCGCACCTGGAGGAGCAAGAGCGCGAGATCGCCACGCAGGCCGAGGCCACGCGGGGACGCATCACAGAACTCACCGCGCAATTAGGGGAGTTCGACCGGGTCGCCGAGGAGATCCGCATCACCCGCAAGACCCTGCTGGCGCTGCCTGATCCGTCCCCGCCGACGCCGCCGGCCGCGAAGCTGCCGGACCATCCGGCCTACCGGCAGATCATGGCGGTGTTCGCCGCGGCCGACGCCCCGCTGCGGGCACGGGCGGTCTGCGAGGCGATGGACCTGGAGATCGTGCCCAGCAACGTCAACAACGTCCGGCTGAAGCTCAAGCGGCTGGTCGAACGCGGAATCCTGATCGAGTCCGAGCAGGGGTTGTTCACCCAGCCACGGCCATAGCCGCCCGGAGCGGCCACCACCAGCCCGACAGCCCGAACCGTAAGCCCGAAACGGGCAACACGTTACTTACCGCCCTCTGAGGCGAGGGTTCGGGTACGTCCTCCCGAAGGGCGACGGCCTCAACATCGTTGGTTGCTGGGGGTGTTGTGGTGTGGGCGAGGAGGGTTCCGCCGAGGAAAGCGACGGCGGGCCAGCCCGCGACGAGGATGCGCAGCCAGGCGGGGACGTCATCGAGGTCGAGCAGGCCGGCGGTGGCGACATTCGCGCCGAGGGACGCGGTCAGTGCGATGACGAACCAGCACCAGCCGGAGGCCTTTGCGTCGCCGGTCCTCAGTCGGCGCCAGGCGGCGACGAGCAGGAGATCGACGCTGATGGGGTAGGCCCACGCTTTCCACCCGTCCTGTCCGGCCGCCGAGGCGATGTCGTGCAGGTGGGCGAAGGAGAGGGCGGCGGCGATGAGGGCTTGGACGAGTACCGCGTCGACGCGGGCCAGTTGGGCGCGCATGATGCGGCTCCTTCCGGGTTCGGGCATGGAGGGGTAGGGACGTGGCGCGAGGCGGTCGCGCCAAACCGGGTTGCGAGAAGGTCAGTTGGTCGCGGGGCGCGGCTGGACGTTCCCCTTCGAAGTAGCGGCCGGGCGTACGGGTGCGTACGGCTGGAAGCGCTTGAGTGCGGGCAGGTCGGGCACCAGGTGCGCGGAGTCGCGGCAGATCTCGGCGGCGTCGCCGAGGGACAGGTAGGGCGTGCGGATGCGGGACCAGCCGCCGGAGGTATCCCCCGCGACGGCCAGGCCGGGGCGTTCGGGGGCGATGGCGCAGGCGGCACCTACAGCTTCGGGGGCGATGTCGCCGAGTGCCATTTTGGCGGAGGCTTCGTCGTTGACGCGGTGGCAGACGCGGCCGGTGAGTTGCGCGCGGAGCATGGTGGCGCCCTTGCCGAGTTCGGCGCCGAAGCGCTGGCCGCAGACTTCGAGGTAGATGCCGGCGGCGCGGCCGAGTTGGGCGAGGCGGATGAGCTGGGTGACCATCTCGTCCCGTCGTTCCTCCTCCTTCTTCGTGGCGACGAGGAAGAGTTCGGCAACCTCGTCGACGAACAGCACGATGGGCACGGGGCGTTGGTTCTCGGGCAGGCCCCAGATGTCCGAGGTGATCTCCTCGTCCGGGGTGCCGGGGGCGATGCCCTGCCGGGCCTTGATCAGGTCGTATCGGTCCTGCATTTCCTTGATGAGCGCAGGCAGCAGCTCGGCCGCCTGGTCGGGGTCGGTGGCCAGCGCGGAGAGCCGGGCAGCGAACGGCGCCAGTTCGACGCCGCGCTTGCAGTCGATGCCGACCAGGGCGACGGGTTGCCGGGCCAGTCCGGCGACGAGATGGCGCAGGTACATGGACTTGCCCGACAGGGTTGCCCCGAGGGTGAGTTGGTGCGGAACGGTGCGGTAGTCGCGTACGAACGGGGTCGCGTCCTCCCGCAAAGCCACCGGCACCTTCAGGAGACCGGACGGGAGCTTGCGGGTGCGGGGCATGCGGACCCGCCGTAGAACGTCGTAGCCGACTAGGCGGAGTTCGACGACGCCGGGCTTGAGGGTGGTGACGTAGACGGCGTGAACTCCCCAGGCGTGCCGCAGCCGTTCGGCGGAAGCGGCGACGTCGGCGGGTTCCTGGCCCGGGGCGAGCCGCAGACGTATCCGCAGACCGGTCGTAGTGGGCCGGATAATGCCCCGGCGGGGCGGTACGGGGCGGACCTCGCGGCGGGTGGTGGCCTTGACGGCGAGTACGCGCAGCCGGGACGGGGCGACGGTCAGGCCGCAGGCCTCCATGACTGAGCCGTACGAGCTGAGCAGGCGGGTGGTGGATATCGGCAGGCCGATCGTGGACCAGTACGCGGCCGGGTGCTTGGCCCGGGTGTAGGCGGCCCCGCCGCCGAGTGCGGCGAGGGGACCACCCACCTCCAGGAGCGTCGTCAGGTCGGTCATCAGGCAGCGACCTCAGCGGCAACGGGGAACGCGGCCGGAGTGACGGCGGCGGCGCGGAAGGCGATGCCGTGGCGCTGCTGCCCGTTGAACACGCTCTCCCAGGGACGGGCGACCAGTCCCGGGAGCGAGACCGGAGCGCCGAGCGCCAGTCCCTCGGACACACCGCCCTCGGGGACGGTGACCTTGATGAGGGACGACTCGCCCTCCTCGATGTAGACGACGCCGAGCGTCATGAGCGCCTCGCCGCTGACGGCGTCCTTGGCGATCTCGCCGGTCTGACGGTCGCGGACCTTCGGCTCCGGGGCCTCGGTCAGCAGGATCGTCGCGGCGGTGGTCTCAACACGGATGGTACGCAAGGAAGTTTCCCTATCTACTCGTCTATACATGTAGCGATCCGCGAACCCGATCTCCGGGTTCATGCGGACCACCCTGCCACACAACTTGCCCACTCGTCTATACGAGTATGCATGTTGGGGTGTACGAGTTCGGGAAACGTCCCCGCGCACCACCGCCAGTCACGGGATCAGGTCGCGGGGAGCTGGTACGACAGCACGTACGCGTCCGCCGCCATGACCGTGTCGCAGACCTCCACGGCCCGCCCTTCGGTGTCGTACGCGGTGCGGATGAGGTGGATCACCGGCACGCCGGAGGCCAGCCGGAGCGTCTTCACCTCGGTGGGCGAGGGCATCCGGGCGCGGATCTCCTCCTCGAAGTGGTCGAGGTGGTGGCCGAGCTCTTCGAGGCGGGCGTAGATACCGCCGGGGCCCGGGTTGGGTTCGGCGATCTGCGTACCGCGCGCGATGTCGAGGGGAAGGTAGGAGGTGGCGAACTCGACCGGCTTCCCGTCCAGCAGGTACCGGCGCCGACGGGCGAGCACGCGCCGTACGGAACCGAGTCGCGTGGAGATGTCCTGGCTGGCCTTCTCCTCCTTGACCTCCAGACTGTCGACCTGGGGGTGACTGCCGGCGGCGTCCGCCTCGACGATGAACGCGGACTTCCCCTGCTCGCGATGGCGACGGGCGAACCGGTCGGAGGCGAGACGCCGTACAGGCGGCCGGGGCCGGACAAAGACGCCCTTGCCGTGCTCGGCATGCACCAGGCCCTCGCCCTGGAGGACGGAGAAGGAGTTGCGGACGGTCATGCGGGACACCCCGTAGTGCTCAACCAGGTCAGCTTCCGAGGGCAGCTTCTCGCCCTCCTTGAACCGCCCACGGTCGATGGCCTCGCGCAACTGGTCGGCGATCTGCCGGAAGACCGCACGATCACTCGTGGGGTCGAGATCGCCGAGCAAGCCGGAACGGAGAGGGCTCACAGTGAGTACTCCTTTAGGTATCTAGACGAGTGGGCGAGTGTTGTTGCTACGGTGGAGAGCCTAGCCAGCCGGGAGGGCCGAGGAACGTGAGCACTGACCGTCCGCACTCCATGAGCGTCGCCGGAGTCATCGTCGACGACCACGGCCGCGCCCTCCTGATCAAGCGCCGCGACAACGGCAAGTGGGAACCCCCGGGTGGCGTCGTCGAGCGAGACGAAACCCTCCCCGAGGCCCTCCAGCGCGAAGTCCTCGAAGAAACCGGCATCAAGATCGCACTCCCCGCGATCCTCACCGGCGTCTACAAGAACATGACCGGGCTGATCGTCTCCCTGGTCTTCCGCTGCCAGGCCGCCGACGGCACACCCACCACCGGGGACGAGACCCGCGCACTGCGCTGGGCCACCCGCGAAGAAGTATCCGAACTCGCCGACGAGGCATACGCGATCCGCGTCCTGGACGCACTCGACGCGGCGTCTCCGCCGGCCATCCGCGCCCACGACGGCGTGAAACTCGTCTAGCCCGAACCCGCTGCACATGGCGGCCTACCAGCACGAAGGAACTTGTATGCACGAGTATACGAGCACAGCGCGGGTCTGGGGGCTCACTTGCCCAGGTTTCCCGGAAGAGGTCAGCCGGGCCCGCCGCTGGACACGCGACATCCTGCGCGACTCGCCCCTGGCCGACGACGCCGAACTAATCGTCAGCGAGCTGAGCGCGAACGCGATCCTCCACACGGCCAGTGGGCGGGAGGCCGGCAGTTTCCATCTGGCGCTTGCGGTGTCCTCGCAGGTGGTCGCGCTGTCGGTGACGGATGGCGGGGGCACCGGGACAGCTCCGAAGGTCAAGCACCAGGGCCAGGAGGCGGAGCACGGCCGGGGGCTGGGCATGGTCAGCGCGATCGCGCACCGGGTCGTGGTCCACGACAGCGACGGCGGTCACACCGTCACCGCGGAGCTCTTCACGGACGTACGACGAGGAGGGCACCCATGCTGAGCGTCACGACCAAGCGCGGGTTCTGGTGCGAGTGCTGGACGGAAGGGGTGGGCGGGCAGTTGCCGCCGACGCTGTTCGGCTCCTACGACGCCTACTCGGAGCGCGAGGCGGACAGTTGGGTGTCGACGATCCTCCGCACCATCTCACCGGCCCTCGACACGGACGCTTCTCAAGAAGCGTGGGAGCGGCTCTACGATCACCGCATCGACACGAGACGAGCCCTCCTGCGCAGGGACCCGTGGGCGGTGTCCGTCACCCACGTCACCACACGCATCACATGGACAGTCCGACCAGCGCTTTTCCTACCGCTCGCACACCGCCACGACGCCGAACTCCCAGCGTGCGTGCACGACTTCAAGCCCCGTGGGACCGATGCCTATTCCAGTTGATGCTTGGCATCTTCCCAGGATGTGCATCGAGAGCAGGTCTCTACTTCGGTGCCATGATCCGGGCGCGGGACGTGCTCGAACCTACGCACTCTGTGCAAGTTGGTCTGCGTGACTCACACTGTGCCTCATGGACGATGGCGCTCTGTGGGTGGCGTTGTTGACTGCGGCCACAGCAGTGGTGGCCAGTTGGGTGACCAGCAAAGGCAACACGCAGGCCGCCCGCGTCCAGGCGCAGGCGGCGGCTGAAGCCTCGGAAGTCGCACGGAAGCGCGAGGCACACAGAGCCACACATCTGGGTTTCATCCAGCAAGCCAACGACATGGGGATCGTGTACCGCAGGATCCCCAGGTACTTGACGCTGCAAGACCAAGAGGCACGCCGGGCATCCCTCTCAGCGCTCCGGGATCAACTACGCGACGCCTACGGACCGTTCATGCGTTCACTGGCCGCCGTCTCTCTCGAATGTCATCCCGGTCCGATAGCGGCGGCGAACGCGGTCCATATAGCCTCCGGCGAGGCGTACATCCGCCTCGTAGCCGTCGAGGAGGAGATCCGCGAAGCCGAGGGCTTCCGCCAAGCCGTTGACGCCTATCTGGCCTCAGTCGACTCGTTCATCGAAGCCGCACGGCAAGCGGAGCATGAGTTGTAGAGAATCACTCTCGCTACATGACTTGGCCATCCGACCGACTGAGTTACAACTTTCTCTACTGGTTCAAGGCGGCTCGCTCCGCTCCCCGCGCGCGGCCCGGCCCCCGGCCGGGCCTGCGCTCCTGTCTCCGCCCCGCTCCGGCCCGGCCGGCGCCCGGGCCGCGCTCAGAGCATGCAGCCGCCTGATGCCAGAGAAGGGGTACATCGTGGCTGGGGCGGTCGTCTCCACGGCTTTACGGAGCCACTTTGGCGCGAGCCTCGAAGATCTTGGCCCCTACGTCGTGCTTTAACAGGCAGGTCCACAGACTGCCCGACGCGCCGGAAGCTTACGGGGCCAAGATCACTCGCGCCAAAGCAGCGCCACCCCAAAGCCGTTCCACCGACCTCGGACCGCAAGGAGAGCCCACGCAGGTCTTCTGAGGCACAGTAAGGTGTGCACCATCTAATGCAGACGTTTGACCAGACCTGGGGGCCCCGCAGGTGGCAGCGCCACAGATCATCGTGAGCGGGCTCGTGGAGCATCCGCATATGAACCCAGCTCAGGTCCAAGCGAAGGTTCGGAGCAGTTTTCCGCGTGCAACAGCGGCCAGTCTGGATTTCATTGTCCCGCTAGTTGATTGCGAAGCCGAATTTTTCTGCGTAAGCAATACGAAACTTGAATTCCGAATTAAGGTAACAGCTTCGAATCAGCCTAATGCGTCGGCATCATCCCGTGCCGTCACGGCGACGGAAATTCTAGTGCGCGGCACAGATGCACTCTGGGGAGGCCTTGAAACCTCCCTCAATGAAGGCAGACGCAAAGGGCGCCCCACTCTTTCTCGATGTTTGATTGAAGACACGCAGACTCGGACCACGCTACTCGCGCGCGAAGCGCGCTCACCCCTTAGATCTCCTGGAGCAAAGCTAGCCTTTACATTCAGTGGAGTCTTCTTCCTCACAGCCGCAGCCCTCATTACTTGGCAACTCGCAACACCGCATTCCGGAGACTCAAGAGAAGCAAACATCCTAGGGATTTCTCTATCCTTGTTCGTGTCTGCCATTCTCACACCTTTGCCCATGTTTATCAATTGGGTCGAATGGAAGAAGGAACTCTCTTGGAAATACGTTAGGAGCGTCCCTTGAGCCGCGATATTGAACAAACTCTCGTGGAAAATCTCGTTCAGCAGTTGAGCGACTCCGGGTGGCATGGTATCCGTGAATACCTGGAGGGAGATTCACGAGTCGATGCCCTGATGGAGCGCAACGGCGTATTGGCGCTATTCGAGATCCGATTGGGTTTCAAAAATGCACTGGCAAGCTGGGTAATTGGCTTGAGTGAAACGGTTTCGGATATTCGGCAACGTCGTAGTCCAACTGGTGGCTGCTTCGGAGTGATCGTCACCGACTCTAGCGTAAACGAGCGACTTTTGGCTGCCGCCTCAAGATACCCAGTTGAAATCTACTCGTTCTCTAGCGCAAAATCAATGGTCACCGTCACTCATGAAATTGTAGAACTATGCGAGTCCACTTCACTCGAATTCACCCAGGGAACCCCTCCAGAACAGAGTGAACTTTCAGGTAATTGGCTTGCACTTTCCGATAACTCCACAATCTCAGCCTCTGGCTCTTCTGTACGGGCAGCCAGGGTGAGCCCATCTGAGGAATCTCGCTCAGTATCTGCTCAAATCCAGCACGAGATCGAACGCATGCAAAGTGTGCTGGGAGAGCATCATCCAAGCGTATTTTCCCTGCGGACGCGACTCGCCTCTCAAGAACGCTCTGTTGAGCTGTTCAGGCAAGTTTTGGCAGATCAGGAAGATTATCTAGGTAGGACCAGTCCCGACCTCCTGGTTACGCGCCTAGGGTTGGCTTCCCTTCTTCAGGAGACGGGGAATCATTCGGAGGCTATTCAGGTCTACCGGAAGGCGCTTGTTGATTCACAAGAATTTCTCTCACCGTCTGATCCTCAGATTCTCACAATCAAAAATAACCTCGCGACAAGCCTTACCGCTGTGGGTGATTTCGATGTTGCAATCCCTCTATACAGGCAGACGCTTGCGGAGCGCATCCAGGTCCTAGGTGAGAATCACCCGGCCACTCTCACAACTCTTGGCAACCTCGCTACCGCCTACAGAGAGATTGGCGACGTCGGTCGCGCGCAAGATCTTTACGAGCAGGCTCTAAGTCGACGCGAGCAGGTACTGGGCTCCGACCATCCCGATACGCTTTCCTCACGGAACAATCTCGCCTATGCATACCAAACATCTGGTGATCTCGCCCAAGCCATTCGCTTGTATGAGACAACGCTTGCCGACAGTGAGCGCATCCTTGGGGCAGATCACCCGGATTCTCTGAATTTTCGGAATAATTTGGCGAGTGCGCTCGAAGCGATTGGCGATCTCGGTCGTGCGATTCCCCTTTACGAGTCCACTCTCGCCGACCGGGAACGCGTCCTTGGTCCCGACCATCCTTCCACCCTCGCTTCAAAGAATAATCTCGCGGGAGCCTACAAATTTGCAGGGAACCTCGGCCGCGCCGTTCCTCTTTATGAGTCGACGCTTGCCGACTGCGAGCGAATCCTTGGCCCTGATCACCCAGACACCCTGACTACCCGCAATAATCTTGCAAGTGCTTTTGAGATGATGGGTGATCTGGGAAGCGCAATCCCTCTCTATGAGTCTACCCTTGCCGATCGGGAGAGACTTCTAGGACCTGACCACCCTTCCACTCTAACGTTTCGCAATAATCTGGCAGGCGCCTATGAGGCTGTCGGTGACCTAGGGCGAGCGATTCCCCTTTACGAGGAAACCTTGTCTACCGCCGAACGGATCATAGGAGACAGGCACCCGCTTACACTAGCTACAAAGAACAACCTCGCAGGGGCCTATCAGGAATCCGGAGAACTTGAACGGGCGATTCGGCTTTATGAATCTGTCCTTGCTGACAGAGAAAGCGTGCTGGGGCCAGATCACCCGTCCACCCTGGCATCAAAGAACAATCTCGCGGGAACATATTTGCAGCGTGGAGATACTGCGCGAGCTATCGCCGTATATGAGTCGACACTCGCAGATATGCAACGCGTTTTGGGTGACAGTCATCCCAATACACTGAAAGTGCTCACAAATCTTGCGAGCGCATATTTGGAGTCTGGTGACCTTGCGCAGGCAGTTGCGTCGTACGAACGTGCGCTAGCTGAATATGAAAGAATCTTCGGCCAAGAACATCCCACTACCCGTCTCACGCGAACTCATTTGAGCGAAGCCCAACTGCGTCAATGATGCTAGGGATGGGAAAGTGCGCGTTTCAAGTGGTTCACTGATCAGACGACATTACGGGCCAACAGGTGCACGTGTCAGGGAGTTTCGATGCCGTCACCGTTGCGACCTACCAAGCCTTCTCGCAACTAGTGCTAGACCCGTGCCAGATCCTGCGGGGAACCGGTCGAGCGCCTACACAGCCCCGACGCTGCTCCGTCGCAGGCCAACCCCAGAACGAGTCCTAAACACCCTTAGCTTCCCAAGCTGAGGTGCACTGTGTCCCGGCCTTCCGAGTTGGGAAGCATCTGAGTCATGGATCCGGGTTGGGCAGCCATGCTTGGGGCTCTAGTAGGAGCCACCGCCACCACCTGCGCAGGGGTGTTGACCTGGTGGTCACTTCGTTGGCAGCAACATGTGCAGGTCCAGGCCGAGCGGGACAGGTGGTTGCGAGAGAAGCAGCATGCCGCGTACGGCGACTTCCTTGATGCCACTCAAGGTGCCGTAGACGGACTGGAATCGGTAGGCCGAGGCCTAACCGCCGCAACACCGGATGTCCCGGACCTCTACAACTGGCTAGGAGAAGAGGTCATCCCGCACGTGATCTCCGCGCGTCGCAGACTCGCCTCAGTCCAGATTGATGGGCCGGCGTCGGCTGAAGGCGCCGCCCGCAAGCTCCACGGATCGGTCAACGAGTGCATGATGACTGCCATGCAGGGACTTCATGCTCTTGCCGACGACGCAGAGAGTGCACGGTTCCCAGAGCTAAGAGACAGGTTCAACGAGACACTGAGAGTCGTCCACTCTCGTCTCCGAGACTTCACGCAGGTCGCCCGGGCAGTGATCCAAGAGACATGAAATCCGGGGCAGCCTCGTCTCAGTTTCCGTCTCATTCAGCACCGTTCGCCGACGTTCAGGCGGGACCAGACGGCCGCACCCATCCAGCCGTCAGCCGCCCGTGAACCCAGGTGAACGGCCCTGTACGAAGCCCCCGGTGACACCCCCACAGTTGGAAAGCGTGTTGGGGGCAACCCCTCACGAGTTCGAATCTCGTATCCTCCGCCAGTGCCTCACCGGGCACGATGTCGAAGGGCCCCACCGTTCGCGGTGGGGCCCTTCGACGGTTCTAGTGGCCTCCACGACGACCCGACTGTCATCAGCAGCGCCGCACTCCTTCGGTACTTTCAAGACCGCGGCGGGTGGGCCGTCGATCTGGACGAGCCATCGACGCCTCTCTGCTGGCACTCGGCAGCACCAACAGCGCTCAGCGTCACCTGCCCGCGCTCGGCAACCTAGGTGGCCACGAACTCCTGCACGAGCAGTGCTTCAGCAAGGGCGACATCATCGCCGAAGGACGGCTACGCACCAGCCTCGACAGCCAGTTGTGCGCCCGCAGCGGTTGACGCAGCCGTGCGCGTGGCGGCGCCACAGCCGGTTCCGGTGAACCGTCAGGGCCTTTGGTGCGAGGTCGACATGCATTCGCTTGCGGCCAAGGACCTCCCTCTGCCGCAGGCCGAGCGCGCCACTTGCCGAGTGCCGGTACTCCTGCGACGCACATTGTCGTGCCGCCAAACATAGTTCACTCAATGGAGCTGGATCCAAGCGGAAATACCCGAAGGGCGACTTCCTCCCTCATGATTTTCCATAGATCCGTTCTGGCGGCACGAGAGGAAAACCATGCGCGATATCTTCACCCTCATCACTGAGCGAGTTCTGCGCGACTGCGGCATGGAACCCATCTGTACGCATGTCGGCGATGTTCAAGTCTGCGCAATCAAGAGCCATCCCACATATCAGGTGTTGCGCAAGAAAGTTCGACTTGGCCGATCAAAATCCGTAGCAAGCTTGCGCCTCTGGGAGTCGGTGGGCACTTTGGCGAGGGAAGGCAATGAACAGGAGCGAGAGAAGTGGTTGATGATCCTACTGGATCTGCTAACTCCATACTTCGGGGGGTGGTCGAAGGAGCTGGCACGAAAATTTCATTATGAGGTCTCTGACATCAGGTCTGCGATGATAGAAGGTGCCCTGGAAGCATGGTTTTCCATGACAGGCGGAATGTCCGCCAATAAACTCCTGGACACCATGATGAACAGCGCGTTCACCCGCGCTCGTGGACTGGTGGAAGCCGGAAGTTCGGAAACTTGTGCGGCGAGCGCGGAGCATTTGATCATTGATGCACATGAAGAGCAATCAGCGTTGCGTGCATCGTCAATCATTGACTCTGGCGCGGTACGGGATCCGGATGCCGATGAGAGAATTCGCGGCGAACGCACAGGGGCCCTGCTGCAAAGAATGGGAGCCATGAGCCACGTCAAGATCCTTCATGCCAAACTCCGAAGCGGTTGCCGCGATGAGGCAGATGCTCCCGCCATTACTCCCGCACAGGTGGGGCGATCCTGGGTGGACGGGAAGAATCTCTACTATCGAATTTCCGATCTCCTGCCGCCATATATCGGCTTCAGAGAGGCGGCCAATGTGGTTGACCTTTCAGAATCACAAGCATCAAAGATGGCCGGAAAGGGCTCCCTCGCCTTCAGAGTACTTTGGATTGGCAATAGCCGGGTCGTATCGGTCAAGTCACTTATGTGCATCTCGGATATCCAGGACTCCATCGTGCATCCCGATGATGTGGAGAATGGAGCTTCTCATGTCAGTGGAGAATAGAAAATCGACGAATATTTTCGTTGCCCGCTCGTCGCGCCGGGCGCGGCCCGCGGTGGGGCGGCCAGGGGAGGCCCAGGAGTCGAACCGCCCCACCGCGGCGCCTGGTGCCGCCCGCGCACCCCGCAAGCAAACCTCGCAAGATATACTTGACCCCACACTCGATATCAGGGAGGCGCAAGTGAGCCGGACGGTTATCGACCTGGACGACGACCTGGTCGCGGACGTGGCGAAGGCCCTCGGGACCAGCACCAAGAAGGAGACTGTCAACACCGCTCTTCGTGAGGTGCTGGAGAGCCGGCGTCGTGCCCTGGCTCTCGCCCGACTGCGGGCTGCGGCGGGCGACGGCGCATTCGATCTGGAACTGTTCGAGAACAAGCAGAACTACCGCCGGTGAACGCGGCCCAGTTCCTGATCGACACCAGCGCGCTCGCACGGTTCATGCGCGGGGAAGCGGAGCAGTACGGCTGGGACCAAGCCGCCGCGGCCGGACTCATCGCTACCTGCCCGATCACCGAGCTCGAGTTCTTCTACAGCGCACGATCAGCCGCCGACCGGGCGCGCGGCATCGAGGACATGCGGCTGATCTTCGGCTGGGTTCCCGTCGACGACCGCGCCTACGACCGCGCCTGGCAGGTCCAGGAAGCCCTGACCAAGCAGGGGAAACACCGAAGTGCCGGAGCTGTCGACCTGGTCGTCGCCGCGACCGCTGAGCTGCAAGGGCTCGCTCTGCTCCATCGCGATCACGACTTCGAGTGCATCGCCGCGGTGACCGGGCAAGCCCTCCAGTGGTACGGCCCGGAACACGGCAAGTAGGTCAGCGGTGGTTGCAGTTCTGGTTGCGTTCATCGCCGTACGACATCGTTCAGAGGCCCCACCCGAGTGGGCCGCACCGCAGGTCAGAGCGCTCCCGCACATCCCCGAACCCCCAGACGAACATTTGGAAAGCGTGTTGGGGGCAACCCCTCACGAGTTCGAATCTCGTATCCTCCGCCAGTGCCTCACCGGGCACGATGTCGAAGGGCCCCTCTGTTCGCAGCGGGGCCCTTCGACGTTGGCCGTCTCGGTTGGTTTCAGAGGGCGGTAAGTAACGTGT
>NZ_JAENRY010000022.1 GCF_016612545.1 Streptomyces sp. MBT65 | reverse complement strand
AGCGGTTGCGGGGGTGGACGTTGTTCCGGGCGGTGGAGTCGGGGGTTCGGGCGCTTCGGGTGGGGCGGCCCCGGGATGCCGAGTTGTTGCTGGAATTCGCCGGGTGGCTGTAGGTCCCCGCTAGACAGTCGACGTCAGTTTCAGGGCCAGGACCGGGCAGTCCGACGCTGCTCTGCGGGCCCGTTTCACCGCGCGCGGCGGGATCGGGGTGCCGTCGACCAGCGGGTAGCCCCACTCGTCCAGCGTGATGTGGTCCGGGAGGAGTTCCGCGCACAGGCCGTGTGCCTGGCACGCCGTCCAGTCGATGTCGATCTGCTGCTGCTCCATGGTCAGTGGGCCTCGTTCGGGATGGGGAGCAAGGGGGTGCGGTCGGTCGCCGTGCACAAACCCCTTGCGTGGGCGTCGAGTTCGGCCGCGAAGGTGATCAGCGCGCTGCGGACCAGGCGGACCGTGCCGTCGGGGTGGTGGCAGGCGCCTCGGCCTTCGACCAGGCCGGACCAACGGGCCACGTTCTCGCGGGTGTCGGCCTGGGGGCCGGGGGTGGCCAGGGTCTGGAAGGCGGAGGCGATGCGCGGGAGGCCGTTGAGGCAGGGACCGCACTGGCCGGCCGATTGCAGGGCCAAGTAGCGGAGGACTCGGGCGGTTTCGGCGACTCCGCAGCGGTCGGTGGGGAGTGCGGCCAGGACGCCTGCTCCCAAGTCGCCCGCGTCCAGGGTGCGTTGGGCTGCCTCGGCGGTCGGGATCCAGGTGCCGTGGTAGCCGCCGACCAGTACCGCCGATGTTCCCCGCAGGGGCAGGAGTCGGTTCAGGGGGAGGCCGAACGGGGCTTCCACGACCCGGACTTCGCGGTTCGGCACGTGCAGGGTGCACAGCGTGCTGCCGGGCTGGGTGGGCGTGCCCGCGCTGCGGAACCAGTCGGCGCCGTAGCGGGCGACCAGGGCCAGGTGGGCCAGCGTCTCGACGTTCTGGACGAGCGTCGGGGCCTTGTGCACCCCGCGTTCACGGACCGGCGGGCGCTGGTGGCGGGGCAGCGGGGCGTTTCCGGAGACGTACTGCGCGAGGGCCGACGCCTGGCCGGACAGGAAGCGTTTGGGCAGCCGGACGACCCGTACCGGGAGGGGGTCGTTGCCGCGTTGCGCCAGGGCCGACTCCAGGTAGGACGCGCCGTCCTCCACCGCCAGGTGGGCCTCCCCCGCGCCGACCGCTCTGGCCGCCAACTGCAGCCCGTCCAGGACCAGATGGGGTGACAGGCGCAGGAGGGTCTTGTCCTTGCGGCTGGCCGGTTCGCCCTCCGCGCCGTTCGCCACGACCACGGGTGCGCGGCCCGTACGGCGGCTCGCGTCGGCCACCGCGACGAGCTTGCGGTACGTCGGGAACGCGGCGCCTCCGCGGCCGGTGAGGCCGGATTCGGCGACGGTTCTCAGCAGGCCGTCGGGATCGCCGTACGACAGGGAACCGTAGCGGAGTTCGTGGGTGGCGAGGTCGGCCGCGGTGCCGCCGGGGGCGAGGAGGCGGGGGGACATGTAGACGTCGGTGAAGGTGGTGGTCGTGGTGGTCATGAGCGGGCTCCTTCGGCGGTGCGGAGCAGGGCTGCGGGGGTGCGGCGGGAGGCACGGGAGGAGTGGGCCAGGCGGATGCCGAAGGCGGCGACCACGGCGGCCACGCAGGACACGGTCAGCCAGGTCATCCAGTCGGTGCCGGTGTCCGTGCCGATGCCGATGCCGTGGATCAGGGCGATCGGCCAGGAGGCATAGGCCAGCCAGTGGACGGCCCGCCAGGTGCGGTGGCCGAGGCGTTCCCGCAGGAGGCTGGTGACCAGGACCGCGAGCAGCAGGTCGAGGGCGACCGTGCCGAGGCCGAGCCAGAACGGCTGGTAGGCGGAGGCGAAGGGGACGACCGCGTCGAGGACGGTGATGTTCACGTAGCCGTCGATCACCGCCACCGCGATGTGCAGCGCCAGGAACGCGGCCGCGGAGAGGGAGAGGGTGCGGTGGAGGTTCACCGTGCCGAAGCGGGGCAGGCCGGGAAGCCGGGTGCGCAGGCGGACCGCGATGCCGAGCAGGACCACGACCGTGAACAGGACCAGGCAGACGGCACCGGTGGCGCGGTTGGCGTACCAGAGGGTTTCGGAGCTCATGCGGCGGCCGCCAGGGAGGTGGGCCAGCCCGGGGTCGTGACGACCGTGCCGTCCTGGGCGACCAGGCGGGCCGGCAGGCCGAGGCGGGTCAGCCAGCGCTCGGCGCCCGCGCCCTTGACCAGGGACGCCGTGCTCGCCGCGTTGGCGTCGGCGCAGGTGGCGGCCGCCACCGAGACCGTGCGCCAGGGGCTGCGGACGGGCAGGCCGGTGCGCGGGTCGACGATGTGGTGGAGTTCGTGGCCGCTGCGGCGCCAGTTGCGGGCGGAGGTGCCCGAGGTGGCGAGGCCGCCGGAGCGCAGGCCGATCGTGGCGTACGTGCCGTGCGCGGGCGTCTCGTCGACGGAACCGGTGACGTCTTGGACGCGGATGTTCCAGCCGCCGGCCGGGGGCTCCCCCGCGACCGCCGTGTCGCCGCCGAGGCTCACCAGGACTCCGCAGCCGGCCACCTCCGCGAGCATCGCGGCTGCCTTGTCGGCGGCCCAGGCCTTCGCCGTGGCGCCGAGGTCGAGGCGGACGCCGGCCGGGACGGTGACCGTGCCCGTCGTACGGTCGAGGTCGATCATGCGCCAGCCCGGGGCGCGCTTCACGGTGAGCCGGACCGGGCGGTCGTCCTCGCGGACGAGGGTGAAGTCGCGGTCGTAGCCGATGGCGTTCATCGCCGAGCCGACGGTCGGGTCCACCGCTCCGTCGGTCGCCTCGGCGGCGCGCAGGGCGACGGCCAGGGCTTCGGCGAGCAGCGGACTGACGGTGACCGGGCGGCCGAACGAGGCGTCCAGGGCGGCGAGTTCGGAGTCTGCGCGGAACCGGCTGCAGGCCGCGTCGACCTCGGCGAGGTGCCGGGCGAGGAGCAGGTTGCAGGAGTCCAGCAGGGCCGGGTCGGTGACGACCAGACGGACGCCGGTGCCGAGGGCGCGCCAGTCGGCGGCGGCAGTCGTACGCAGGGGCGTCGTGTTCATCTTCATCGCACTCATCACGACGCTCCCGACGTGGAGTCGGTGGAGCTGCCGGAGGAGGACGTCACACCGGACGAGGACGACTGGAGGTCCGACGAGGACGAGGACGAAGAAGATGAGGAGGATGAAGAGGTCGAGCTGTCCGACGTAGAAGAGCTCGAAGACGAGGTGGAAGAGCTTGAGGACGAGGCGGACGGCGAGGGCGACGACGAAGTGGTCGTTGTCGTGCTGCCCGTCGCCGTGTCCGCTTCCGCGTCCGACTGCATCGTGCCGACCAGGGCGAACACCCCGGCCGCCGCCGCCAGCGTGACCGCTGCCGTGGCGGCCGCGATGCGCCGCTTGCCTCTGCGGACCGCCGTAGCGGCCCCACGCTCCTTGACTGTCATGACCGTTCCCCTCCGCAGTGACGCTCTGTCACGTACTACGGTCGGGGACCAGCCTGAGAGAAGTCTGTGAGGCGCCCATACGCCCCACAAGAACTCTCTGAGAGGAATCTTAAATTGCTTGAGGCTTCAATAACTCAGTGTGCGGTGAGGCGGGCGATCGCCTCGTCGACCGTCAGTTCCTCGCGCTCGCCGGTCCTGCGGTCCTTCAGTTCCAGGACGCCCTCGGCGGAGCGGCGGCCCGCGACCAGGATCTTCGGTACGCCGATCAGCTCGGAGTCGGTAAACTTCACGCCCGGGGAGACCCCGGCGCGGTCGTCGACCAGGACACGCAGGCCGGCCGCGCGCAGCTTCTCCGAGACGTCCAGGGCGAGTTCGGTCTGAAGGGCCTTGCCGGCGGCGACCACGTGCACGTCGGCCGGGGCGACCTCGGCGGGCCAGCACAGGCCCTTGTCGTCGGCGGTCTGCTCGGCGAGGGCGGCGACCGCGCGGGAGACGCCGATGCCGTAGGAGCCCATGGTGACGCGGACCGGCTTGCCGTGCTGGCCGAGGACGTCGAGCTTGAGGGCGTCGGCGTACTTGCGGCCGAGCTGGAAGATGTGGCCGATCTCGATGGCGCGGTCCAGCTTGAGGCCGGTGCCGCACTTGGGGCAGGGGTCGCCCTCCTGCACGACCACGACGTCGACGTAGGTGTCGACCTCGAAGTCACGGCCCGCGACGACGTACTTGGCGTGCGTGCCCGGCTTGTTGGCGCCGGTGATCCAGGAGGTGCCGGGGGCCACGCGCGGGTCGGCGATGTACGTGACCTTGTCGCCCAGGCCCTGCGGGCCGACGTACCCGCGCACCAGGTCGGGACGGCCGGTGAAGTCCTCCGCCGTCACCAACTCGACCGCCGCGGGGGCGAAATGGGCCTCGACCTTGCCGAGGTCGACCTCGCGGTCACCGGGGACTCCTACGGCCACGATCTCGCCGTCGACCTTCACGAGGAGGTTCTTCAGGGTGGCGGAGGCCTCGACGCCGAGGTGGGCGGCGAGGGTCTCGATGGTGGGGGTGTCGGGGGTGGGGATCTCTTCGAGCACGGGCACGTCGGTGGCGTCCACGGACGTCAACTCGTACGTGATCGCTTCGGTGTTGGCGGCGAAGTCGCAGTTCGGGCAGTCCGCGAAGGTGTCCTCGCCGGCCTCGGCCGGGGCGAGGAACTCCTCCGACTTGGAGCCGCCCATCGCGCCCGCGGTCGCGGCGCAGATGCGGTAGTCGAGGCCCAGGCGCGCGAAGACCTTCTGATACGCCTGGCGGTGCAGGGCGTAGGAGTGGGCGAGGCCCTCGTCCTCCGTGTCGAAGGAGTACGAGTCCTTCATCAGGAACTCGCGGCCGCGGAGGATGCCGGCGCGGGGGCGGGCCTCGTCGCGGTACTTGTGCTGGATCTGGTAGAGGATGACCGGCAGGTCCTTGTAGGAGGACGCCTGGTCCTTCACGATCAGCGTGAAGATCTCCTCGTGGGTGGGGCCGAGGAGATAGTCGCCGCCCTTGCGGTCCTGGAGCCGGAACAGCTCGGGGCCGTACTCCTCCCAGCGGCCGGTCGCCTCGTACGGCTCGCGGGGCAGGATCGCGGGGAGCAGCACCTCCTGGGCACCGATCGCGTCCATCTCCTCACGCACGATCCGCTCGACGTTGGAGAGCACCTTCTTGCCCAGCGGCAGCCAGGACCAGATACCGGCCGCGGTACGGCGGACGTAGCCGGCCCGCACGAGCAGCTTGTGACTGAGGACCTCGGCGTCCGCCGGGTCGTCGCGCAGCGTCTTCGCCATCAACTGGGACATGCGCTGGACCGGTACGTTCGCCATGGTTCCTGTACTCCTGCCGGGAAAGGGTGATGGCTAGGAGGTTAGCCGGGCGTGCTGTGCCGGTGGAAATCGGTTAGGGCCTGTCCGGCGGCGCAGGTCGCAGGAAAACGGCGGTGCCTGATCGGCGCCGGTGAGCGGGGCGTGGCGCGTGCAGCCGCAAGGCGGAGGAGGCGGTGACATCAGCGGCTTCGCCGTGGGCGACGCGGTGGGGGTCCCCCCGGTCGAGCGAAGCCGAGACTGGGGGAGTCGGCGACTGACGACAACGCCGCAGATGTGCGTGCCACGCCCCGCGTCTGCGGCATGATCCGCCGGACATGCCCTAACGGCGGCGGAGTGGGAGTGGGGCGCCCATGACCGCGTACGGCTTCGGGGCGCTCGGGAACAGGACCTGGCGGGCGAGGTCCTCGTAGCCGAGGGAGCGGTAGAGGCCCCGGGCCGGGCTGTCGGTGTCGATCGCGGAGAGGATCGAGCGGGGTTCGGCGGCGGCGTCCGTGATGGTGGTGATCAGGGAGCGGCCCGCGCCGCGGTTCTGGTACTGCGGGTGGACGTGCAGCTCGGTGATCACGAAGGAGTGGTCCAGCCATTCGTCGTGGTCGCGGGCCCGGAGGTACGGCTCTACGACGGTGGACCACCAGTGGGTGCGGTTGTTGGGCATGCCGTAGACGAACCCGACGAGTCGGCCCTCGGTCGTGGCGCCGAGGGCGCGGGCGCCGGGGTAGGTCATGTGGCGTAGGACGATCTGCCTGCGTACGGCCACCTCGTCCGCGCCCAGGCCGAAGGCGAGGGCCTGTACGGCGAGGGCTTCGTCCACGTGGGCCGAGAGGTCCAGGGGGGCGATCACGACGTCTTCGGGGTGGCGGTGGCCGTGACCGGGAAATCGCATGTGGGGAGAGTACAGGGGAGTTTCGGTTGTGGATCGGGGGTGGGTGCGTCGTGGTTGCTCGCGCCACGCGGCGGAGCCCAAGTGTCACCGCCTCGCGCCCCTGAAGGGCTTCAGAACAGGACGCTCATGAAGGCGCCGACCTCTTGGAAGCCCACCCTCAAGTACGCCCGCCTTGCTGGGGTGTTGAAGTCGTTCACGTAGAGGCTGACCATGGGGGCCACGTCCTCCAGGGCGTAGCGGAGTACCGATGCCATCGCGGGGGCCGCCACGCCCATGCCCCGGTACTCGGGGGCCACCCAGACGCCCTGGATCTGGCAGGCCCTGGGTGTTGCCGCGCCGATCTCCGCCTTGAAGACGACCTTGCCGTACTCGTCGAGGCGGGCGAACGAGCGGCCGGAGCTTACGAGTTCGGCCACTCGGGCCTGGTAGAGGAGGCCGCCGTCGCCGGCCAGCGGGGAGACCCCGACCTCCTCGGTGAACATCGCCACGCACGCCGGCATGATCGTGTCCATCTCGTCCTTGCGGATCCGGCGGACGTACGGGTCGGGGGCGATGTCGGTGGGCATGCGGTCGGCGACCATGAGCGGCTGGCGGGCGCGGACCTCTCGGGCGGGGCCCCAGCTCGGTTCGAGGAGGCGCCAGAGCTGGGCGGTGGCGTCGGCGGGGCCGACGATCGAGGAGCAGCGGCGGCCTGCCCTGCGGGCGCGGTCGGCGAAGGCGCGGACCGCTCTGGGGGTCGCGCAGATCGGGACGAGGTTGGCGCCGGCGTAGCAGAGGGACGTCAGCATGCCGTCCTCGTACCAGCCCCACATCTCGCCGCCGAGCCGCCAGGGGTCGAGGCCCGCGACCTGCACGCGCGAGGTCACGAAGGCGTTCGTGACCGGCTCGCGGTCGAGCACGGCGAGCGCGGCGTCCAGGTCGCTCGGTTCGAGCACCCGAGAGGTGGTCTGGGTCAACACGTGCGGGGCCTCACCCTGAGGGTCTGCTGATCTCCGCACTGTACCTGCGGAAGCTGAGCGGTGCCGCCCTGTGCCGCTGGCTTTTCCGTGGGGGTGGGGTCTCGGTGGGCGTCTCTGGGGGCTGCCGCCCCCAGACCCCCGCCGTCGGCCTGGACGGCCTCGTCCTCAAACGCCGGACGGGCTGAAGGTGCGGGCCTGCGCTGACCAGTGAGCCCCCAGCGCTTCGCGAGTGGAGTCCAAGACCTCGACGGACGGGGGGCAAGGCCTGTGAGCTCGCTTCGGCCCCTTCAGCCTGCGTCAGACCTTTGGCCCGCCCCGGACCCCGGCCCCATCAACCCGCAACCGCCACCGTCGGCTCCCCCGAAGCAACCCCGTCCGCCTCCATCTGTTCGGCGATCTTCATCGCCTCCTCGATGAGGGTCTCCACGATCTTCGACTCGGGGACGGTCTTGATGACCTCGCCCTTGACGAAGATCTGGCCCTTGCCGTTGCCGGAGGCGACACCGAGGTCGGCCTCTCGGGCCTCGCCGGGGCCGTTCACCACGCAGCCCATGACGGCCACGCGCAGCGGGACCTCCATGCCCTCCAGGCCCGCCGTGACCTCCTCGGCCAGCTTGTAGACGTCGACCTGGGCGCGGCCGCAGGAGGGGCAGGAGACGATCTCCAGGCGGCGGGGCTTGAGGTTCAGGGACTCCAGGATCTGGTTGCCGACCTTGACCTCCTCCACCGGAGGGGCGGACAGGGAGACGCGGATCGTGTCGCCGATGCCCTGCGAGAGGAGGGCGCCGAAGGCGACCGCGGACTTGATCGTGCCCTGGAAGGCCGGGCCCGCCTCGGTGACGCCCAGGTGCAGCGGGTAGTCGCACTGCGCCGCGAGCTGGCGGTACGCCTCGACCATCACGACCGGGTCGTTGTGCTTGACCGAGATCTTGATGTCCTGGAAGCCGTGCTCCTCGAAGAGGGACGCCTCCCAGAGGGCGGACTCGGCCAGCGCCTCGGGGGTCGCCTTGCCGTACTTCTTCAGCAGGCGGCTGTCCAGCGAGCCCGCGTTCACACCGATCCGGATCGGGGTGCCGTGGTCCTTCGCGGCCCGCGCGATCTCCTTGACCTTGTCGTCGAACTGCTTGATGTTGCCCGGGTTCACACGGACCGCCGCGCAGCCCGCCTCGATCGCGGCGAACACGTACTTCGGCTGGAAATGGATGTCCGCGATGACCGGGATCTGCGACTTGCGCGCGATGGTCGCCAACGCGTCCGCGTCGTCCTGCGTCGGGCAGGCCACCCGGACGATCTGGCAGCCGGACGCGGTGAGTTCCGCGATCTGCTGGAGCGTCGCGCCGATGTCCGACGTACGGGTCGTCGTCATGGACTGCACCGACACCGGCGCGTCGCCGCCGACCGCCACGGATCCGACCTGGATCTGCCGGCTCTTGCGACGCTCGGCGAGCCGGGTCGGAACGGACGGAATGCCGAGAGAAATCGCAGTCATCTGCTGTGCAACCCCAAGTCGTGGATCAAGGCCCCGGTCCCGGAACAACGGGCTCCAGGGTTCGAGATTACGTCACCGACGTGAACGGGAGCGCACAGCGTCCCTACGGCACACTCAATAGTGTCCGTGGTCTACGGGCGAGGCGTGCTGGGGCGACGGGAGGGCAGGATTCCCGGTTGGGCACGGCGTCCGGCTCACCCACGGACCGCCGACTACGAGGTGCCACCCGATTCGCCTTGGGACGGTCCCGGGCTGTCGCCCTGGGCGAACTCCACTTGACCGCCGCGGCCCGCGCGATTGAACCAGTGCGCGATTCCGTAGACGATGACCACGCCCACGGGATAGAAGATCAGGCGTATGCCTTCGGGTACCAGCCACGTCACGAGCGTCACCCAGATCACGAGAACGACCAGGGCCACGACAAGGAATCTCGGGCTCCACGCCCAGGCGATGGCGTTGAACTCCGATGGCTGTGAGGCGGGTCCCCCGTCAGCGGAGCGTGACTCGTCGTTCATGGATCATCCCTCTCGCTCGGCATGCTCATGGACTTTCGTCGGACATGGTCGCCCGGCCCGCTGTCGCGGGCCGGGCGACCATGTCAGGAACCTGCTACAAGCGCCATCTTCCGCGGTGCCGTCCATAGCCACGGAAGAAGTTTCGGCCTATGAGTCCGCTGAAGAACCCGCCTACGTATCCCTTCCAGTAAGCGGCCGAGGCGCCACGCCTGCTCGCATGGTGCCAGCCATGATGAGAGACCCCATAGTCCATGATCCCCGCGGATCCCCAGATGGCCGCTCCTGCCAGCATGCATCCGAGTCCGCCGGTACCGGCACACATGCCCAGCATGAGGGCACCTGCTCCGACCATGATTCCGATGTGCGCTGCGAAACGCAGGTGCCGGCCCCAATGGTGGTGCCAGTGCCAGCCCCACTTGCCGTCCAGATCGTAGCCACCGATGGGATCACCGGAGCAGTAGTCGTAGGCGTTGGCGTTGCCACCGGGAACGGGGTCGGTGGACAGGAAGCGTCCGGTGGTGGGGTCGTAGAGGCGTACTCCCATGAGGATGGCGCCGGTGACCGTTTCGGTGGAGCGCTGTTTGCCGCCGAGCCAGCCGTAGCGGGCCGCGGTGGCGTCGCCCTCGGCGTTGCCGTGCTCGTCGTAGGCGAGTGCGGTGACGGCCTGTGAGGTGTCTAGCGGCAGTTGGACCGTCACGTCGCCGTGGATGTCGGTCAGTTGGAGGACGGTGCCACCGGTGGCGCTGGTGACCGCGTCGAGGCCGCCGTCGCTGCCCTGGACATTGCGAGTGAGAACGCCGCTGGTCTCCTGGATCCAGTCGGGGCTGTCGGTATCGGAGCCGTAGTGGTTGGTCTTGGATCCGGTCTGGGTCCAGGTGCCGCTGCTGTCGGACTCGGTGGTCCAGGTGGCCAGGCGGCCGGCCGCGTCCAGGTTCCAGGTCTGCCGGTTGGTGCCGGAGGTCTGCTGGTGGACGAGGTCGTTGGCGTAGTAGCCGATGGTGGCGCCGGAGGCCTGGGTGGTGGTGCGGCCGAAGGCGTCGTAGACCGTGCCGGTGGTGGTCAGCCGGTCCGCGCTGTCGTAGGAGGACGAGGTGGTCGTGGCTCCCGTGGACGTGCAGGCCACGCCCACATCGCTGGTCGAAGTGGCCAGTGCCGTGCGGTTGGTGTTGCCGTCGAAGGTGTAGTCGCGGCGGGTGCAGGCGCCGTCCGGGTCGGTGTCGTCGGCGCGGGTGAGGCGTCCGGCCGTGTCGTAGGTGTAGGCGCGGCTGCGGGTCTGGCCGGCGGTGTCGGTGTCGTCGACGACCTGGCCCTGGACGCTCTCGTCGGTGCTGTCGGAGGCGACGACGGTGCTGTCGCTGTCCTGGGTGTACACCTTGGAGGTCGTGGCGCCGGTCTCGTCCTGGCCGACGGTCAGGGTGTAGCCGCCGGGCAGGGACTCGGTGGCGAGGTCGCCGTCCGCGTCGTAGGTCGCGGCGAAGGAGCCGGCGACCGAGTCGGTGCGGGAGGTCTCCACACCACGCGGGTCCTTGGTGGTGTCGTAGGTGTACGTGGTCGTCGACGGCGCGGAGTCGGTGGTCTTCACCGGCCGGCCGAGGGCGTCGTACTGGGTGGCGGCGGTGTTGCCCGCGCCGTCGTTGTAGGAGATCTCCCGTCCGAGCTGGTCGGTGGTGTGGGTGACGGTCTGCCCGTTGGAGGTGACCGTGGCCACGTCGCCGCTGTCGGCGTCGTAGGTCGTGGTCGTGTCCGGTACCGCGGTGCCCACTCCGCCGCTGACCGAGGTCGTCTTCAGCCGGCCTGCCGCGTCGTAGGTGTTGGTGGTGGTGCGGGTGACGGAGTTCGCGGTCTCGGTGGTCTTGGCGGTGTTGCCCCACCGGTCGTACTCGGTTGTCTTGGTGGGGAGTTGGGTGGGGTTGGTGCCGCCTCCGGTGATGGCGGCGGCCGGGCCGGTGGAGCAGACCAGGTCGGTCCACTCCGGCTTGCCGTTGCACGCGCCGGTGCCGGTGGCCGCGTAGTACGTGGTGACCGTGGCACCGGCGTCCGAGCCGGACGACTTGGGCAGGGTGGTCTTGATGACGCGGCCCTGGGAGTCGTACGACGTGGTCTTGGCCAGCGCGAGACCGGAGGGATCGGTGGTCACGGTGGTGGGCAGACCCTTGACCCAGTCGTACTGGGTGGTCGTGGTGCGGGTGTCCGCGTCGGCGGGGTAGCCGTCCACGTAGGCGCCCACCGTGGTGGTGGTGACCTGGTTGGCGACGGTGGCCGTGCCGTCCGTCGGCCTGCCCTCGTCGTAGGCGTTGACGGTGTGCTCGCGGGCCGGGACCTCCGTGCCGGCGGCCAGGTCGGTGCCGCCGGTACCGGCCTTGAGGGCCGAGGTGAGGGTGACCTGGTGCAGGGGCCCGTACTCGTCGGTCTCGCGCAGTCCGTCGGAGGAGTACACCGAGCGGGTCGACAGGAGGTCGGCACGGTCGGCGGACGACATCTGGTCGATGCTGAGCGCCACCTGCTCGGCCAGCCCGTCACCGCTGGCGGCCAGGGCCAACTCGCGGTTGGAGGCGGTCAGTCGGCGCACCGTGTTGCCGAACTGGTCGTACTCGGTGGTGGTGATGTGGTTGCCGGGTGTGGCGGTGTTGACCTCCCGACCGGAGTTGTCGGTGTAGGTGATGGTCGCGCGCTTGTAGTCGGTGGCGGCCAGGCTGCTGCCCGTGTGCGAGGTCGGGACCGAGTCGGCCGGGAAGACCGCCGTGGCGTCCGTGGGGACGTCGTCCTGGGCCCAGGTGGCCACGTCCGAGGTGCCCATGGCGTTGGGGGCCGTGCTGCCGGTGAGCGGCACGTCGTAGACGACGCTGGTGGTTGCCGTGGTGCCGTCGGTGGTGCTCTTGGTACCCGCCGTCAGGTTCGGGCGGGAGGCCGACAGGAGCATGCCCGCACCGGCGGTGGCCGCGTTTCCGGCCGTGCCGTAGGTGAAGGTCCAGGGCAGCTCGCCGGGCGGGGTGAGGGTGGTGATGTGCCCGGCACTGTCGTAGGTGTAGGCGGTCTTCAGCGCGGGGCTGATCCGCGGGTCCCACTGCTCGCGCAGATGGCCGGTGGTGTCGTACGCGTACTGCGAGACCACGGTCGCGGTCGCAGCCGAGGCGCCCGGATCGGTCGCCCACTCCTTGATCTGCTGGACCTGCCCGGTGTAGTCGCCGAGCGCGCTGGAGGTGGCGGTGGTGGAGGTCGCGTAGACGAACTCCAGCAGTCGGCACCCCTTCGTGGACGGCGTGGTCTGGCAGGTCGAGGCCGACACGGCGGACGTGGGGGCGATGACGTACTTCGGACGGGCCAGGGTGCTGGTGGTGGAGGGCTTCTCCGAGACCACCTTGGTGGTCGAGTTGTCGGTCGGCAGATGGGTGCTGGACACCTGCCAGGTCGTCGCCGTCGAGTCCACCTTCGCGAAGGTGGTGGTCGTGCCGGTGTCGTCCTTCAGCGTGAAGGAACCGGTCAGTGACCCGGTCAGGGTCAGGTCCTCGGAGCCGGGCTCGGGCTTCCAGCCACCGGCGGAGGTGGCGGTGAAACCGGTCTCGTCGCCGTCCACATCCACCAAGGCCACCGAGGTGGCCGAGGTCTGACGGACGTCCACCCAGTCGGAGTCGGTGATCTCCGCGGTCGTGCCCGAGGTCCACTGCGGACCGAAGATCGCCACCTGGCCCTCGGCATCCGTGCCCGCCGTCGGACGGCGCGACGAAGCGGTACGGGACACCGACAGGTCGAAGCCCGACGCGTCCGTCGCGGACAGGGTGTAGTCACCGGTGAGGGTGTTCACCGAACCCGGGCCGACACTCGCACTCGGAGCGGTGCCCGCGTTGCGGTCCAGGGTGATCGTGTGCGGCTGCGAGTACGCCGTCGTCGTACCGTCCGTGAAGGCCGCCCGGATGTCGATCGCGCCGTCCTGCGACAGCGAGTCGGTGACATTCCAGGTCAGGGCCGCGGGCGAGCCGCCGGTCACGGTGACCGGCCAGGCCGAGACCGCCGAGCCGTCCGAGGACTTGGTGACGTCCGCGACCGGGACGCTGGTCCAGGAGTCGGTCTCGCCGCGCCGGTACTGGTAAGTGACCCCGGTATAGGTGGTCTTGCCGGTCGAGGTCAGGCTGACCCGGCGGGCGGCGCTGTTGCCGGCGCCCGGGGTGAGCAGACCCGCGCCGCCACCGACACCGAACGCGTACGTCGTCGTGGCCGTGGAGAGGTTGCCGCCGGAGTCGACGGTCTTGGCGTACAGCTTGTGCCAGTCCTCACCCGGGTTGATCGTGATGGTGAGGGCGTCGCCGCCGTTGCCGTCGGTGGTGTCGTAGACCCGCTGGGGAACCGTCGAGTCGTCCAGGCCCCAGTAGAAGCCCATGCCGTCCGTGGACGTGGTGTCCAGCGTGCAGGTCGCACCGCCGGAAGCGGTGGCCGTCCAGGCGTTGGCCGTGTACGGGTCACAGGAGATGGTGGGTGCGGCCGGCAGGGCCGTGTTCATCACGAACGTGGTGTAGCCCGACCAGGCCCCGTAGTCCGTGCCGTCGTAGCCGCGCACCCGGAACCGCAGATGCGTGCCCGCCGGGAACGCCGAAGCCGACGGGATCGCCAGCTTCGCGGTCCCGCCGGAGGCCACGGAGGCGGAGGTGGCGGTGTACGTGTACGTGGTGTCCGCGTACGCGGGGTCCGCCGTGACCTCGAACTGGCCCTTGACCGTGGAACCGTCCGCGTCCGTCACCTTCGCCGACAGCGTCGGCGTCAGCGAGGTCGCGTACCGCTTGCCGTTGTAGGCGTTGACCGCGCTCGGCGAGATCGCCGACGCGCTCGTCGTCGCGTACGAGTTGTAGGTCACGACCAGCTTCGGCGCGTACCCGGCGGTCGAGTAGTTCGCCGAACGGAACCGCCGCCAGGTCGTCGAGTCGGTCTCGCTGTCCCCGCGGATCTGGAGGCCGTAGTTGGCGGAACCGTCCGCCCATGCCTGGGTGACGGTCTGGAGGCTCCAGTTCGACCAGTTCGCCGCACAGGTCGAGCCGCCCCAGTGACCGGTGTTGCTCGACTGACCCGTGGTCGTCGTCGAGGGCTGCACACCCCACGTGATCGCCGAGGACGTCCACGTCGAGGTGATCCGCTTGGCCAGCGTGGGCGAGCCGGTGGTGTCGCAGGTCGCCGAGTAGTAGTTGTACAGCGACATCACCGACGAGGTGATGTGCTTGCCCGCGAACTTCGACACATCGAACTTGACGTACGAGCGGGCGGTGTCCGTACCGCCGTCGTACGTACCCGACTTCAACTCCTCCGAGGAGATCTGCGAGTCGGGGTAGTCGGGGTTCTGCACCCACGTGTCGGTGGTCACCGCGAGCGTGGTGGTCGGATCGACCGTCACCGGATACGTCGCGGTCGCCAGGAACGTGCTGTCCGGGGTGAGGACGAGCGTCTGCGTACCGTCCGCGGCGGTCTCGACCTTCGTCGCCACCTGCTTCTGGTGCGCCGACTCGCCGGACGCCTTGTCCTTGCTGGCGTCCCACATCATCGGGGCGGGCGCCTCGGCGACCAGCTTGCCGGCCGAGTCCTTCAGCAGCAGGTGCCCGGAGGCGGCCTGCGAGAGCTTCAGCCCGTCCAGGTTCAGCGGGATGCGGTAGGAGACCGCGTCGCCCGTCGGCTGCCGGGTGAGCCGGATGTTCTCGGAGAAGCCCTGCGCGAGCGCGCTGACGGACAGGCTCTGGCCGCTGCCCAGGTCGTAAGTGGCCGTGTTCTTGGCCACCTTGGGCGTGGGCAGCTTGTCCTGCCAGCCCAGACCGAAGGACTCCTTGCCCTTGGCCACCGACGCCAACTGCTTGTCCCCGCCGTCCGACACGGCGATGTCGGCCGCCGCGGCGGCCGGGGTGAGGTCGGCGCCGGTGTCGGACAGCGCGGTGTCGATGTTCTTCCACGTGCCGTCGGCCTTGGTCCGGATCGGTCCGGCGTACGCGGCTGTCTCCAGCTCCCCACTGGGCAGCGCGTACGTCGTCGAGTCGGCGGCCCGCGCCGACAACACCTCGATCTTCCGGCCCTGAAGACGGGCCATCAACACCGCCGACGCCTCGTCCTGCGCCTCCGCCGGACCCTCCGCGCTCGTGGAATCGGCCTTTGTGGACGCGGAAACGGTGCTCGTCGCGGGGGCGGCGAACGCCAGCCCGCTGTCCTCGGCCACCAGTGCCGTCTCTAGAGCCATCACCATCACGATGCCGACGGCTATCTGCCGCAGCCGCCTGGCCCGGTCTCGCCGGCTCGGTCTCGATCTGCCCTGGGGCAGGGTTCTGTGACGCACGATCGGAATCCCCCTCCGTCGTTTTGGCACCCCCGCGACTGGAGGCGCGGAAAAACGAACCGATCTTCACAGAGGGCTTACATCGCGACCATGGAGGCAGAACGAGATCCCAAGCCAATCCCAAGTCGAGGCCAAGGATTGGGTGATTCCCCTTCTCGACCACCGCACCAAGTGCAGTGAATTGCCCCTCATGGAGCACTTCCGTTTCGGCGCGGCCGGGTACGACGAGACGCGGCCTGGGCGACGAGGGCACCCGAAACTTTCCCAATAGATGACGGAAGAGCCGACCAAAGCGCAAAGACCGTCACCAGCAGGGTGAAGCGCTTACCCAAGGCCACCAATCGCCACCAGCGGGACAAAGGCACGTCGTCACCGGCAGGACAAAGACGCGCTGCCCACTCGCGTACTTCACGCGAGCGGGCAGCGCGCCCCGAGGTCACCGCGACAGCGGATGAACACCCACATCCACTGCCTATGTGATCTTGACCGGGTTCACGACATCCGCGATCAGGACCAGGATCGTGAAGCAGACGAAGATCCCCGCCACCACATACGCGACCGGCATCAGCTTCGCCACGTCGAACGGGCCCGGGTCCGGGCGCTTGAGCACCTTCGCCAGGTTCCGCCGCAGCGCCTCCCACAGCGCGCCCGCGACATGCCCGCCGTCGAGCGGGAGCAGCGGGAGCATGTTGAACAGGAAGAGGGAGAGGTTGAAGCCCGCCACCAGCATCAGGGCCATGGCCAACTGCTGGGTGGGCGGGATGTCGAGCGTGAAGATCTCGCCGCCCACGCGGGCCGCGCCGACCACACCCATCGGGGAGTCGGCCTGGCGGGGGGCGCCGTCGAAGGCCGCGTTCCACAGGGCCGGGATCTTGCCGGGGAGGGCCGCGATGGAGTCGACGGCCTCGCCCATGCGGTCTCCCATCCAGGTCAGCGAGTCGCCGAAGTCCTGGCGGACGATGCCGGTGGCCGCGCTGAAGCCGAGGAAGCCGGCGGTGACGTACTGGCCCTGGACGATCTGGCCGCCGGAGTCCTTCTTGGCGACCTGGTTGGACGCGATCTTCGCGTGCAGGGTGACGTCCTGGCCCTTGCGCTCGACGACGATCGGGACCGTCTTGCCGGGGGCCGCGCGGATCAGGTCGGAGAGTTTGTTCCAGTCGGTCGTCTTGACGCCGTTGAAGCTGAGGATCTTGTCACCCGCCTTGAGGCCCGCCGCGGCGGCCGGGGAGGCGGGGTCGCTCGCCCTGCACGTGTCGCGGTTCTGGCTCTGTGCGATCACGCACTGGGAGACCGAGCTGACCGTGTTGGTCTGCTGCGAGATGCCGAAGCCCATCAGGACGGTGAGGAAGAGCGCCACCGCGAGGATGAGGTTCATGAAGGGGCCCGCGAACATCACGATGACCCGCTTCCAGGGCTTGCGGGTGTAGAAGAGGCGGGTCTCGTCGCCGGGCTCCAGCTCTTCGAAGGCCGCCGAGCGGGCGTCCTCGATCATGCTGCGCCAGGGCGAGGTGGAGCGCGCGGTGATCCGCCCGTCGTCGCCGGGCGGGAACATACCGATCATGCGGATGTAGCCGCCGAACGGGATGGCCTTGAACCCGTACTCGGTGTCGCCCTTCTTCCGGGACCAGATGGTCGGGCCGAAGCCGACCATGTACTGGGGCACCCGGATGCCGAAGAGCTTGGCCGTGGACAGATGCCCCAGCTCGTGCCAGGCGATCGAGACCAGCAGGCCGACCGCGAAGACGACTATGCCGAGGATCATCATCAGGGCTGTCATGCACGCGCCTCCGCGTTCGCCGTGGTCGTCTGCGCTGTCAGTTCACGGGCCCGGGCGCGTGCCCAGGTCTCCGCCTCGAGGACGTCCGGCACGGTCAGGGAAGTTCCCGTGGCCGGTGTCCCGTGTTCCTCGACCACCTGTGTCACCGTCTCCATGATTCCGTTGAACGGCAGCGCGCCCGCGCGGAACGCCTCCACGCACTCCTCGTTCGCCGCATTGAACACCGCCGGAGCCGTGCCCGCGAGCTGTCCCACATGCCGGGCGAGGCCGACCGACGGAAACGCGTCGGTGTCGAGCGGGAAGAACTCCCACGTCGACGCCTTGCTCCAGTCGAACGCGGGCGCCGCGTCGGGCACCCGCTCGGGCCAGCCGAGCCCGATGGCGATCGGCCCGCGCATGTCGGGGGGCGTCGCCTGGGCGAGTGTCGAACCGTCCGTGAATTCCACCATCGAGTGGACATACGACTGCGGGTGCACGACCACCTCAATGCGATCGAAGGGAATGTCGTACAGCAGATGCGCCTCGATCACTTCCAGACCCTTGTTCACCAGGGTCGCGGAGTTGATCGTGATCACCGGGCCCATGGCCCAGGTGGGGTGCGCGAGGGCCTCTTCGACGGTCACTCGCGCCAGGTCCGCTTTGCTACGGCCGCGGAAGGGGCCGCCGGACGCGGTGACGACCAGCTTGCGGACATCGGCGCGGGTACCGGCCGCGAGGGCCTGGAAGAGCGCCGCGTGCTCGGAGTCCACCGGGATGATCTGGCCGGGCTTGGCGAGCGCCTTCACCAGCGGGCCGCCGACGATGAGCGACTCCTTGTTGGCGAGCGCGAGGACGCGACCCGCCTCCAGGGCGGCGAGGGTGGGCGCGAGGCCGATGGATCCGGTGATGCCGTTCAGCACGGTGTGGCAGTCGGAGGCGGCGACCTGGGTGGCCGCGTCGGGACCGGCCAGGATCTCGGGGAGCGGCTCTCCGGTGCCGTACTGCGCCGCGAGCGCTTCGCGCAGTGCCGGTACGACGTCCTCGCGGGCGACCGCGACCGTCCGCACCCTCAGCTGGTACGCCTGCTCGGCGAGGAGCCCGACCCGGCCGCCGTTCGCGGAGAGCGCGGTGACCCGGAAACGGTCCGGGTTGCGCAGTACCAGGTCGATGGCCTGGGTGCCGATGGACCCGGTGGACCCGAGGATCACCAGGGCCTTGGGACCGTCGCCCACGACGGGGTCGTAGACGAGATGTGGGTCGGCGAGGGGTGCTGGGCTGTCGCTCATCCCTCCATTGTTGCCGCAACGGGTGCCCGCGTGGACAGCGGTTCCCTCGGGCGGGTGGCATATCGGCTCTCGTCGGTGATTGAAGGGAAATCCCCCTTTGTGAATGAGGCGTGAAGGTCTTGTGATAACACTTCTGTCCTACGTCGGTGGACGACCGACGAGTGGACGACATCCTGGGGGGATTCTCCATGCGGATACGCGCTGCCCTGCCCGCGCTCGCGGGCGCCGCGATACTCACCGGCACACTGCTGAGCACTCCGGCCGAGGCCGCCGGCGGGGTCACGATCTACCACGTCTGGTTCGACAGCCCGGGCTCGGACAACCGCTCCAACACGAGCCTGAACGGCGAGTGGGTGCAGATCAAGAACACCAGCCGGTCGGCGATCTCGCTCAAGGGGTGGGTCCTCAAGGACGTCTCGAACCACCGGTACGTCTTCAAGAACATCAAGATCGGCGCCGGCAAGTACATCAAGGTGCACACCGGCAAGGGCTCGGACACCGCGTCGAACACGTACCAGGGCCGTGCCGCGTACGTCTGGAACAACACCAGCGACACGGCGACGCTGACCAGAGCGACCGGCAGCAAGGTCGACACCTGTTCGTGGACGACACGGGATCCGAGCGACAAGTACTGCTGATCCGGGGCTAGTCGACGGTTCGGTGCACGTTGTCCAGCTTGCTCGGACCGGGGGAGGCATCGGCGATCCACGGGCCCTCGCCCGACGGGTCGACGATGCCCTCCTCCAGCCAGGTGTACGCGCCGCCCATGACGCCCTTGACCACCTTGCGGTCGAGGTCGTCGGTGTTGGTCCACAGCCGGCCGAAGAGTTCCTCGACGCGGATGCGGGACTGTTGGCAGAAGGCGTCGGCGAGTTGGTAGGCCTCGCGGCCGTGATCGCCCTGGGTGCGCAGGAGTTCGGCCCGCACGCAGACCGCGCTCATCGCGAAGAGCTCCGCGCCGATGTCGACGATCCGGCCCAGGAAACCCTGCTTGGTCTCCATCCGGCCCTGCCAGCGGGACATCGCGTAGAAGGTCGAGCGGGCGAGCTTGCGGGCGTTGCGCTCGACGTAGCGAAGGTGCTTGGAGAGGTCGATGCCGTGGCGGAACTCGCCGTAGGTGCCCGGGAGTTGGCCGCTGCCCGCGACCAGCTTCGGGAGCCACTTGGCGTAGAAGACACCCGCGTTGGCGCCCGCCTTCGCCTTGTCGGAGAGGGACTTGTCCGGGTCGATGAGGTCACCGGCGACCTTGAGGTGGGCGTCGACGGCCTCGCGGGCGATGAGGAGATGCATGATCTCCGTCGAGCCCTCGAAGATGCGGTTGATCCGGAGATCGCGCAGAACCTGTTCGGCGGGGACCGCCCGCTCGCCGCGCGCCGCGAGCGATTCCGCCGTCTCGAAGCCGCGGCCGCCGCGGATCTGGACCAGCTCGTCGGCCATCAGCCAGCCCGTCTCGGAGGCGAAGAGCTTGGCCAACGCGCCCTCGATACGGATGTCGTTGCGGTCCTCGTCGGCCATCTGGCTGGACAGGTCGAGTACGGCCTCCAGGGCGAAGGTCGTCGCCGCGATGAACGAGATCTTCTTGCCCACGGCCTCGTGCTCGGCGATCGGCCTGCCCCACTGCTCACGGGCCGCCGACCACTCACGGGCGATCTTCAGACACCACTTGCCTGCGGCCACGCAGGACGCGGGGAGGGAGAGGCGGCCCGTGTTGAGGGTGGTGAGGGCGATCTTGAGGCCCGCGCCCTCGGGGCCGATGCGGTTGGCGGCCGGGACCCGGACCTGGTGGAAGCGGGTGACGCCGTTCTCGATGCCGCGCAGGCCCATGAAGGCGTTGCGGTTCTCGACGGTGATGCCGGGCGAGTCGGCCTCCACGACGAACGCCGTGATGCCGCCCCTGCTGTCCTCGGTCTTCGGTACCCGGGCCATCACGACCAGCAGATCGGCGACCACGCCGTTGGTGGTCCACAGCTTCACGCCGTCGAGGACGTACGCGTCCCCGTCCCGCACCGCGCTGGTCGCCAGGCGTGCCGGGTCGGAGCCGACGTCCGGTTCGGTGAGCAGGAAGGCGCTGATGTCGGTGCGGGCGCAGCGGGGCAGGAACTCCGCCTTCTGCTCGTCGGTGCCGAACAGTTTCAGCGGCTGCGGTACGCCGATCGACTGATGCGCCGAGAGCAGCACACCGACCGCCGGGCAGGCCGAGCCCGCCAGGGCCAGCGCCTTGTTGTAGTACACCTGGGTGAGGCCGAGGCCGCCGTACTTGGTGTCGATCTTCATGCCGAGGGCGCCGAGCTCCTTGAGGCCGGCGATGACCTCGTCGGGGATGCGGGCCTCGCGTTCGATGCGGGCGGCGTCGATCTCCGTCTCGCAGAAGACGCGCAGCTTCGCGAGGAACTCCTCGCCGCGCCGGGCGTCCTCCTCGGCCGGGAGGGGATGGGGGTGGATCAGATCGAGGCGGAGCCGGCCGAGGAACAGTTCCTTGGCGAAGCTGGGCTTGCGCCAGTCCTGTTCCCGGGCCGCCTCCGCCACCTGCCGGGCCTCTCGCTCGGTGACGGTGGGTTTGCTGGATGGAGCGGACATGAGGCTCACCTCGCCGCGAATCGGGCCGTCGGTGCCGTGTGGTTACCGATGGGTGCTACCCGTTCGTATGTACCCGATCCGCCGCGAAGCGGCCACCCTTCGCGCGTCCGTTCAGCCGATGTCGACGGAGTACGCCTTGGTGTCAAGGCGCCCCGAGCCCTTGAAGACCTCGGTGCCGGACTCGATACCGGAGAGGTACTTGTCGTTGCTCAGCAGCTTGCGGCGGACCAACGCCTGGGTGAAGTCGTCGATGTTCAGGCTCGCCTTGGTGGTGTTGGTGCGGCGGACGAAGGAGTACACGTTCCAGCCGATGTTGCCCCGGTAGATGTCCCACATGGCGCCGTCGAGGCTGACGCTGCCGTACTTGGTGCCGAGCGGGCCCGCGCCGCCCTGCCGGTCGAGCCAGATCATGATCTCGTCGGTGGGCTGGTCGGCCCAGTCGGCGGTGTTCTTGGAGTGCAGCCACAGGTCGTACGCGACGTCGAGCGTGCCGGGGTTGGAGCTGAGCGAGAAGTCCCAGCTCGTCTTCACCGGCTTGCGGTCGCCGACGCGGATCGGCAGTCCGGTGGTCGCCTTGTCGACCTTCCAGCCCCAGTGCCAGCCGAGGACGGTGCTGGCGTACGACTTCACGTCCGCGTCCGTGCCCTTGCCGCTGTTGGCCCAGCTGAAGGACGTACCCCACGAAATGGTGGACCCCGACTGGGAGTTGTCCCAGACGCACTGGCTGCCGGTGGCCTTGTCCTGGCCCCAGAGGTTGTTGTTCACGTAGTACTTGCCGAGCGTGACGGTGTCGAAGGCCCCGCACTTCTTGCTCGACTCACCCGCCTGGGCGACGGTGACACCGGCGAGGGCCGCGAGCGCGACCGCGCCCGCGGCCAGCACCTTCGCCTTCTTCGAGAGACGGGGTCTGCGGTGTTGCATCGGGGGTCCTTCCGGGGGACGGTTCGTCTACGACCTCCCAGTGGCCGCCGACCCGCCCGGAGGTTGCCTCCGCCCTCGCGAAGAAGCTCACCGGACCGACCGCATCGAGAAAGTGTCGAAGCGCTTCGACAACCTATGGACACCCACACCGCCTGAAGCTAATGTCGAACCACCCTCACTCGCCCTTGTCAGCAATGCGCACTGTCGAAGCGCTTCACAAAGCTTGGAGAGCTGGATGGTCACCCTCGCCGAGGTCGCCCAGCACGCCGGAGTCTCGGCGAGCACGGTGAGCTATGTCCTCAGCGGCAAGCGGTCCATCTCCGGAGCCACCCGGCAGCGGGTCGAGCAGAGCATCCGCGAGCTGGGCTACCACCCGAACGCGGGCGCCCGCGCCCTGGCCAGCAGCCGGTCGAACATCATCGCGCTGATGGTGCCGCTGCGCACGGACATGTACGTCCCGGTGATGATGGAGATCGCCATCGCCGTGGCGACCACCGCCCGGCTGCACGGCTACGACGTGCTGCTGCTCACCGGCGAGGAGGGTCCGGACGCGGTGCGCCGGGTCACCGGCAGCGGGCTCGCCGACGCGATGATCCTGATGGACGTCGAACTCGCCGACGAGCGGCTGCCGTTGCTGCGCGGCACCGACCAGCCCTCCGTCCTCATCGGCCTCCCCGCCGACACCACCGGACTGACCTGCGTCGACCTGGACTTCGGGGCGACCGGCGCGCTGTGCGTCGAGCACCTCGCCAAGCTCGGTCACCACGACATCGCTGTCATCGGCGAGGCACCCGCGGTCTACGAACGGCACACCGGTTTCGCCGAGCGCACCCTCGACGGACTCCGGTCCCGCGCACGGGAGTTGGGCCTGCGGGTGCTGCACCGTCCGTGCGAGGGCGGGTACGACGCGATGACGACGACCCTGGCCCGGATCTTCGACGAGCGCCCCGGCACCACGGGCTTCGTCGTGCAGAACGAGTCGGCGGTCGAGCCGCTGCTCGCGCTGCTGCGCCAGCAGGGCCGGGCCGTGCCGGAGGACGTGTCGGTGGTCGCCGTCTGCCCCGACCAGGTCGCCACCCAGGCCTCGGTGCGGCTGACGTCCGTCGCCATCCCCGCGCAGGAGATGGGCCGTTACGCCGTGGAGCACCTGGTGGCCAAGCTGGACGGCCGCGGCAGTGACGAAGTCGTGCTGATCGCACCGGAGTTGACGGTGCGGGCGAGTACGGGACCGGCGCCGTCGGCTTCTTGACCAGCCACGCTCCCCGTGTTTGTGCGGTTACCCCCTTCTGATGTCCTCCAGGAGCGCTCCTCGTGAATCAGCCTGCCGTAATCCAGTCCGAGGTCAGTCTCGCGCAGTCCTCCCCCACCGTCGGAACGTTCCGCGAGCGGGACGGCGCCCTGGAGTGGAGCGGGCGACAGGAGACTTTGCGGATCGAGCCGTGGGGGCCCGACGCGGTCCGGGTCAGGGCCCGGCTCGGCGGTCCGCTGCTCGACGGGCTGCCCGGCGCACTCCTGGACGAGGCACCGCCCACCGAGGCGACGGTCAAGATCGAGGACGGTCAAGGGACCCTGACCGTGGGCGCGTTGACCGTCCACGTCGACGCCGAGGGTCTGATCCGCTTCCTGCGCACGGAGGACTCCGCCGAGCTCCTCGCCGAAGCCCGCGCCCACTTCTGGTGGCCCGGCTCGCGCCTCTACACGGCGGTCGGCAACGGCCACCACCGCCTGGAGCAGCGCTTCGCCGCGTACGAGGACGAGAAGCTGTACGGCCTCGGGCAGCACCAGCACGGGAAGTTGGACCAGAAGGGGCTGGTCCTCGACCTGGTTCAGCGCAATGCCGAGGTCGGCATCCCGGTGCTCGTCTCCAGCCGCGGCTACACCCTGCTGTGGAACAACCCGGCGATCGGCCGCGTGGAGCTGGCCGGCAACGGCACGCGCTGGGTGGCCGATTCGGCCCGGCAGCTCGACTACTGGATCACCGCGGGCGACCCGGCCGACGGCCAGCGCCGCTACAGCGCGGTGACGGGCCGTACGCCGATGCTGCCGGCGTGGGCGGCGGGCTTCTGGCAGTGCAAGCTGCGCTACCGCACCCAGGCCGAACTCCTCGCCGTGGCACGGGAGTACAAGCGCCGGGGTCTGCCCCTGTCGGCGATCGTCTGCGACTTCTTCCACTGGACGCATCTGGGCGACTGGAAGTTCGACCCGGCCGAGTGGCCCGACCCGGCGGCGATGGTCGCCGAACTCGCCGACATGGGCGTGAAGTTGGTGGTGAGCGTCTGGCCGTCGGTGTCCCCGCTCAGCGAGAACCACTCGGTGCTGGAACAGCGCGGCTACCTCATCGGCACCCAGTACGGCCCGATGGCCCACGCCGACTGGCCGGACAAGGGGGTCGCCTCGACCGTCCAGGTCGCCTTCTACGACGCCACGAACCCCGAGGCCCGCGCGTTCCTGTGGTCGAAGATCCGCGACAACTACCTTGTGCCGTACGGCATCACGGCCTTCTGGCTGGACGCCTGCGAGCCGGAGCTGAAGCCGGGCTTCCCGGAGAACCTGCGCTACTGGGCGGGCCCGGGCCTGGAGGTCGGCAACCTCTACCCGGCCGAGAACTCCCGTACCTTCCACGAAGGGCTGCTGGCCGAAGGGGAGTCTGAGGTCATCACCCTCAACCGCTCGGCGTGGGCGGGCAGTCAGCGCCACGGCGCCGCGCTCTGGTCGGGCGACATCGGCACCGACTTCCCGACCCTGCGCCGCCAGATAGCGGCGGGTCTCAACACCGCGCTGTCCGGCATCCCTTGGTGGAACACGGACATCGGCGGCTTCCACGGCGGCGACCCGGACGACCCGGCGTACCAGGAGGTCATGGTCCGCTGGTTTCAATTCGGCGCGCTTTCACCGTTGATGCGTTTGCACGGCTTCCGCGATCCGGGCATGCCGCTGGGCCCCGACATGACCGGCGGCCCCAACGAGGTCTGGTCGTACGGCGATCGGGCCCTGCCGATCCTGGAGAAGTACCTGCGGCTGCGCGAGCGCCTCAAGCCGTACATCCTCGACGTGATGCGCGCCGCGCACGAGGAGGGGCTGCCGGTGATGCGGCCGCTGTTCCTGGAGTTCCCCGAGGACCCGGCGGCCTGGTCGGTGGACGACGCGTATCTCTTCGGCCCCGACCTGCTGGTAGCGCCGGTACTGGCGGCGGGCGCCACGGTCCGTACGGCCTATCTCCCGGCGGGCGTGTGGTGGACGGACGCGTGGACGGGCACGACGTACGAGGGCGGTACGGCGGTCACGGTCGACGCCCCGCTGGACCGGATTCCGCTGTTCCTGCGGGACGGGGCGACGTTGCCGGTGGCGGAGTAGGGACGGGGGCGCCCGGTTCGGGGGGTGGGCGCCCCAGCCGTGACGCTTCCGTTGTGCGGAACTGTGGGCTCCGTCACAGCCGTACCGATCTTGTTCTGCTGGACTCCTCCGATGGTCTTACGCAAGCTCGCCGGCGCGGCGGGCCTGGTCGCTTTCGCCCTGTACCTCTGGGGCCTGCTCAACGTCATGGGCGCCCTGCTGGAGGCGGGGGACGGCGGCACCGACTCCGCTCCCCCGCGGCCCTGCCGCACGGCCAACCGGCAGTACGACCAACGGGTGTTGAGTGTCACCGACTACTCGGTGGACTTCGTCCCGCTGCGGTTCGTCTGCAAGACGAAGGACGGCGGCAGCTTCGTCTCCGGCACGGTTCCCGGCTACGTCAACCCGGCCGTGTTCGGCCTCGTGCTGACCGCCCTCGGCTGCTGGGTCGCCGGCCTGGTCGCGGCGCCGCCCGGCCCTCGCGGAGTGCGGGGACCGGGCGGCTGAGCGGCTGAGCACAGTGCCGGGGTGGGTCAACTACTGGTGACGCTCTCGCTGTTGGTGGTGAAGTCGAGCCCGCCGGACGAGGACGTGATCTCGAAGCCGAACTGCAGATCCCCGATGGTCACGTTGCCGAACCAGCCCTTGGTGTCCTTGATCCACTTGAGGATGGGCAGGATGTCGACCGTGCCGGAGGTCGAGTTGGAGGTGCGCAGGAACGAGAACACGTCGTTGCTGCCGTTGTTGCCCTTGTAGACGGTCCAGGTCGAACCGCCCAGCGTGAGGGTGCCCTGCGAGGTGCCGAGGGCACCGACGGCTCCGGTCTTGTTGACCCAGAGCATGATCTCGTAGTCGTAGTTGGTGTCCCAGATGTCGTACGACGTGTTGTACGAACCGGACGACGGCACCGTGACGTTGTAGCTGCTCTTGAGCGAACCGAGCGCGGTGATCGACTTGTTGATCACCTTCTTGGCGTTGGGGTAGGACTTGATGCCGCCGGTGTTGGGGTGGTTGGCGTTGACGCCCCAGTTGGTACCGGAGTTGGCCCAGATGCACTGGCTGCCGGCGCCGGAGCCCCAGATGTTGTTGTAGAGCGTGTAGCCGTTCAGGGTCGTGGTGCCCCACTGGTCGCAGGAGCTCCAGACGGCGGCGGAGGCGGGGGCCGAGGCGAGTCCTACGGTGGCGCCGAGCGCGAGTGCGGGGGCGAGCAGCGCCATGGTGAGCCTGCGGGTGCGTGTTGCCATGGTGTCCCTTCCATGGGTGGGGGGATGTGCGAGTGGCTACCGCGCCCCCAGGGTGAGGACGCGGTCTTCTCCGGCGACGAGGTGGAGCGGCTCCGTGCCGGAGGAAGTCCGGAGTTCGACGCGGTGGGTTCGGGACGGCCGGATCAGCGCTGTGGCGGAGTGGGGCGCCCAGCTCAGGTCGACCTCCGCCCCGAACCTCGTGCGTACGCCGGTGAGTCGACCGTGCGGATACGCCGCCGGCAGCGCGGGCAGCAGGACCAGCCGGTCCGGGGTGGACTGCACGAGCGCCTCGATCAGCACGCCGGGCAGTGTGTGTGCGGCGTCCGCGTTGTAGACGTCGCGGTTCGGGTAGTGCGCGCTCATGAGCGAGGCGTGGAAGAAGTCGCCGTCGAGGACCTGACCGAGGGCGTGCGCGACCCGTTCGCCGTCGCGGAGCCGGGCGGCGACGAGCGCGTGGTGGAGGTGGCCGTGCGCGGAGTCGTTCTCGGCGCCCCGGAGTCGGAGAGCGCGGTGGGCGGCCGCCGCGAGGTCCGGGGTGTCGTAGGGGGTGATCTCGTCGAGCGGCCAGACGCCGTAGAGGTGGCTGAGGTGCCGGTGGTCGTAGCTGTCGTCGAGGCCCGGTCGGGCCCATTCGGCCAGTGCGCCCTGGGAGTTGACGCGGTGCGGCGGCAGCCGGTCGGCGAGCGCGCGCCAGCGGTCGGCGTCGGGGCCCGGGTGGTAGTCGGCGGCGGTGCGGAGTGCGTGGCGGGCGGCGGAGAGGTCCATGGCCGCGTCGATCGCGCCCCAACTGGCGTTCGCGGGGCGGTTCTCGGGCGAGTAGGAGGGGACGACGACCAGGTGACCGTCCGGGTCCGCACGGGTCAGGAAGTCCTCGTAGAACAGGGCGACTTCGGCGAGGGCGGCGGCGGTGCGCGGGTCGCGCTCGCCGCGCGTCTCGTCGTGGTCGACGAGCGGCTTGAGCAGCCAGTCGGCCCCGGCGGTCCACAGGTGCAGCGGGTACTCACGACTGAAGTGGTACGACAGCCCCGACTCGCCGTCCGTGTGCGCGGGCGCGACGACACCCCGGGCACCGAAGACGGCACGGGCGTTCTCCCGCCAGTCGTCGAGTTGACGGTGGATCAGAGAAGCGAGGGCGTCGGTGACTTCGGGGAGGGCGGCGCTCGCCGCGGACGCGGTCTGGAGGTTGAGGTTCGCGTCGTTGGTGAACGCCCCGGACCAGGCCGTGTCCCAGTCGCCGGTCCACAGTCCGGTGAGACGGGGCGGGAGCAGGCCGCTGGCGGAGAGCAGGTGATAGCGGCCGGCGGCGAAGAGCCGTTCCAGGAGGGCGGGGCTGCGGGTGCGCTTCAGCAACTCGGTGCCGGGGAGGGCCCGTTCGTCGGCGTTGTCGGCCTCGTCGGCTTTGCCTGCGCGCAGATCGAGGGCGACGCGGGTGTAGGCCGTGCGGTGGAGGGCGAGGTGCCGGTCGAGGAGGGTGTCGTAGGGCTGCCGGTCGGCGAGCAGCTCCCGAAGGGCGCTGGTCTCCGCCACGACGTCCAACTCGCCCGTGTGGCGTCGGACCCGGGTGAGGAGAAGGACGTCGGTGGCCCCGGCGATGCGAACTCCCGGCGAGGTGAGCCGTGTTGTGCCGCCGGTGACCACGGCCAAGGTGACCCCGGTGTACGCGCGATCGCTGTCGGGATAGCGGACGCGGAGGGTGAGGACGGCGCCGTCGGGGGTGAGGAGTGTGCCGTGACCGACACCCAACCCGGTTGGTGCGCCCGGGAGTTGATGGTCCTGGGCGAGGTCGAGGGTGAGGTCGGGGGCCATGACGTGCTGGACGATCACGTCGTCGGCGCGGGAGACGAAGACACAGCTGCGCCAGTCGTCGCAGCGGGCGGTGACCTCGCCGGTGGTGAAGTCGACGGACCGGTGGTAGTCGCTCCCCGCCTCGCCGGCCGGCCTGCGCAGCCGTAGCTGGAAGGCCGGGTGGAAGGGCTGCACCCACTGGAGCGGGCGGCCGTCGGTGAACTCCTCGGCGGCGGTGAGGTCACCGGCGAGCAACCGGTCCTGGAGTGCGGGGAGTTCGGCGGCCAGATGGGGAGGCCGGGCGTGTTCGGCGCCGTTCGGGCGGACGAGGGTGTGATGGGTGACGATGACGCGGTCGTCCTTCGGATCGCCGAACACGAGGACGCCGTGGTGACCGTTGCCGCTGAGGTAGGCGTCCTCCCAGCGGGTCGCGGGGAGGGGTTCCCAGGTGCCGTGCGTGGGACCGCCGAGCACCGTGTCGCCGGTCATGGTCGCAACACCGCCACTCCGTAGCGGCCGAGGGTGATCTCGCCCTCGACGGTCACATCGGTGAGCACATCACGCCGGGTGCCCGGGAGTTCGACGGTGACCGGATCGCGCCCGTGGTTGAGCAGGAACAGCGACTCCCCGCGCCGTACGGCCTCGACGCCCGCCGGAACCCCGTCGAGGACCGGACGGACGCCCGCGCCGTCGGCGACCCGGGCGAGCAGGGCGCGCAGCGCGTGCGGCTCCGGGAGCGTCGAGACGTACCAGGAACGGCCCGTGCGCAGGACGGCGGGGAGGCCGTCCAACTCGCCGCCCTTGTACGGGATCACCTCGTCGACGGTGTCGTCCTCGGGCTCGATCTCCTCCGACCAGAGCGTGCCGCGGAAGCCCTCGCACTCGACGGTCTCCCTCGCGTCCAGCGGCCACCACTCGTGCAGGGTGCGGATGCCGAAGAGTTCGCGGAGGCGGGCGTCCATGCCGCCGGGGCGCACCCGGTCGTCCTCGTCGGCGATGCCGGTCAGGAAGCCGCAGACAAGGGTGCCGCCACCACGGACGTAGGAGAGGAGGTTGTCGATCGCGGTGTCGGTGAGGAGGTAGAGCTGCGGAACGATCACCAACGTGTAGGCGGACAGGTCGTGTCCGGGGTGGGCGAAGTCGGTGGCGAGGTGGGACTCCCACAGGGCGCGGTGCCAGGCACGGAGGACCTCGGTGTGGTCGACCTCGGTGGAGAGGCGACCGTCCTGCGCACCGGCCCACCAGGCGTCCCAGTCGTGCAGGATCGCAATGTCCGCGGCGATGTGACCACCTGTCACCTCACTCCCAATGCGGGCGAGTTCGGCGCCGAGCTGCTTCACCTCCTGGAAGGTGCGGCCCCGCTCCCCCGCGTGGCTGAGCATCCCGGAGTGGAACTTCTCGGCGCCCTGCCGGGATTGGCGCCACTGGAAGTAGCAGACGGCGTCGGCGCCGCGGGCCACGGCCTGGAGGGACCAGAGGCGGTTGAGTCCGCGTGGCTTCGGGTGGTTCACTCCGCGCCAGTTGACCGGTCCGGCCGCCTGCTCCATGAGCATCCAGGGGCCGCGCGCCTGGGAGCGGGTCAAGTCCTGGATCAGGGCGGCGCTTTGGGCGGCCAGCGGATCGCGCGGATCGGGATAGAGGTCGACCGAGACGACGTCCTCCTCCTCGGACCAGCGCCAGGCGTCCTGCCCGACCCACAGCGGCATGAAGTTGGTGGTGACCGGGAGGTGCGGGGTGTGCCGGCGGACGATGTCGCGTTCGGCGGTGTAGCACTCCAGGAGCATGTCGGAGGTGAAGCGCCGGAAGTCGAGCACGTGGGTGGGGTTGTTGAGGTAGTGGGCGTGACGCGGCGGCAGGACGCCGTCCCAGGTGTCGTAGCCCTGGCTCCAAAACGCCGTGCCCCAGGCCGAGTTGAGGGCGTCGAGCGTGCCGTATCGAGCGCGCAGCCAGCGGCGGAAGGCGACGGCGGCCTCGTCGCCGTAGTCGAAGGTGCAGTACTCGTTGTTGATGTGCCACATCGTGAGGGCGGGATGGCCGGCGTAACGGGCGGCCAGGGCCTCGGTGATGGCGGCGGCGTGGTGGCGGTAGACGGCGCTGGAGTGCGAGAAGTGCTGGCGTCCGCCCCACCACTCGATCCGGCCGTCGGCGTCCCGGGGCAGGGTATCCGGGTGGAGGCGGCCGAGCCACGGCGGCGGGGAGGAGGTGGGGGTGGCGAGCACGACCCCGATCCCGCTGCCGTGCATCAGGTCCATCAGCCGGTCGAGCCAGCCGAACTCCCTTGCTCCCGGCTCGGGTTCGAGCTTGGCCCAGGAGAAGACGCCGAGGGTGACGGAGTTGACGCCGGCGTCCCGCATCAGCCGGACGTCCTCGGCCCAGGTCTCCTCGGGCCACTGCTCGGGGTTGTAGTCACCGCCGAACAGGATGCGTCCGCGAGTGGTGTCGCTGAGCTGAGGCATCAGACGCGCTCCCCGTACTGGATGCCGCGCCCGTTGGTGGCGAGGTACACGCGGCCGTACACGCGCGGGTCACCGACGATGCACTGTCCGGTCCAACCCCACTGATGCCGGTCGTCGTTGATGCGCACCCAGGTCTTCGCCTCGTCGTCGGAGCGGTAGACGGCGGTGACGGTCTCGGTGGAGCCGACCTGGTAGATCGCCGGGTAGTCGGCGCCGGGGGCGGGTCTGCCGAAGCCGAGGGTGTAGGAGGCCCAGCAGCTGGCGACCTTGCTGAAGCTCGCCCCACCGTCGACGGACCGGTAGAGCCCGTTCCACTTGACGCTCAACCACAGGTCGCCGGACCTGCCGGGCGCCGCCACGAGCTGGAACTGACTGTCCCCGGCGGGCAGCCCACCCGCACGCGCGGTGAACGAGAGGCCACTGTCAGTGCTGGCGTATAGCGTTCCTGTGTCGGTGTCGTACGCGTAGAAGAGCGTCGGGTCGGCCGGGTCGGCGACCGGCGTGGCGCCCTTCGGGAAGGAGGAGACCTCGGACCAGGTCGCGCCGTTGTCCGCCGAGCGGTGGGCTGCGTACTTCGTGCCGTCCCAGTGCACGAAGGACCACAGCAGCGTACTGCCGTCGGCGCCGGTGGCGATCGGCCCCGGTGCGTCGTGGGCGAGAGAGGGCTGGGCAGCGAAGGGCGCCCAGGTCCGGCCGCCGTCGCCCGACCAGGCACCGTTGCCGTTGTCGCCCCAGCCCGTGCGGACGACGTACGACGGCCTGCCCGCGGCCTGCGCGATCCCGGTCGCCGACCCGAACACGGGGTTCGTCGCCATGCCGCGCGACGGAGACGCCGTGAGCCGCTCGTGGTACATCACCCCGATGTCCCGCGAGGCGCTGATCAGGTGCGCCTCCCCGACCGGGGGCGAGATCAGCTGGATCACGGACGTCTCCTCCAGGCCACGGATCCGCGGCGCCCAGTGGGTGAGGTCACGCGTGCCGTAGAGCGTGGCGCCGGTGCCGTAGACGACGTGCTTCGAGTCGTACGGGTCGACGGCGACGGCCTGGATCCACCAGCCGAACTTCGGCTGGTCCGCACCCCACTTGAGGAAAGGAGTCTCGGACACGTCGAAGACGGCGGAGTCCTTGAGGGACGTCCAGGTACGGCCGCCGTCGGTGGTCCGGTACAGGGTGTCGACGGCCGCCCAGCGGTTGTTGGTGGACACGACGACGGTGCCTGCACGGCGGGCGTCGACGGCGACCCCGCCATAACCGAAGGTGTCGCTGCCGCCGGGCTGGACCGGGGTGACGTCCGTCCAACGGCCGCTGGCGGGAGCGAACTTGTGCACACTGCCGGTGGACTGGCCGTTGGGCCCGGGTGCGTCGGCGTACGTCACATACAGCTCGCGGCTGCGGGCGTCGTACGCGGCGCGGATCGGGACCTTGGCGGAGGTGCCGGTGGGCTGCGCGGGGACGGCCGTCCAGGTGGTGCCGTCGGTGGTGCGGTGGAGGTTGACGGCGGTCGCGGTCCCGTCGCCGTCGCCCCACCCGGCGTAGACGGCGCGGCCGACGGCGACGAGGAAGGTGACGCCCCGGCCGCTCGCGCTCGGGGCGGCCGGGAAGTCGCCGACGGCTGCCCAAGTGGCGCCCCGGTCGGTCGACTTGAGCAGGCCGTCGTGCCGGGTGCCGAGCCACAGGGTGTCACTGTCACGCGGATCGACGAGGAGCCGCTCTCCGGCACCACGTCCGTCCTCGTTGCCGCCGAGCTTCACGGTGAGGTCGGTGCGGGTCCAGGTGGCGCCCCGGTCCTCGGAGCGGAGGACCGCGCCGTTGCTCGCCCAGGACTGGGCGTACGTGCCGACGGCGAGATACAACCGGTCCGGATGTGCGGGGTCGACGGCGAGGGCCTCCACGCCGAGCAAGTTCCAGTCGTCCCAGCCGAGTTGGTCGGTGAGGGGGGTCCAGCGGGCGGTCCGGTCGTCCCAGCGGTAGGCGCCGCCGATGTCGGTACGGGCGTAGGCGAGACCGCGGACGGAAGGGTGGAACAACACACCGGTGACAAATCCAGTGCCTCCCATTACGGCATTGCGCCAGCGGTAGGAGGGGGTTTCCGCCGCATGTGCTTTCGCGGTGACACCCGGCACGGTGGTGAGCGCGGCGGCGGCCGCGGTCCCGGCAAGAACGGCCCGGCGGCTCAGTCGGGACGCAAGCATGCGCATACCTCGCTGTATGAGATGGGGTGAGGGGACTTGCTTTGAAGGGGCGCGGGGCTGTGTCGATGTGCGGCTCCGCCGGGTGGGCGCGACCAGCCACAACGCATCCACAGGCGACAGACGAGGTCAGCCCTTCACGGCCCCCGTGAGCATCCCCTTCTTGAAATGCCGCTGCACGAACGGCGACAGCACGGCCACCGGCAACAAAGCCATCACCATGACAGCCATCTGCACGGCCAGCCCGGACAGTTCACCCGTCTTGATCGCCTGACCGAGCCCCACCGGAGCCTCCTGCTTCTGCACCAACTGGATCATGACGTTCTGCAACGGCATCATGTCCTGGTCGTTCAGATACAGCGAGGCGTTGAACCAGGCGCTCCAATACCCCACGGCGTAGAAGAGCGTGATGACGGCCAGCACCGCTCGGGACAGCGGCATCACGATCTGCCACAGGATCCGGAATTCGCCGGCGCCGTCGATCCGCGCGCTGTCGACGAGTTCCTGCGAGATCCCCATGAAGAACCCGCGCAGCACAAGGATGTTGAAGACGCTGAGCGCACTGGGCAGGATCAACGCGAGATAGCTGTCGGTGAGACCGAGCGACTGCACCAGCAGATATGTCGGGATGAGCCCGGCGCTGAAGAACATCGTGGCGAGCATCATCATCAGGATCCACCGGTGCCCGAGCGACCCGATACGCGAGAGGCCGTAGGCGCACAGGACGGACACCGCCATGGAGAAGGCCGTGCCGACGACGGTGATGAGGACGCTGATGACCGCCGCGCGGGTGACCTGGCCGCCGCTGAGGAGTTCCTTGTAGGCGATGAAGGTGATGCCCTTGGGCACCATGACAAGGCCGCCGGCCTGGTCGATGGTCCTGCGGGAGGAGAGGCTGGTGACGAGGACGATCCACAGCGGGAAGAGGATGGCGAAGCAGGCGAGGGTGAGGACGAGTCCCTTGCCCGCGAGACCGACCTTGCCGGGTTCCTCCTCCCAGGTGGGACGGGGCGGCGCGGCCCACCTGCTGGGCTGTCGCACAGGCTTGTCGATGACGGCGGTCATTTCTTGTACACCCCCTGCTCGCCCATGAGGTGGGCCACTTTGTTCGCGGCGAGGACCAGACCGAGGCTGATCACGCCCTTGACGAGTCCGGCGGCGGCCGCGTAGCCGAAGTCCTGGTTGCGGACGCCGTTCCACCAGACGAAGGTGTCGAGGACCTCGGCCGCTCCCGGTCCCACGGCGTCGCGTTGGAGCAGGATCTGTTCGAAGCCGACGGTGAGCGCATCGCCGACGCGCAGGACCAGCAGCAGTGCGATCACCGGTCGCAGCGCGGGCAGCGTGACGTGCCACATGCGGCGATAGCGCCCGGCGCCGTCCATCGCGGCGGCCTCGTAGAGGTCGGGGCTGACGGAGGACAGCGCGGCGAGGAAGACGATGATCCCCCAGCCCGCGTCCTTCCACACGCTCTGCGCGGTGATCAGGAACTTGAAGGTGTTGGGGTCGGTCATGACGTCGAGGCCGTCGAAGCCGTGCTGCCGCAGGAGTTGGGAGAACAGGCCTGCCCCGCCCAGGAGTTGCTGGAAGACGGCGATGACCAGCACCCAGGAGAAGAAGTGCGGGAGGTAGAGGATGGCCTGGGAGAGCGCCCGGACCCGGGGCCTGACCACGCTGTTGATGAGCAGCGCGAGCAGGATCGGGATCGGGAAGAACAGGATGAGTTGGAGGAAGAACAGGACGAGCGTGTTCTGTACGGCGCTCCAGAACGCGGAGTCCGCGAAGATCTGCTGGAAGTTCTCCAGGCCGACCCAGGGGCTGTGCAGCATCGAGACGATGCCGTTGTCGCTGACGTAGGGGTCGTAATCCTCGAAGGCGACGATGTTGCCGAGGATCGGCAGGTAGTTGAAGACCAGGATGAGCAGGACGGCCGGCAGGGTCATCAGGAGCAGGACGCGGTCGCGTCTGAACCTGAGCCGCCAACTCACCTTCGCCTCGGGGTGGTTGTGCCGGGAGCCGGTGGCGCCGCCGGACGTCACCGGGGTCCTGCCCGTCGTGTCGGCCTCGGTCCTGCTCCGAGGCACCGTGCTGTGGGACACGGCCGTTCTCCTTGCCTCGGTACCGGGTCAGCTCGTCGCGGTGCCGTTGTCGTCGAGCAACTTCTGGTACCAGGCGCGGAGTTGGTCGCCGCCCTTGCTCTTCCAGTCGGAGACGGCCTGCTGCATGTCGCTGATCTTCTTGCGGCCGCGGGTGATGTCGTCCTCCAACTGCTCGAAGTCGTTGGAGAGGTTGGTGTAGCGGCTCGGTTCGGTGATCTGCTGGCCGTAGAACGTCGACTTCTTTGTGAAGGCGCCCATCCGCTGCTGCCACTCGACCTGCGCCTTGGCGACGTCGGGGAAGTCGGGGTGGGCGATCGTCGCGGCCGGGCTGGCGACCATCACGTAGGCGTTGATGACCTCGTTGTTGCCCTGGTCGGTCTTGGTGGGCACACCGTTCTTGACGGTGTAATGGGTGCCCTCCACTCCGTAGTTGGTGAGCATGTACTCCTTGGTGCCGTACGGCGCGGCGGTGACGTTGGCGACGGCGAGCGCGTCACGGATCACGGACTCGGAGGCCTTCTTGCTGATGAAGGCGAAGATGCCCGCCGGTTCGCCGGCCCACAGGGTCGGGGCGCCGCCGTCGTGGCCGAAGATGTCCATGCCCCAGATCTTGTAGTCCGGGTTCTGGGTGGCCTGTTCGGCGGTGCGGCTCCACCACTGCGAGATGTCCTGGGCGTAGATGAGGAACTCGCCCGCCGCGAACTTGGGGCCCGGGTCGGTGGCCGCGCTCTTGCCCAACTTGGCGTCGGGGTGCACGTATCCGGCGGCGAACAGCTTGCGGGTCCACTCCAGCGCCTCGAGGTACTCCTGGGTCTCGATGCGGTTGATCAGCTTGCCGTCGACGAGGTTCCAGCCGAGCGACTTCTCGCTGCCGGAGAGCACGCCCCAGGCGTTGAACGCGGTCCACTTCATGTCCAGGCAGGCCCAGCGCTTGGCCTTGGCGTTGGTGATCTCCTTGGCCAGAGCCATGAACTCGTCGGCGGAGGTGGGGACTTGGTACCCCTCCTTGTCGAAGATGTCCTTGCGGTAGAGCGGCACGATGTTGGGCACGTACGAGGACGGCATCGGCAGTCCGCGCAACTTGCCGCCGAAGACGCAGCGTTGCCAGGCGTCGGACGGGATCGCCGCGAGGTTCGGGTACTCCTTGACCTTGTCGCCGGTGAGGTACGGGCCGAGGTCGGCGAACTTGCCGATGATCGCGCTGGGTATCTTGCCGCCCATGTTCCAGCCGGGGACGACCACGATGTCCGGGATGTCGCTGGAGGCTAGGACCGCGCCGAGCTTCTGGTCGTAGGTGTTGCCGTCCTGGTTCTGCCAGGCCACGTCGACGCCGATGAGGCTGTTCATCGCCTTGTAGTAGGCGTTGTCGCTCTTCGGCGGGGAGCCCCAGAACGGCGACATGATGGAGACCTTGCCGCCCTTGCCGAGCTTCTTCGGCACCGAGGTCTTCAGCGTGGCGAGGTCCAGCTTGCTGGAGAAGCCGATCGCGGAGCCGTTCTTGGAGGGGAGGTCCGGGGTCACCACGTTGCCGGCCACGAACGCGGGCAGCAGCTTCTTGACGCCCTTGCCCTCCGAACTGCCCCCGCCCGAACCGCTGTCCGAGGCGCCGCAGGCGGAGAGCAGCGGTACCCCTCCCGCCACCGCTGCGGCGACGACCGCCGTGGAGGCGAGGAAACTTCTCCGGCTGGGAGCGGAGGCGGCGGAGGCGTTCGGCGTCATTGCGTCAACCCTTCATGGCGCACCAGGACACCCGGCGGTGGAGCCGTCGGCTGCGGTGTCTTGAGTGGAACAGAGCACTTAGTCGAAGCGCTTCGATGTTGCTGCGAGGTTAAGTGAACGCCCGAGGGTGCACAAGGGTCGCTCCCAAGATTCCTCCGAGGTGTGCGGGGTGACCTGTCCGTATGTGCTGCTTGAAATAACGGTGAAGGTCTCTTGACACCTGCCGCTCGTCGAATCAGCATCGAAGCGCTTCGAAAGCGCCGCGCCGCTCCATCGCAAGGGGAACCCCACGTGACCGCACAAACGCCGCCTACGCCTCCTTTCCGCGATCCGCACCTGCCGTTCGCGAAGCGCATCGACGATCTGCTGGCACGGCTCACCCTCGACGAGAAGATCGGATTTCTGCACCAGTACGCGCCCGCCGTGGAGTGCCTGGGCGTCGCCGCGTTCCGCACCGGCCAGGAGGCCCTGCACGGGGTGGCGTGGATGGGCCAAGCGACGGTCTTCCCGCAGGCGGTGGGCCTGGGCGCGAGCTGGAACGAGGAACTCGTACGACGGGTCGGCGACGCGGTGTCCAAGGAGGTCCGCGCGATGCGGGCCCGCGACGACCGCGTCGGGCTCAACGTGTGGTCCCCCACGGTGAACCTGCTGCGCCACCCGCTGTGGGGCCGTAACGAGGAGGGTTACTCGGAGGACCCGAGGCTGACCTCGGCGATCGCCACCGCGTACACGCGCGGCCTGCGCGGCGACCACCCGACGTACTGGCGCACGGCGCCCGTCCTCAAGCACTGGCTCGCGCACAACAACGAGACGGGCCGCGACGTCTCGTCGTCCTCCGTCCGCCCGCGCGTGCTGCACGAGTACGACCTGCGCGCGTTCCGCGAGACGGTCGAGGCGGGCGCGGTGGCCGGGGTGATGCCCGCGTACAACCTGGTCAACGGCCGCCCCAACCACGTCTCGCCGTATCTGCGCGAGCAGTTGCGCACTTGGACCGACGAGGACCTGCTGGTCTGCTCGGACGCGGGCGCGCCCTCCAACCTGGTGGACTCCGAGCACTACTTCGACACCCACGAGGAGGCGACGGCGGCCTCTCTGCTGGCCGGCGTGGACAGTTTCACCGATCACGGCACGGACGGTTCGACGATCGTGGCGCGGGTCCAAGGTGCCCTGGACCAGGGCCTGTTGACGGAGGTCGATCTCGATTCGGCGGTCCGCCGGCAGCTCTCGGTGCGGTTCCGGCTCGGCGAGTTCGACCCGGCACATGACCCGTACGCCGGCATCGAGGACTTCGACACCCCGGCGCACCGGGCCCTGGCCCAGGAGGCCGCCGAGCAGGCGATCGTCCTCCTCAAGAACGACGGCGACCTGCTGCCCCTCGCCCATGACACCCGGCTCGCCGTGGTCGGACTGCTCGCCGACGAGTGCAAACTCGACTGGTACAGCGGCACGTTGATCCACCGCTCCACTCCGCTGGAGGGCCTGTACGAGCGGTTCGGCGCGGAGCGCGTCGAGTTCGCGGAGGGCGTGGACCGGGTCCGGCTGAAGACCTCCCAAGGCGCCTTCCTGCACGTCCCGTTGGCGGACGTGGCCGACGAAGTACGCGGCGCCGAAGGCGCGTTGGACCCCGCCCTCCTCGCGGGCCGCACCGACCTCCCGCCGCTCACCACCGACCCCACCGGCACCGAACTCGCCCTCGTCGACTGGGGCGAGGGCGTCCTCACCCTCCGTGCCCCGGACGGCCGTTATCTCTCGGTCGCCGAGGACGGCTACGTCCGTGCCTCCGCCGACCAGCCCGGCGGCTGGGTCGTCCAGGAGACATTCCGCCTGGAACCCCATGAGAACGGTCACCTCCTGCTGCACATCGGTACGGGTCGCCACGTCTCTGTCGCCGCCGACGGCGTGAAGGTTGCCGAGGACGGCGGGGAGGTTTCCGAGGAGGCCGCGGAGGTCTTCGAGTTGCTGGTCGTCGAGCGCGGCGAGGACGCGGTGGCCCGGGTCGCGGAGGCGGCGGACGTGGTGCTCGTGGTCGCGGGCAACGACCCGCACATCAACGGCCGCGAGACCGAGGACCGTACGACGCTCCGACTCCCCGCCCACCAGCGGCGCTTGCTGCGCGCGGCCCGCGCCGCGAACCCGAACACGGTGCTGGCCCTGGTCTCCGCGTACCCGTACACGGTCGACGCCGCCGACCTCCCGGCGATCCTGTGGACCGCCCACGGCGGCCAGGCGGCGGGCACCGCCCTGGCCCGCGTCCTCGCGGGCGACGTCTCCCCCGCCGGCCGTCTCCCCCAGACCTGGTACGCGGCCGACTCCGACCTGCCCGGCCTCCTCGACTACGACGTGATCGGCGGCCGACAGACGTACCTCTACTTCGAGGGCACGCCCCTGTTCCCGTTCGGCCACGGCCTGTCGTACGCGTCCTTCTCCTACGGCGACCTGAGCGCCTGGGTCGAACTCCGGGCGGTGCGGGTGGAGTTCACGGTCGCCAACACCGGGGACGTGACGGCCGACGAGGTCGCGCAGGTGTACACGCGCGCCGTCGACCCGTCGGTCCCGCGCCCGCGCCGCGAGCTGGCCGCGCACCGGCGCGTGACCCTCGCCCCGGGCGAGACGGCGGACCTCTCCTTCGAACTCCCCCTCTCCACCTTCGAGTTCTGGGACGTGGCCCGGGGTGGCCGGCGCCTCGAACCGGGTCCCTACGACCTCCTCGTCGGCGCCTCCAGCGAGGACATCCGCGTGCGGACGACGGTGACGCTGGCCGGTGAGCCCGCCGCGCCCCGCCCGGTCCTCCGACAGGGCCTGGCCGCGGCCGACTTCGACGAGCAGTCGGGCGGCGAGATCGTCGACCGGACGAAGGTGACGGGCGACGCGGTGACCCCGGCGGGCGGCGGCACGGCCGAACTGGTCTACCGGCACTGCGACTTCGGCGCCGGTGTCACGGAGGTGACCGTGGAGGTGGCGGGCGAGGGGGTCGTGGAACTGTCTCTGGACGGTGGCCCGGCACTCGCCGAACTCGCCCTGCCCGCACCGACATCGGGCCCGTACGACTACACCACGCTCGGCGCCGGGATCGTCGCCGAGGGCGTGCACGACGTACACCTCAGGCTGCGCGGGGCGCTGCGGCTCGCGCACGTCGGCTTCTCCGGCTGAGGGTCCGGGGAAGGCCGACGCCGGTCCGGGGGACCGGCGACAGAGAAGGGGCCCGGCACCGGAAGGCATCGGTGCCGGGCCCCTTCGGAGAGGCTATATGAAAATGGATCCCATTAGCTAGAGCTGTTGGGTGAGAGGACGGTCAGAGCGCGAGCCCCGTCAGCACCAGCACCCGCTCGTAGGTGTAGTCGTCCATCGCGAACTTCACGCCCTCGCGGCCGACACCGGACTGCTTGGCACCGCCGTACGGCATCTGGTCGGCGCGGTAGGACGGGACGTCGCCGATGATCACGCCGCCGACCTCCAGCGCGCGGTGGGCGCGGAAGGCGACCTGCACGTCATGGGTGAACACCCCTGCCTGGAGGCCGTACTTGGAGTCGTTGGCGGCGGCGAAGGCGGCGGCCTCGCCGTCCACCTTCGTCACGGTGAGCACCGGTCCGAAGACCTCCTCGCAGGAGATCGTCGTGTCGGCCGGTACGTCGGTGAGGACGGTCGGCGCGTACGAGGCGCCGTCGCGCTTGCCGCCGGTGAGGAGGGTGGCGCCCGCCGCCACGGCCTCCTGGACCCAGGACTCGACGCGCTGCGCGGCGGCCTCGCTGACCAGCGGCCCGACGTCGGTCTTGTCGTCGCTCGGGTCACCGGTGACCTGGGCCTCCACTGCCGCGACGATGCGCGGGAGCAGCCGGTCGTGGACGGCGGCGTCCGCGATGACCCGCTGCACGGAGATGCAGGACTGGCCGCCCTGGTAGTTGGAGAAGGTGGCGATCCGGGTCGCGGCCCAGTCGAGGTCGGCGTCGGAGGCGTAGTCCCCGAGGACCACGGCCGCGCCGTTGCCGCCCAGCTCCAGGGTGCAGTGCTTGCGCGGCACCGAGTCCATGATCGCGTAGCCGACCTTCTCCGAACCGGTGAAGGAGATCACCGGCAGCCGCTCGTCCTGGACGAGGGCGGGCATGTGGTCGTTGGCGACCGGCAGGATGCTCCACGCGCCGGCGGGCAGGTCGGTCTCGGCGAGGAGGTCGCCGATGATCAGGCCGGAGAGCGGGGTGGCCGGGGCCGGCTTGAGGATGATCGGGGCGCCGGCCGCGATCGCGGGGGCGATCTTGTGGGCGCAGAGGTTCAGCGGGAAGTTGAAGGGCGCGATGCCGAGGACGACGCCCTTCGGGAAGCGCCGGGTGAGGGCGAGCCGGCCCTGGCCGCCGGCGTCGGTGTCGAGGCGCTGGGCCTCGCCGCCGTTGAACCGCCGGGCTTCCTCCGCGGCGAACCGGAACACGGACACGGCCCGGCCGACTTCACCGCGCGCCCACTTGATCGGCTTGCCGTTCTCGGCGGAGATGAGCTGCGCGATCTCCTCGACCCGCTCGGCGAGACGCCGGCTGACGTGGTCGAGGGCGGCGGCGCGGACGTGGGCGGGGGTGGCGGCGAACTCGTCCCGTACGGCGTACGCGGCGGCCACCGCCTCCTCGACCTGGGCATCGGTCGGCAGGCTGACCTTGCCGACGAGGCGTCCGTCCCACGGCGAGGTGACGTCGAAGGTGTCCTGGCCGGTGGCCTGGCGGCCGGCGAGCCAGAAGGCGTGGGTGGAGGTCATGTCCCGGCCCTTCCGCGTTGGGGGTGGTCTTGGGGCTTCTCGGTCCACCGTAGGTGCGGGGAGAGCGCGGTGCGTTTAGCCGAGTCGTAGTGGTACCGGACGGGAACACTACAGATCGGCAGGTCCCGTCACTCGGCCGCGGCCGTCGCCTTCAGCGCCAGCCACAGCTCCATCCGGACGTCCGGATCGTCGAGCGACCGTCCGAGGATCTCCTCGACCCGCCGCATCCGGTACCGCAGGGTGTGCCGATGCACCCCGAGGTCGGCCGCCGCCGCGTCCCACTGACCGTGCCGGGACAGCCACGCCCGCAACGAGGCGACCAGATCGCCCCGCCCGGTCGCGTCGTGCTCGGACAGCGGCCGTAGCAACCCGTCCGCGAAGGCGCGCACCGCGTCGTCGGCGAGCAGCGGCAGCACGGATCCGGCGGCCAGTTGCTCGTGCTCGACGAGCACCCGGCCGCGCCGCCGGGCCACGGACAGCGCCTGCTCGGCCTGCTTGTACGCGCCTGCCGCGGCGATGGGGCCGGACGGCGCGGAGAGCCCGACCACCAACTCGTCGTCCTCGCCGCCCTGTTCGCGTACGTCCGAGGCGGCCCGCTCGGCCTCCAGCGTCGCCGCGTACTCCCCGCACGCCTCGACCGCCGCACCGCCGTCCACGGCCAGCACCACCAGCCGCCGCGGCCCTTCCACCACGACGAGCACGGCCTCGCCCGACCGTGCCGCCGCCGACTCGACGACCTCGGCGAGCCCTCCCAGGTGATCGCTGTCCGCTGTCGCGCCCTCGCCCACGACGACCCGGAACGGCGCGTCGAGGAGCCCGCCGTACAGTTCCCCGGCGACCGCCCGCGCATGGTCCGGGTGCCCGGCGAGCAGCAGCCGCAGCACCGCGGCGCCGATCCGGTCCTGGGCGGCCTGGAGGGAGCGGGAGCGTTCCGTGGTGAGGGTGAGGAGCGCGATCGCGGAGTGCACGGCGTACCGCTCCGCCGTCCCGAGCGCCGATGCCGTTCCTACGGCGAGCGCGGCGCGCGGGCGGCGGCCGGTGCCGAGGGTGTGCAGTTCGACCCGGTCCTCGTTGTCGGGGCCGCCGACCACGGAGGAGGCGGGAGCCGGCCGGTCCCGCAGCCGTTCCACGTCCGCGGTGAGGCGGGCGGCACGGCGGCCCGCCCACTCCGGTGCGGTGGCGACGAGGGCGCCGGACGCGTCGTAGAGCGCGGCCCATCCGTCGACCTGGGCGGCGAGTGCGGCGAGCAGCCCCTCCGGGCCGTCGCTGAGGGCCTGCCGAGTGAGCTCGCGCTGAGCGGCGAACCCGGCGGTCACGGCCCGGTACTGATCGGCGGCGATCGCGGCGGAGACGGCTTTGCTGATCGCGATGAAGGGGGTGCGCCGGGGCACCTCCAGCAGCGGCAGCCCCTCTTCCCCGGCCGTGTCGACGAGCACCTTCGGAATCTCGTCGTAGTTGACCCCGACGGCGAACCCCAGCCCCACGACTCCGGCCCCCACCAGCCGCTTCACATACCGCCGCATGGCCTTCGCGTCCTCCGCGTCCAGCTTCAACGCGGTGGTCAGCAGCAGTTCCCCGCCCTCCATGTACGGCACCGGATCCGCCAGCTCACTGACATGCGCCCAGCGGACAGGCACGTCCAGCCGGTCCTCGCCGGCGCGCACGGTGAGCTTGAGCGCGGAGTGGTGGGCGAGGGAGGCGAGGGTGGGGGGCATGGGGCCTTCAGACGGGATCAGAGGGGAGGAGACCGGGGATCGGGTCGAGCTTTTGGCCGTCACGTATGAACGGCCCACTCCGATTCTGCCTCACCGTATGGTCGTCAGGGCCTTGTATGTCCGGTTCAGGGGGTTGGGGGGCGTAGGTCCACCAGCGAGGGCGGGGTGTGCTTGCCCTCGACCGTCGTGAGCGACAGCACCGCGTGCCCCGGCGGGACCTCGTGCGCGAGCTGGGACGCTGACCACCGCTCCCGCTCGACCTGCCGTACGGTCACCGCCTCCGTCGTCACCGCCCGGCCCGTCACCAGCTTGCGCAGGGCGTGGATGGCGCGGGTCATCGGCTGGTCCGCGAAGACGGTGTGCTGGGCCACGTCCCGGGTCTCCACCCACTCCGTGCCCCAGGCGTGCGCGAAGCGGCTGCCGTCCCAGGTGGTGACTCCCGAGAAGGCCATCCGGCAGCCGACCGCCCCGTGCAGGGGTCCGTGCAGCGCCTCGGGGACATCGCCGAGCGTGCGCAGGGCGAGCAGCACGCCCGCGTTCTGCGAGCGCAGCCGCTGCATGTGCCGTACCGACTCGGTGGTCACCGTCCCGGTGGCGTCGTCGAGGACGAGACACGCGAAGTGCCGACGGCCTGTGTCGTGCACGACATGGTCGAACTGGGCCAGGACCAGCCGGGTAATGAGCCGGGAGGCCTCCTCGTGCCCGTGGGCCGGCACGTCGATGCGGACCCGCAGGGGGTGGTGCGCGACGGCGCGCAGCGAGAACGGCCGGACGGCCGCGTCGCCGGTGCCGAAGAACTCGGCGAACACGGGCCGGTCCAGCAGCGCGAGCCGGTCGGCGAGTACGGGCCCCGGATCGGCGGCGCTTCCGGTCTGCCGGGCACGGGCGTCGAGATCGCGGCGCAGGCCCGCGTGCTCCGGCGCCGGCAGCGCCTGGCGCAGGGCGTCGAGCGCCGAGGGTTCGCCGTCCAGGAGTTCCCGCAGCACGGGCAGGGGCGGGAAGGTGCCGTGCACCGCACGGTACGGCCCGAGCAGCTGGGCGAGTGCGGTCGCGGCCCGTTGGGCACCGACGGTGTCGAGGTCTCCGGCCAGTGCCTCGGCGAGGAACGCGGCGGCCGCGTCGGGGTCGGTGGTGTCGGCGTAGGGATCCAGGTCGTAGACGGAGGTGGGGTCCCCGATCCGCACCACGACGTCGAACGCGGAGTCCGGGCCGAGCGGGGTACCGGCCGCGCAGACCGCCACGACGGCACACTGTCCGGTCAGCGCCCGCAGAGCGAGGGACTCGACGACCGGGGCGACCACGTGCCTGGTCTTGCCGGAGCCGGACGGCCCCACGACGAGGAGCGAGGTGCCGAGCGTGTCGGGGCCGAGGGCCGTGCCCGCGCCTCGATAGGCCGATGGAGTGCGGTCCCCGGCCGTCCACTGCCCGATGCGGACCTGCCCTTCGAGCAGGTCGTGCGGTGCGGCACGGCCGGGCAGGTCCCGGGCGCCGGACGGGTGGACCCAGGCCGCCGCCCCCTTGCGCAGCACCGTGTCGGTGAAGACCGCCAACTGCGCCTCCCTGCGGGCGGTTTGCCACGCGTACCCGATCCGGGCGCAGTCCACGTCGTTCATACGGCCGGTGAGCACTTCGGCGGTGAGGAGCTCGGCCGCTTCGTTCTGGCCCGCCTCGCGCAGCTCGGGCCACTGGGCGGGCACCAGAACAGCGGGCGCCGGGCGGGTCTCGCCCTCTCCCGTACGGCTGCGCGCGACGAGTCGTTCCTTCGCGAGCGCCCACCAGCCGCCGAGGCGGGCGAAGGGCCACAGGACCGCGGCCGTGATGAGCGCGTACAGCGTGTCGGTGAAGAGCACCGACTGGAAGAGATCGGGGCCACCGTCGATCAGGACGACAAGGGAGAACAGCGGGTCCTGGACCGGGAGGGGTGCCCAGCCGACACCGGGGAACGCGGAGGGGAACACGAAGCTGAGAGCGATGAGGCCACCGACGAGCGCCAGCAGGGCGCGAGCGGGCTGGGGACGACCGCCGACGACATGGCGAGCCACCTCCAGCCAACCGCCGAGCTTGACGACGGCATAGACGAGCAGGGCGAAGAAGGCACCGTCGTAGACGCTGATCGCGTCCGCGCCCTCGGTCCCCTTGGGAGACACCGTGCCGGCCCACCACCAGTCGCTCGGGGTGAACAGCTTGAGCAGGGCCCATTGGTACGGGACAGCTCCATGGCGCCAGAAGGACCACACGATCAGCGCCACCACGAGCGGGATCAGCAGACCCAGGATCGCGACCTTGGAGAGCCGCGTCGCCGCGCGGTCGGCCTTGGGCGGGCGATACCCGTAGCGCCAGATGCCGGGCGCGGCGGCCGGCCGGGGCTCGTTCAGCCAGTCGGCGACGGCGGGGGCGAACCGCGGCGGCTGTTCGGGCGCGGGTGCCGCACCCGGTGTGCGCGGCGGCCGAGGCGGCATGGCCGGTACGTCCGCCGGCCCCGCCGGACGCGGCACAGGATTCGCATGCGTACCCCGCGCGTCCCGCGTCCCGTCGCTGTCCATCGTCTCGCCCTCGCCCCTTGACCAGCCGTTCCGTACACCGTCAGCGAGTCAATCTAACGCGCCCAGAAGGGGAGTTCACCGTTTACGCGCCCGGGCCCACGCCAAGCTCCGCGAACCCGGCACTGTCCATCACGGACAACCCGCGTCGCCGACACCGCCCACATGGAGCATGCCCACCCCCGGTCACCCGCCCTAGCCTGCGAGAAAGGAAGACAGAAGAAAAGCGTCCGCACCACCCCAGGAGCCCCTCATGACCGCACTTCCGCAGGAGCGCCGCGTCCTCACCGCCATCCCCGGCCCGAAGTCGCAGGAGCTGCAGGCCCGCCGTACCGCCGCGGTCGCGGCCGGTGTGGGCTCCGTGCTGCCCGTGTTCACCGCGCGCGCGGGCGGCGGGATCCTGGAGGACGTCGACGGGAACCGGTTCATCGACTTCGGTTCAGGCATCGCCGTGACGAGCGTCGGCGCCTCCGCCGAGGCCGTCGTACGCCGTGCCACCGCGCAGCTCGCCGACTTCACCCACACCTGTTTCATGGTCACGCCGTACGAGGGTTACGTCGAGGTCGCCGAGGCGCTCGCCGAGCTGACCCCGGGCGACCACGCCAAGAAGTCGGCGCTGTTCAACTCCGGCGCCGAGGCCGTCGAGAACGCCGTGAAGATCGCGCGGGCCTACACCAAGCGGCAGGCCGTCGTCGTCTTCGACCACGGCTACCACGGCCGGACCAACCTCACCATGGCGCTGACCTCGAAGAACATGCCGTACAAGAACGGCTTCGGGCCGTTCGCGCCCGAGGTGTACCGCGTGCCCGTCGCCTACGGCTACCGCTGGCCGACCGGCCCGGACAACGCCGGTGCCGAGGCCTCCGCACAGGCCATCGACATGATCAACAAGCAGATCGGGGCCGACAACGTCGCCGCGATCATCATCGAGCCGGTCCTCGGCGAGGGCGGTTTCATCGAGCCGGCGAAGGGCTTCCTGCCGGCGCTCAGCAAGTTCGCCGCCGACAACGGGATCGTGTTCGTCGCGGACGAGATCCAGTCCGGGTTCTGCCGTACGGGCCAGTGGTTCGCGTGCGAGGACGAGGGCGTCGTCCCGGACCTGATCACCACCGCGAAGGGCATCGCGGGCGGGCTGCCGCTCGCCGCCGTGACCGGCCGCGCCGAGATCATGGACGCCGCGCACGCCGGTGGGCTGGGTGGCACGTACGGCGGCAACCCGGTCGCCTGCGCCGGTGCGCTCGGCTCCATCGAGACCATGAAGGAGCTGGACCTCAACGCCAGGGCCAAGGCCATCGAGGGGGTCATGAAGGCCCGGCTCGGTGCCATGGCGGAGAAGTTCGACATCATCGGCGATGTCCGCGGGCGCGGCGCGATGATCGCCATCGAGCTCGTCAAGGACCGTACGACCAAGGAGCCGAACCCGGAGGCGACCGCCGCGCTCGCCAAGGCCTGCCACCAGGAAGGGCTGCTGGTCCTGACCTGTGGCACCTACGGCAACGTGCTCCGCTTCCTGCCCCCGCTGGTCATCGGGGAGGACCTGCTGAGCGAGGGGCTCGACATCATCGAGCAGGCGTTCGCACGCATCTGAGCCATTCACATGGGTGCGTCCCGGCCACAGGGAACCCGCGCCTCCCGCGCAGAAGTCGCGCCCCACGCGCCCCGTCCACCCC
>NZ_JAENRY010000229.1 GCF_016612545.1 Streptomyces sp. MBT65 | reverse complement strand
TACGCCCCCTCCCGCGCCCGGCGCCGCCCGCGTCACCCTCCTCCCCCAGCTCCCCGAACCCCGACACCGAGCCCCGGCCCACCTCCCTCGCACTCCCGCTCGCCGCACCGTCCCTCCTCACAGCCCCGTCCCCCGACCTCCACCCGTCGGGAAGGCTCTCCCGAAGCCCCACCCGCACCGCGTCCGCCAGAGCCGCCCCCAGCGGCCCCGCGAGGGCCAGTGCGCCGCGTTCCTTGTGGGCGAGGAGCACCGCGCGCACCTCGTCCGCGTACGGAGCCGCCGCATACGTCGCCGGCAGCCCGGCCGGCTCGGGCATCGGCCGTACCCGGCTGGGCACGGCCCCGTTCAGGGCCGCACGGCACTCCGGGCAGAGCACCGTGCGTGGCCTCCCGCAGCCTCCGCACTCGGCCGGCAGCACCAGATCCGTGAGGTCCCGCCACCACCCCCGCATGCCCACCACTGTGCCAATGCCCCCGCCGACCGGCCACCCCTGTGGACAACGGCCTGTGGACAACTCGGCGCAACCGTCAACAGCGTTCACCCACACGGGTACAGGGCCACCCCGGAGCACACGAACGGCCGCCTCCGCCGAGCCCCAGCCCGACCGAAGACGGCCGCTTCTCGCGTCCATCACCTCAGCGCGTCACCGGCGCCTCACCCCGGATAAACCGGCGCCGACCCCGTCTTGACCACCTTCTGCCACTGCGCCCCGCTGGGCAGCCGTACGATCCCGTCCTCCGAGTAGGCCACCAGCGGCAGCTTGTCGTCCTCGGACGCGGCGATCTCCTTCACCCCGGTCAGGGCAGCGGGCGCCGGACCCTCCGGTGTGGAGCCGTCGACCTGGACGTACCGCATCTGCAGCACGCCCTCGTGCTCGCGCCCCACCACCACGAGCCGACTGTCCCCGGCCCACGACATGGCCGTGATCTCCTCCAGGTCCGGGGTGACGGAACGGAGTTCAAGGACCGAGACCACCGGCGGCTCCGCCGTCGTCCCGCTCCGCTGGATCCGTCCGATGAGCAGGGACCGCTTGCCGTTCTTCTCCACGACGAGCGCGATCCGCACCCCGTCGGCGGCCACCCGCACCGACTCGATCCGGCCGTCCAGCCCCAGCGTCTCCACCGCTATCGGCTGTCCCGCGCCCTTCTGCAGCATGAGCAGCCGGGGCTTCTTCGGGTCCCGGTCGGCCACCCAGAGGTCGCCCTGCGCGTCCCAGCTGGGCGCCGTCAGCCGGTCGGTCTCCGTCTTGCCCTGGCTGGTGAGCACGGGGTCCCCGAGTGAGGCACCGGACACCATCGACCCGACGTAGAGCGACTTCCCGTCGAGACCGACCCCGGCCCCCGATTCCTCGTCCCGCGACACCGCCACCGACCGCAGTTGCGTGGCGCCCTCGCCCAGCGCGCCCGGCACCGGATCGGCGTGCGTGCCGCGGCTGACGCCGGGCATCCGCACCACGCGGTGCTTGTCGTCGAGGAAGTACAGGTACTCGGGGCGGTTCACGGCACCGTGTGCCGCGAGGGACTCCGCGCTGTTGACGTTGTAGACGCACAACTGCGCGCCGTTGGCGGCCTGTAGCTCGACCTCGTCCACCGTGGGCGTGATGGTCTGGAGCGTGTAGAGGATCTGCGTGGCCATCTCGTCGCACCGGGCCAGCCCCACCCGCGAGGCCTTCTGGTTCAACGGGACCGTCAGCCTGTTCTGGTCGTCGGGCGTCAGCGAGGTGACACCCTTGCGCAGTGCCGTCCCGGTGGGGAAGCTCGACCTGACCACGGGCCCGAGCCAACTGGTGGGCCCGTTGAGGAGCGACCGCACCATCTGCGTCATGGGGTCCACCCGCCGTCGTACGAACACGGGGTCGGCGACGGCGATCGTCTGCGCGTTCGACGCGGCCGACGTGTTCGACGCGAAGTAGTACTTGTTGACCGACATGTAGTTGCGCTGGAAGTCCGACTCCCCCATGACGACGCCCTGCGGGAGCCCATCGATGCGCCACTGGCCGCTCTTCGCGTCCTTCGTCAGATGTACGGCCTTGTTGTACTTGCCGTCGGCCGGCGCGTAGGCCTGCTGCGAGTCCACCGTGGCGACCCGGTCGCCGGCCAGTGTGTACGTGAAGGTGCCGCTGTCCTCCTGACCGACCGGGGGACGAACGGCGTCCGTGCTCGGCCCGTCGGCGAGCACCGTGGTGGACAGCCCCGGCTGCCAGTCCCGCGCGGCCTTGGCGGTCAGATACAGGCGCGCTGTCTTGTAGTTGGGATCGTCGCTGGTCAGCGCCTCCAGGAAGCCCTGCACGATCTCCCCCTGCGACGCGTCCTCCCGGGGCGGCATCGCGAAAACCCGCACCTGGGTGTCCTGTCGGGGCGTCGACTCGACACCCCGGAGATCCCCGCTGTCGGGCATCGAGGCACACCCCGCCAGCACTACGACACCACACGCGACGTACGCCACCGCGCGTCCCGGCTTCCGCCGGGCGCCCCCCTCGCGGTCAGCGCCCACGAGATGCCTCCCCTTGCTTGTTCGAGTCCTCCGGTACGGCGGCCGGGTCCGTGCTGTCCACGGCCTCGCTCCGAGCCGGATCCGCGGGCGAGCGGTCCTCCTGCCGTCGAGCGCCACCGGTCGGCCGGGGCACCACGCGCGCGCCGTTGCCGGGCAGCGCCGTGGGGTCCGCCGTGGCCGTGGTGGCAGGCCTCGGGGCGATCGGGTCCCGCGAGGCCATCGGCGGCGCCTGGTCGCCCATCGGCTGCACCGGGACCGTCGCACGCTTGTCCCCGCCCCCGCTCGGCAGACCGGCGTCATTGAGTCCACGATTACGGCGTGAGTCCTTGGGCTCCAGGGGTATCGGCGAGCCCCGTAGCGGCTCGTCCGCGGTCCGCGGCAGCGTCAGCCGGAACTGCGAACCTCCGCCCGGCTCCCCCCACGCCTGCAGCCAGCCGCCGTGCAGCCGCGCGTCCTCCAGGGCGATGGACAGCCCCAGACCCGTGCCACCGGTGGTACGCGCGCGTGCCGGGTCCGCGCGCCAGAAGCGGCTGAACACCCGGGTCGCCTCACCGGGCTTGAGCCCCACCCCGTAGTCGCGCACCGCGATGGCGACCGCCCCGCCCGCGGTGGCGAGCTTGACTATGACGTCCTTGCCGTCGCCGTGCTCCACGGCGTTGACGACGAGATTGCGCAGCACCCGCTCCACCCGTCGGGCATCGGCCTCGGCGACCACGGGCTGCTGGTCGCCGACGACCCGTATCTGCGTGCCCTTGCGCTCGGCAAGCGGCGCGGCGCCGCTGAGCACCCGCCGTACGACCTCCCTGAGGTCGATCGGCTCGGCCTCCAGAGCCGCCGCGCCGGCGTCGAAGCGGCTGATCTCCAGCAGGTCCGCGAGCAGCGTCTCGAACCGGTCCAGCTGGTCGGCCAGCAGTTCGGCCGACCGCGCGGTCATCGGATCGAAGTCCACGCGCGCGTCATGAATGACATCGGCCGCCATGCGTACGGTCGTCAGCGGCGTCCGCAGTTCGTGCGACACGTCGGACACGAACCGCCGCTGCATCCGCGAGAGGTCCTCCAACTGCTGGATCTTCAGCTGGAGGTTCTGCGCCATCTTGTTGAAGGCCTCGCCGAGCCGCGCGATGTCGTCCTCGCCGGTGACCTTCATCCGCTCCTGGAGCCGCCCGGCGGACAGCCGCTCGGCGATCCCTGCGGCCATCCGCACCGGCGTGACGACCTGCCGTACGACGAGCCAGGCGATGGCCCCGAGAAGGACGACGACGAAGAGCCCGGCCGTCGCGAGCGTCCCCTTGACCAGGCTGAGCGACTTCTCCTCCTGGGTGAGCGGGAAGAGGTAGTACAGCTGGTACGGGTTGTTGTTCAGGTCGTTGACCTGCTTGCCGACGACCAGCGCGGGCTGGGACTCCTTGCCGTTGCTGTAGATGATCCGGGTGTAGCTCTGGGCCGCCGTCGTGTTGTCGTTGACGCGGGCGCGCAGGGCTTCGGGGATGCTGGCGGACGGGTCGACGTACCCGGAACCGCGCGGGCTGCGACCGGCGCCGCTGTCCGCGCCCGCCGGCAGCGTCACCACGTCGAAGGCTCCCTGACCGCCGCTGGACAGCGACGACACGAGGTCGCTCATCCATGAGATGACGTTCTGCGGGGAGTTGCCGCCGGTCGCGGACCCGTCGTCGGCCGTCCCGCTGGCCGCCTCGTCGGCCCGCTGCTTGGCCACGGCGAAGCCGCCCGTGGCCTGGCTCTGCGAGGCCTTCACCTTGGCGTCCAACAGGCCGTTGCGCACCTGGCCGATGACGACGAAGCCCAGCAGCAGGACGACGCCAAGCGACATCAGCAGGGTGGTGACGACGACCTTGAGCTGGATGTTGCGCCGCCACAGCCGCATGACCGGCAGCAACGGCCGGCGCACCCAGCGCATGAACAGCCGGAGGACCGGGCTGCCCTGGACTCCGCCCTGCAGCAGCCCGCCCTCCCACAGGCGTCCCCACCGGGAGCCCGCCGCCGTCCGGCCGACAGGCCGCCCCGCGCGGGCCCCGGACCCTCCGGGCGCCGAAGCGGCACTGTCCCTGGACATGTCAGCTCGGTCCCGCCTTGTAACCGACCCCGCGGACGGTCACCACGATCTCCGGCCGCTCCGGGTCCTTCTCGACCTTGGAGCGCAGCCGCTGGACATGCACGTTGACCAGCCGGGTGTCGGCCGCGTGCCGGTAGCCCCAGACCTGCTCCAGGAGCACCTCACGCGTGAACACCTGCCACGGTTTACGGGCCAGTGCGACCAGCAGGTCGAACTCCAGCGGCGTCAGCGCGATGGACTGCCCGTCCCGCTTCACGGAGTGACCGGCCACGTCGATGACCAGATCGCCTATGGCGAGCTGCTCGGGCGCCGGCTCCTCCGACCTCCGCAGCCGCGCCCGGATCCGGGCGACCAGCTCCTTCGGCTTGAACGGCTTCACGATGTAGTCGTCAGCGCCCGACTCCAGGCCCACCACGACATCGACGGTGTCGCTCTTCGCCGTGAGCATCACGATCGGCACCCCGGACTCCGCCCTGATCAGGCGGCACACCTCGATACCGTCCCGTCCGGGCAGCATCAGGTCCAGGAGCACCAGGTCGGGCTTGCTCTCACGGAAAGCGGCCAGCGCCTTGTCGCCGTCGGCTACGAAAGACGGCTCAAAACCTTCACCACGCAACACAATGCCGAGCATCTCGGCCAGTGCGGTGTCGTCATCGACGACAAGGACTCGTCCCTTCATAAACGACATCATCCCATTAACTAAATCGTTACCTGTCGTGACCTGTCACACAGCTCTGCCAGCGCCCCCGCCGTCACGGGCGAAACAGCGCCTTCTTCGGTGACGATCGCCGTCACCAGCTCGGGAGGCGTCACATCGAACGCCGGGTTGTACGCCTGGGTCCCCAGGGGTGCCACCGGAATCCCGCCTCCCGCTCCCGACACCGTCACTTGGGGTGACGTGATCTCCGTCACTTCGAAACTGGGGCGCTGTTCCACCTCGATGGACGCCCCGTCCGGCGTGTCCGGATCCACCGTCGTCACCGGCGCCACCACGATGAACGGCACATGGTGGTACCGGGCGAGCACGGCGAGCGGATAGCTCCCCACCTTGTTCGCCACCGAACCGTCGGCGGCGATCCGGTCCGCCCCGATCAGTACCGCGTCCACCTCCCCGGCCGCGAACAATGAGCCCGCCGCGTTGTCCGTGAGCAAGGTGTACGCCATTCCGTTGCGTGCCGCCTCATACGCCGTCAGGCGAGCACCTTGCAGCAACGGACGCGTTTCGTCCACCCACAGCCTCCTCAGCCGCCCGTCCCGGTGCGCCGCGAGCGCCACCGCGAAGGCCGTGCCCTCGCCGCCCGACACCAGTGCCCCGGTGTTGCAGTGGGTCAGAATCCGGTGCCCACCGCCGGGCAACAACTCGTCCAGCAGGGCCAGTCCGTGCGCGGCCATCCGCGCGCTGGCCTCGGCGTCCTCCCGGTGCAATCGCCGCGCCGCCGCCAACGCGGCCCCGGCCGCCTGCGCGGAATCGCCTCCCTTGGCCACCGCGTCCCGGTGCGCGGCCTGGGCCCTGCGCACGCCCACGGACAGGTTCACCGCGGTGGGCCGGGCGCCCGCAAGAGCCATCGCGGCCTCGTCCACGTCGAAGCCCCGCGCGGCGGCGAGCGCGACGCCGTACGCCCCCGCGATGCCCAGCAGCGGCGCCCCGCGCACCGCCAGCGAGCGGATCGCGTCCACCAGCGCGGACGCGTCCGTGCACACCAGCTCGACCTCCTCGGCCGGCAGTCTCGTCTGGTCGAGAAGAACCAGCACAGGGCCCTCGGGGGGCTCGTCCCAGCGGATCGCGGGTATCTCGGTCGGCCGGCCGTCCTCGCCGGATTGCGCGTGCTGATCAGCCATGCGGTCAGTCTGCCCCGGATCCGGCGGACAATTGAAGGTGTGCAGCCCATACCGCGGCCGGTCACCGCTCGACCACCCCATGGCACGATGGCTGCCAACCTGCCGCCGCGCCCGCGGACGGGCACCGTGAAGGAGCGACGATGAACGACACTCCGGGCTGGGCCTCGCCCGGATCCGCCCCGCCCGACGGGCCCGAGCCCGGCGCGTCCGGTCCCGCCGGACCTGCGGACGTCCCCGGTCCAGCACAGCCCGCGGACCAGCCCGGCACGGACCCGTCGGGCTCCGGCCCGCAGTGGTCCAAGGAGCAGCCCCCACCGGCCCAGTGGTCCGCGCCCACCAGCGCCCCCGGCCAGGGCCAGGCACCGCCGCCCCCACCGCCGGGCCCGGGCTGGGGCGGCGGCCACCCCGGCGGCCCGGCCGGCCCCGGAGGTCCTGGGGGATACGGCGGAGGCTACGGCGGGCCCGGAGGCAACGGCGCTCCCGGCGGCTGGGGCACGGGCTGGGGCGGCCCCCCACCCGCGGCCAAGCCCGGTGTCATCCCGCTCCGCCCGCTGGGCGTGGGCGAGATCCTCGACGGCGCCGTCTCCACCATGCGTACCTACTGGCGCACGGTCCTGGGCGTCTCGCTCACCATCGCGGTCGTCATGCAGACCATCGTCGTCCTCGTCCAGGGCTTCGCCTTCAGCGATCTCACCAGCACCAACGCCCTCGACGACCCGAACGCCAGCGCCTCCGAAGTGACCCGCGCCATGAGCGAGGCCTTCCTCAGCACCGGCGTCGTCTACCTGGTCGTCCTCATCGGCACCGTCGTCGCCACCGCCCTGCTCACCGCCGTCACCAGCCGCGCCGTACTCGGCAAGCCGGTCACCGCCACGGAGGCCTGGCGCGACGCCCGGCCGCAGGTGCTCAAGCTGTTCGGCCTGATCTGCCTGCTGATCCTCATGGCCGTCGCCCTCATCGGTATCCCCACCGTGCCCGGCATCGTCGTGGCCGCCACCGGGTCGCAGGACGCGGGCATCGCACTCGCCGTCCTCGGCGGCCTCGCCGGCTCCGTCGTCACCCTCTGGCTGGCGATCCGCTTCTCCCTGGCCTCGCCCGCGCTGATGCTGGAGAAGCAGGGCATCGTGAAGTCGATGACCCGCTCCGCGAAGCTGGTGCGCGGCTCCTGGTGGCGAATCTTCGGCATCCAGCTGCTCGCCCAGATCATCGCGAGCATCCTGTCGTCCATCCTCGTCATCCCGTTCGCCTTCATCGCCGGCCTGTTCAGCGGCGACGGCCTCAGCGGCCTCGTCGACGGCAGCGGCGACCTCGGCTGGACGTTCCTCATCATCAGCGGCATCGGCTCGGTGATCGGCCGCATGATCGCGTTCCCGATCACGGCGGGCGTCACCGTGCTCCTGTACATCGACCAGCGCATCCGCCGCGAGGCCCTCGACCTCGACCTGGCCCGCGCCGCCGGCATCCAGGACCAGGGCACCGCGGCCCCCGGCCCCACCCCTGGGGGTTGATGCGGTGAGCCTGGCGGGGGGAGTTCTCACAGCGGTACCCGGAACACTGCCGCGCGCCGTCGAATCGGCCGCGGGGGCACTGCTGCGTGCCCACGGCACGGTCGTACGGTCGTCCGCCCTCTCGGGCGACGAGCCGCCGGTGACGATCCCGCGCGACCCCGCGCGGGAGGCGGCCCGGCGTGAACTGTCCAAGCAGATGTACCACGAGAACGACCCCAGCCTGGTGCAGCGGGCCGTGAACACCATCTCGGACTGGGTCGACAAACTCTTCGGCAGCGCATCGGAGGCAACACCCGGCGGCACGCTCGGCCTGGTCGTCGTCATCGTGGCCGTCCTCGCGGTCGGAGCCGCCCTGTGGTGGCGCCTCGGCACCCCGCAGCGCCAACCCGTCTCCGCAACCGCCCTGTTCGAGGACGGCCCCCGCAGCGCCGCCGAACACCGCGCGGCCGCCGAGGCACACGCCGCCCAGGGACACTGGAACCCCGCGGTGCAGGAACGCATGCGTGCCATCGTCCGCGCCCTGGAGGAACGGGCCCTGCTCGACGTCCGCCCCGGCCGCACAGCCGACGAAGCCGTCGCCGAAGCCGGCCGCGCACTGCCCTCGCACACCACCGAACTGCGCGCCGCGGCCGCACACTTCGACGACGTGACGTACGGCGGACGCGGCGCGAGCGAGCAGTCGTACCGACGCATCGCCGACCTGGACCGAGACCTGGAGCGCACCAGGCCCGTCCTCACCAGCAGCGCCCACAGCACGGCCCACCACACCAGCCAGGGGGCCGCCGAATGACCGCGGAGGCCACGCTCCCCACCACCTCGGCCTCGCCGACCGTCCGCCAGGTGTGGACCCGCGCGCGGAGCATCGTCCTCGTGCTCGTACTCCTCCTGGCGGCCGCGGTGGCGATCGCCGCGATCCGCTCCGACGCCCGGCACGGCGCCCTCGACCCGCGCTCCGCCGACCCCTACGGCAGCCGCGCCGTCGCCGAACTCCTCGGCGACCGGGGCGTGTCCACGCGCGTGGTCACCACCCTGGCCCAGGCCCGCGCCGCGGCCGGCCCGGACACCACCCTCCTGGTCGCCGTCCCCGACCTGCTGACCAAGTCTCAACAGTCCGGCCTGCACGCGGCGTTCACGAACTCCGGCAGCCGTACGGTCCTCGTCGGCCCCGGCGCGGCATCCCTGGGCCGACTCGCCCCCAAGGTCACCGCCGACTCCGGACCCAGCTACGACTCGACGCTCGCCCCCGACTGCTCGTTGCCCGCCGCCCAGCGCGCGGGCAACGCGCAAACCGGCGACTACAGGTACACGACCACCGCCAACGACGCCGACGAGTGCTACCCCAGCGACGGCCGACCGACCCTGCTCCGACTCCCGGACGCGGCCGCGGGCGGCGACACCGTGGTCATCGGCGCGCCCGACATCTTCTTCAACAAACGTCTCGACAAGCAGGGCAACGCCTCGCTCGCCCTCCAACTCCTCGGCTCCCGCCCCCATCTGGTCTGGTACCTCCCCTCGCTGTCCGACACCTCGGCCACCGACTCCGGCAGCCAGAGCTTCCTAGACCTGCTCCCCTCGGGCTGGCTCTGGGGCACCCTGCAACTCTTCATCGCAGCAGCCGTGGCCGCCCTGTGGCGGGCACGCCGACTCGGCCCCCTAGTGCCCGAAAAACTCCCCGTGGCGATCCGCGCCTCCGAAACCGTCGAAGGCCGCGCCCGCCTCTACCGCAAGGCCAACGCCCGCGACCGCGCGGCCACCGCCCTGCGCTCCACCACCCGCACCCGCCTCGCCCCCCTCGTAGGCGTCCCCGTCTCCCAGGCACACGCGCCCGAAGCCCTGCTCCCCGCGCTCTCCGCCCACCTCCACGGCGACGGACAGACCCTGCACGCCCTCCTCTTCGGCCCGCCGCCCAGCGACGACGCGGCCCTCATCGCACTTGCCGACCAACTCGACGCCCTCGAAAGAGAGGTACGCCGTTCATGATGGACCCGACCACTGACAACGCCGGGACCACGGGGAATCCGGACACCGCCCGAGCCTCCCTCGAGTCCCTGCGCGCCGAGATCGCCAAAGCCGTGGTCGGCCAGGACCCCGCCGTGACCGGCCTCGTCGTCGCCCTCCTCTGCCGCGGACACGTTCTCCTAGAAGGAGTCCCTGGAGTCGCCAAAACGTTGCTCGTCCGCGCCCTCGCATCCGCACTCGAACTCGACACCAAGCGCATCCAGTTCACCCCGGACCTGATGCCGAGCGACGTCACCGGCTCCCTGGTCTACGACACCCGCTCCGCCGAGTTCCGCTTCCAGCCCGGCCCGGTCTTCACCAACCTGCTCCTCGCGGACGAGATCAACCGCACCCCGCCGAAGACCCAGTCGTCCCTCCTGGAGGCCATGGAGGAACGCCAGGTCACGGTCGACGGCACCCCGCGCCCGCTTCCCGACCCGTTCCTGGTCGCCGCGACGCAGAACCCCGTCGAGTACGAGGGCACGTACCCCCTCCCCGAGGCCCAACTCGACCGCTTCCTCCTCAAACTGACGATCCCTCTCCCCTCCCGCCAGGACGAGATCGACGTCCTCACCCGCCACGCCGAGGGCTTCAACCCACGCGACCTGCACGCCGCCGGCCTACGCCCCGTGGCGGGCCCGGCCGACCTCGAAGCAGCCCGCGCGGCCGTCGCCAAGACGACGATCTCCCCCGAGATCACCGCCTACGTAGTCGACATCTGCCGCGCCACCCGCGAATCGCCGTCCCTCTCCCTCGGCGTGTCCCCGCGCGGCGCCACCGCCCTCCTGGCCACCTCGCGTGCGTGGGCCTGGCTCACCGGCCGCGACTACGTCATCCCCGACGACGTGAAGGCCCTGGCGCTGCCCACCCTCCGCCACCGCGTTCACCTGCGCCCCGAGGCCGAGATGGAGGGCGTGACGGCGGACTCCGTCATCAACGCGATCCTCGCCCACGTCCCGGTCCCCCGCTGATGGCCCTCACCGGCCGCGCCGCCCTCCTCGCAGCCCTGGGCTCCCTCCCCGTAGGCATCTGGGAACCCAGCTGGACAGGCATCCTGGCCGTCAACGCCCCCTTGGCGGTGGCCTGCGCCTGCGACTTCGCCCTGGCCGCCCCGGTACGCCGCCTGAGCCTCACCCGCTCAGGCGACACCTCCGTACGCCTGGGCGAATCCGCGGACGTCACCCTGACGGTCACCAACCCGTCCCGCCGCCCGCTCCGAGCCCGCATCCGCGACGCCTGGCCCCCCAGCAGCTGGCTCCCCGGTACAGAATTCGCCGCGTCCCGCCACCTCCTGACGATCCCGCCCGGCGAACGCCGCCGCCTCACCACCCGTCTACGCCCCACCCGCCGCGGCGACCGCCACGCAGACCGAGTGACCATCCGTTCCTACGGCCCCCTCGGCCTCCTCACTCGCCAGGGCACCCACGCGATCCCCTGGGCGGTACGCGTCCTGCCCCCGTTCACCAGCCGCAAGCACCTCCCCTCGAAGCTCGCCCGCCTGCGCGAACTCGACGGCCGCACCAGCGTCCTGACCCGCGGCGAAGGCACAGAATTCGACAGCCTGCGCGAATACGTCCCCGGCGACGACACCCGCTCCATCGACTGGCGCGCCACCGCCCGCCAAACGACGGTCGCGGTACGCACCTGGCGCCCCGAACGCGACCGCCACATCCTCCTGGTCCTCGACACCGGCCGCACCTCAGCCGGCCGCGTCGGCGACGCCCCCCGTCTCGACGCCTCCATGGACGCCGCCCTGCTCCTGGCAGCCCTGGCCTCCCGCGCCGGCGACCGCGTCGACCTCCTCGCCTACGAGCGCCGAGTCCGCGCCCTGGTCCAGGGCCGCACGGCACGCGACGTCCTCCCGTCTCTGGTCAACGCGATGGCGACACTCGAACCGGAACTCGTCGAAACAGACGCCCGAGGCCTGGCAGCCACCGCGATCCGCACGGCCCCCCGCCGCTCTCTCATCGTCCTACTGACAAGCCTCGACACGGCCCCGGTCGAAGAGGGCCTGCTCCCCGTACTCGCCCAACTCACCCAGCGTCATACGGTCCTGGTGGCATCCGTGGCAGATCCCCACATCGCCCGCATGGCCACGGCCCGTGGAAACACGGACGCGGTCTACGAGGCTGCGGCCGCGGCACGCGCCCAGACCGAGCGCGACCGCACCGCGGAAAAGCTCCGCCGAGCCGGCGTCACCATCGTCGACGCGACACCTGACGATCTCGCACCGAAACTCGCGGACGCGTATCTGGCTCTCAAGAGTGCGGGACGCCTGTAATACGGGGGCCTGCTTGGAAAAGCAGAGCCCTTTACAGGACCCCTGAAACGCAGAAAACCCCCGTACCG
>NZ_JAENRY010000228.1 GCF_016612545.1 Streptomyces sp. MBT65 | reverse complement strand
CCACGAACCCCGAACACCCCCACCGCCAACACCCAAGCAACCACCGGCTGCCCCACCGACTTCAACGCGACCGACAACAACACCGGCCCCCGCTCAACCCCCCGCGCCGGCACCGAACTACCCCGCAACGAGATCCCGAACCCGATCAACACCGCCGGTACGGCCATGTTGCCGATCAGGGTGAGCGGGTTCATCACGGGGCCCGGCACCTGCACTCCGGCGCCCGCCACCGCGACCCCCGCAAGAGACCCGAGCGCGACCGGATTGCGCAACGGCGTCAACACCCGCACCCACAAAGCCCGTTGCGCCCCCTCGCCCGACAGGTCCAGCACCGTGAGCGCCAGCGGGGACACCACGACGAGCTGGAACAACATCACCGGCGCCACGAGCGAGGCATTGCCCAGGACGTACACCGAGATCGGGATCCCGAGGTTGCCGGAGTTGACGTAGCTGGAACAGAGCGCCCCGATCGTCGTACGGCCGACTCCCCACCCGCGTGCGACCCCGACCGCCACGAACACCCCCGCCACCGCCGCCGTACTCAGCACCGTCACGAGCAGCCCACTGGAGAAGACCACCGAGAGGTCCGCCCGCGCGAGGGTCGTGAACAGCAGGGCCGGGGACGCGACATTGAAGGCCAGCTTGGTCAGGACGTCCCGTCCGTGTTCGCCGAGGGAACCGCGCAGCCCGATCACATACCCGACCGCGATGACCACACCGATCACCGCGAACCCGGTCAACACTCCCTGCACGGCACCTCCTCGACGGCTGCCGCAGCGCGCGCGAGGGCGTCGGGTATCCAGGGCGGGGCTGATCCATGGGGCATACAGCAAACCTAGGCGGTCGCCCCCGATGAGTTACGACCGCCCACCCGGTCTACCGATCGTGGACGCCATGACACCCGCCGTACTCGTGCCGAACCGCCCCGTCACCCATGACGAGGTGGTGCGGCTGTGCGACGAGGTGCGGCGGCGGCTGGAGACGACCGGTGCCGGGGTGGTGCTCGTCGGGGTCGAGACCGTGGGGCCCGGGCCGCCCGGGCTCGGTACCGTCGATCTCCTGGGCCGCCTCGAACTGACCGCGCGACGGGCCGGTGGCCGGATCAGGCTGCGCGGGACCGGTCCCGGACTACGCGCCCTCCTCGACCTGGTCGGACTCCGCTTCGAGATGGAGGGGCAGGTCGAACAGCGGGAACCAGCGCTCGGTGTCCAGGAAGAAGTGGAACCCGGTGAGCCTGCCGTCTGAGATCTCCAGGACCTGCACCGACCAGGGACTGAAACCGCCCGCCTCCGGGTCCGGCTTGTACTGGGCGAAGCCCGGCAGGCCGTTCACCTGCACCGGGATCAGGCGTGAGCCCTCGCAGGCGGCGCCGATCGTCGTCATGAAGCCCGTGATGTCGTCGTGGCCGGTGAGCCACAGGTCGAACGGCGGCATCGTCATGATGGCGTCCTCGTGCAGCAGCGCCGTCAGGGCGGCCATGTCGTAGCCCTCGAAGGCCGCGACGTACCGCTCCAGAAGCTTCTTCTGCTCCTCGTCCAGCGGGTCGGAGACGGCCGCGTCGGCCGCCTTCTCGTCCCGCTCGGCGAGGGTCGCCCGGGCCCGCTGCAACGCGCTGTTGACCGACGCGACCGAGGTGTCGAGCAGCTCGGCGACCTCGTTGGCCCGCCAGGCGAGCACCTCGCGCAGGATCAGCACCGCCCGCTGTTTGGGCGGCAGTTGCTGCAGCGCGGCCATGAACGCGAGCCGCACCGACTCCTTGGCGACCGCCGCCTCCGCCGGGTCGATGACGCTCGGCAGCACGCGCGCGTCCGGCATCGGCTCCAGCCAGGTGTTGTCCGGGCGGGGGGAGAGCGCGGCCTGCGCGAGGGGGGTGGAGTCGCTGAGGTCGACGGGCCGCGCGCGCTTGTTGCCCGCGGACAACATGTCCAGGCAGACGTTCGTCGCGATCCGGTACAGCCAGGAACGGAGGCTGGACCGGCCCTCGAACTTCTCGTAGTTCCGCCAGGCGCGGACCATCGTGTCCTGCACCGCGTCCTCGGCCTCGAAGGAGGAGCCGAGCATGCGGTAGCAGTACCCGGTCAGCTCGACGCGGTGCGCCTCCAGCCTGATGTCGAGGTCTGTGTCTGTCGTCGTCGCGGTGCCGTCACTCATGGTCTCGCCCACCCACCCCTGTGGCCGTTGTTCCCTTACCCCGAAACGTAGCGCAGCGCACTGACAATGGCGCGAGGAGTAAGTGAACGTGCAGGTCAGGGCGGAAGGCGTTGGTGTGGGCGTCCCTGGGGGCTGCGCCCCCAGACCCCGCTTCGGCCCTGAAGGGGCCTTGTCCTCAAACGCCGGACGGGCTGGATATTGGCACCCCGTGTTGGAAAGCACCCCCTCAAGCCGCCGCAGGCACCCGTGCCGCCGCCCGAGACCCGAACACAGTGATCGTCACCACGCCGATCACCGCCAGCACACCCACCCCGACCGTCCCCGCCCAGCCGCCCGCGTGGAACGCCATCGCGCCGACCGTGCTGCCGGTGCTGGACCCGATGTAGTAAGCGGACTGGTAGAGCGCCGATGCCTGCGCCCGCCCTGTCGTCGCCGTCTTGCTGACCGCCGAGGACGCGACCGCGTGTCCCGCGAAGAAGCCCGCCGTGATGAGCACCAGGCCCAGCAGGACCAGGGGGAGGGAGTCGGCGAGGGAGACGAGGAGTCCCGTCGCCGTCGTACCGCCCGCCAGGTACAAGGCGCCCCGTCGCCCGAGCCGGCCCACCAACCGCCCGGCCGTGGACGCGGACACCGTCCCCACCAGATACACCAGGAAGATCGAGCCGATGATGCCCTGGGGGAGGGAGAAGGGGGCCTCGGTGAGGCGGTAGCCGATCACCGTGTAGACGCCGCCGAAGACCGTCATGAACAGGGCGCCGATCGCGTACAGCCGGCACAGCAGCGGGTTCGCGAGGTGGTCGCGGACCGTGCGGGCCAGGACGCGGGGGCGCAGCGAACCCGGAGTGAAGTGCTTCGGGGCGGGCAGCAGCAGCCGGAAGGCGACCGCGCAGCCGACCGCGATCACACCGATCACCGCCACCGCGACCCGCCAGCCCCACTCCTGCGCGACCCAGCCGGTGATGACCCGGCCGCTCATCCCGCCGACGCTGTTGCCGGCCACGAACAGGCCGATCGCCGTGACCAGCGCCTTCGGCCGGACCTCCTCCGCCAGATACGCCGTCGCCGACGCGGGCAGTCCGGCCAGCGCGGCACCCTGAAGGAACCGCAACGCCACCAGCGCGCCCAGCGACGGCGCGAACGGGACCAGGACGCCCAGGCTCACCGCGACCACCAGCGACGCGGTCATGACCGTACGACGTCCGAAACGTTCCGACAGCGCGCTCATCGGCAGCACGAACACCGCGAGTCCGCCGGTCGCCGCCGCCACCGTCCAGCTCGCCGCGCTCGCGCTCACCCCGAAACCGGAGGAGATCAGCGGCAGCAGCGCCTGCGTGGAGTACAGCAGCGCGAACGTCGCCACCCCCGCGAGGAACAGCGCGAAGCTCATCCGGCGATAACCGGGACCACCCGGCGCCAGCCGTGAGTCGAGGGCGGGGACGGGGGTGGTGGCGGCCACGACGGTGGACGCCCCGGTATCGGCGGGAGACATGCCTCGAAGCTACGTACGCCCCCGCTCATCCGTCCAATGCACGGAAACGCCATAATCGTTCCCATGGTGCATCAGTACAGCTCACAGGCTCATCTGTCACCGTCCGGTGACACAGAAGACATCGTCGCGCTGCTCGCGCCCCGCCTCGCGTACTTCGCCGGCGTCGCCCGCACCGAGCACGTCACCCGGGCCGCGCAGGAGATGCAGGTCCCGCAGTCCACCCTGTCGCGCGCGATGGTCCGCCTCGAACAGGACCTGGGCGTCGACCTGTTCGCCCGCAGAGGCCGCACGGTGTCGTTGACCCCCGCCGGCCGCACCTTCCTCACCTCCGTCGAACGCGCCCTCGCCGAGATCGAGAAGGCCGCCGACGAGGTCCGCGCCGACGCCGACCCCGCCACCGGCAAGGTCGCCTTCGGCTTCCTCCACACCCTCGGCTCGGAAACCGTCCCCGGCCTCATCCGGGCCTTCCGCGCCGACCACCCCCGCGTCCGCTTCAGCCTCGTCCAGAACTACGGCGAGGCCATGCTGGAGCGCCTGCGCGCGGGCGAGTTGGACCTCTGCCTCCTCACGGCCCCCACCCTCGACGCCCCCGACGTCGTGGCCCACCGCCTGGACGTCCAGAAACTCCGCCTCGTCGTCCCCGCCGACCACCGCCTGGCGTCCCGCAAGCGCATCCGCCTGGCCGAAGCAGCCGACGAAACCTTCGTCACCCTGGAAGCGGGCTACGGCCTCCGCAGCATCACGGACGCCGTCTGCAAAGAGGCCGGCTTCCGCCCAAAGATCGCCTTCGAGGGAGAGGAGGCGGAGACACTGAGGGGGCTGGTCGCGGCCGGCCTGGGGGTAGCCCTCCTGCCCCCACCAGCCGTACCCCGCCCGGGAGTTGCGGAGCTGACGGTCACGGCCCCAAGGGCGGTGAGAGAGATCGGCGTGGCATGGCTGGACGGCCACCCGGATACTCCGCCGGTGGCAGCTTTCAAGCAGTTCCTACTCGCAAGAAAGGGCAACTTGCTCCCCACTTAGGTGTGTTCAACGTAGGGGCGCGGGGCTGTATCTATTTGCGGCTCCGCCGCGTGGGCGCACCTAGCGACACCCACCCGCACCCGTCACCCCCTACGAAGCGACCGCCCAAACCCCGCAGCCAACGGCATCCTCAACCCCAACGGCGGCGGAGCCTGAAGCGCATCCTCAACAGGCCGAGAAAACGCCCTCCCGAACAACGCCCCCATCACGAAATCCTCAACCAACGCATGCACCTCCTGCCGGTGTTGATGCAACCCGTGCCCATCGGAATGCACCTCGAACCGACAGATGTCACGATTCGCCTTCTTCGCGCGCGCCGCCAGCCGGAACGACAGTTCGGGATCGGTCCGTTCGTCGTTCGTGCCGTGCACGATCAACACCCGTCGCCCCGCGAGCTGCTTCACCGGTTCGGGTGGCGCGGCGACGTCCTGTTCGGGCAGCCAAGGAGCCAGCGCCACCACGGAGTTGACCGCCTCGTGCCCCGCGGAGCGCAACGCCGCGCGCCCGCCCATGTCGATCCCGGTGAGGCACACGGGCACGTCCCCGTAGCGGCGTACGACCTCGTCCACCGCCCAGGACGCGTCGTGCGCGAGAGACGCCTCGCTGCCGTTCCAGCCGCGACTGCGGTAGTGGACGACATGCGCGGCGAGGCCCTCGCCCTGGCCCGCGCGGGCCAGCCGGCGCCCCAGTGTCCGTACGGAAGCCGTCGCCATCATGGGGGAGGGTCTGCGCGCGGAGACCTCCTCGCCGCCGGGGAGCAGCAGCACCACGCCGCTCACCGAGGTCGGTTCGGGACCGAGCGCTCTCCCCAGCCGGGCCGTCCGAACCGGCGTCGCTTGCTGTGCCATGACAGAACAGTGTCAGAAGTGAGCGTGTACGCCATCCTTCCGCGCGGTCACCGTTACGTATCGACGGATTCGTACACCGGGTGATCTACGCGCGTAGGAGTTAGAGTGCGGAAATGACGAGCCAGAGCACCCCGAACACCCCGACGCCGGACCAGATCCGCCGGGCGCCGAAGGTTCTGCTGCACGACCACCTCGACGGCGGTCTCCGCCCGGGGACGATCGTCGAACTCGCGCGGGACGCCGGGTACACCGGACTCCCCGAGACCGACCCGGACAAGCTCGGCGTGTGGTTCGCCGAGGCCGCCGACTCCGGTTCGCTGGAGCGGTACTTGGAGACCTTCTCGCACACGGTCGCCGTGATGCAGACCCGGGACGCGCTGATCCGGGTCGCGCGCGAGTGCGCGGAGGACCTCGCCGAGGACGGCGTCGTATACGCCGAGGTGCGGTACGCGCCCGAGCAGCACCTCGACGGCGGGCTCAGCCTCGAGGAGGTCGTCGAGGCCGTCAACGAGGGCTTCCGGCAGGGGGAGTTGCTGGCGAGGGAGAGCGGTCGGCGGATTCGGGTGGGGGCGCTGCTCACCGCCATGCGGCATGCGGCCCGGGCCCTGGAGATCGCCGAACTCGCCAACCGGTACCGCGACTTGGGCGTCGTCGGCTTCGACATCGCCGGTGCGGAGGCCGGGTTCCCGCCCACCCGGCACCTGGACGCCTTCGAGTATCTGAAGCGCGAGAACAACCACTTCACGATCCACGCCGGTGAGGCCTTCGGACTGCCGTCGATCTGGCAGGCGTTGCAGTGGTGCGGCGCCGACCGGCTGGGGCACGGGGTGCGCATCATCGACGACATCCAGGTCAAGGCGGACGGTTCGGTCGAGCTCGGCCGGCTCGCGTCGTACGTCCGGGACAAGCGCATCCCGCTGGAGCTGTGCCCCAGCTCCAACCTCCAGACCGGCGCCGCCGACTCCTACGCCGAGCACCCGATCGGGCTGCTGCGCCGGCTGCACTTCAGGGCGACGGTCAACACCGACAACCGGCTCATGTCGCACACCAGCATGTCGCGGGAATTCGAGCACCTTGTCGAGGCGTTCGGTTATTCGCTCGACGACATGCAGTGGTTCTCCGTCAATGCTATGAAGTCAGCATTCATTCCTTTCGATGAACGACTCGCCATGATCAATGACGTGATCAAGCCCGGATATGCCGAGCTGAAATCCGAATGGCTGTTCCGGCAGACGGCTTCCACCAGCGGTTCTGTGCCGGAAGAGGGCTGAACGAAGGGGAATGGGGCAGGGGAGATGCGGGCGGACGTTCACAATCCGTCCGCATTTCGATGTTTGCGGCGGGTGCCTTCGCGTGTTTACGGTCTTGGACCGCTCACATCCCCGTCTTCCCATTCAAGGACGCATTCACCATGAAGCAGTCTGCTGCCAAGACCCTCGGTGTCGCCGCCCTCGGTGCTGCCTTCGCCGCCGTAGGCGCGGGTGCCGCGAGCGCCGCTCCGGCGGTGCCGGACGCCACGCAGGCGCTGGGCGCCGTGACCCACATGCTGCCCGCGGAGAACGTCACCAAGGCGCTGCCGGGTGCCGGCGAGGCGCTCAGCCAGGCGCAGCCCGCGCTCGCGGGTGGCCTGTCCGCCGTGCAGCCGGCCGCCGAGAAGGTGCTGTCCGACGGTCCGACCGCGCCCGTCGCCGGGCTGCTGGGCGGCCTGCCGCTGTCGAACACGGGCCTGCCCACGCACGGCCTGCCGCTGAACGGCATCCCGCTGGGCTGACCCCGGCCCCGAACGCGCCGATGGGGCGCACCCCCGGACGAGGGGTGCGCCCCATCGGCGTACGCGCGCACGGTCTTCACCAGGCCTCGGTGCGCGCCTTGTCCTCGGACGGGAACAGGATCCACAGCGCGATGTAGAGCAGGAACTGCGGGCCGGGCAGCAGACACGAGAGCAGGAAGATCACCCGCATCGTGGTCGCGGAGGTCCCGAAGCGCCGCGCCAGCGCTGCGCACACTCCGCCGATCATGCGGCCTTGGGTGGGGCGGGCAATGGCGGCCATCTTGGGCTCCTTCGTGAGCGTCTCTCCGAGGCTTCCCGTGTGGCCGCCTCATCTGACCTCAACGCTACGGACCAGGAGCCGGCCCCGCGTCGCTCTACGGTGCGATGCCGACCCTGGGAATCGTCGGGGTCCGTCCCTGAGTCGCTTCCTCCTGGAGGACGGTCGGGGGGAGGGGGTTCTCGGTCCTGCGGCGGAGCCAGGCACGGGACGCGGGGACGAGGGCCGCGTGGGCGAGGGCGACGCCGACCGTGTTCATCAGCAGCGAGTCGATGTCGACGACCTGGCCGGGCACCCCGGTCTGCAGCAGTTCGATGCCCAGGGAGATCAGGGCGCCCGCCGCGACCGTACGGATGAAGGACGCGAGCGGGGAGACATGGAGCCGGCCGCTGACCGTCGGGAGCAGGACGCCCAGCGGGGCCAGCAGGGCCAGGCCCTCGCCGATCCGCTTCGTGGCCTCCGGCCAGCCCAGGGCGAGATCGGCCCGGATGCTGGCCAGTGGGTGCAGATTCGGGGGCATCACCCAGGGGACGTCCCGGGGGCGCAGCGTGACCCAGGCGACGAACACGAGATGTGCGACGAGGAGGACACCTCCTGTCACACGGATGCGAATCGCGGCGCTGCCGCCGATGGAGCCTTGACGCTGCACGCCCCACAAGACGCCCTCTGCGGCACGATCGGTTCCGGGTGGATGCCGGGCACCAGGGTGAGGCCTGCGCCACACGCCCCTTTTCGCGCCTCGTTCACCCCCGAGGCGCCCGCGGCTTCAGCCGCCCGTCACCTCGCTGGACGGCGGTGCCTTGGTGCCGGGGTCGGAACGGACGTCGTCCGTGCACTCGTAGCGGCGCAGGGGCGCATTGCCGGGGCCGCCGAGGATCACCGAGCCGTCGCCCTCGGCCGCGGCCGAGTCGGAGAACGTACAGACGATCTGGGCGAGCGCGTACGACGTGAGGTCGGCCGGTGCGTTGCTCAGCCGCAGCGCGTCCTTGGGGTCCCGCGCGCGCGGCCCGCTGACCGTCATGCCGCCGCGCACGTCGGTCGTGTAGCCGGCGTCCTTCTCACCCGAGGACGGCGACTCCGCGAGCTGGTCCAGGAGCCCCTGGGCGACGATCACCCGCCGCTGCACGTCCGCCGTGCCGTCCGGCACCTGTACGGCCCGGTCGACGGTCACCAGCGACGACCCGCACAGCAGGAACACCTGCACGGGCACCCCGCGCGCGGCCTGCGGCGAGACGTCCGGCTCGGTGAGCGTGCAGGGCACCCGGGACGGCGCGGCCCCGAAGTCGGTCGGCACCTCGGTGGCCCGGATCCCGCACCCGGTGAGCAGCAGGCCGAGGAGCGGAAGGGCCAGGGGGACGGCGTAGCGGCGTCCTGCGGTCATCACGGGGTCTCCTCGGGGCCTGCGCCCTCGGCCTTCTCGCCGTTCTCGGCGCCGGGCTCCTCCGTGAGCGCGGAGGCGTCCCGTGGCAGCCGCAGGGTGAACACCGCGCCGCCCTCGGGGGAGTTGGCGGCGGTGATCTCGCCGCCGTGGATGTGGGCGTTCTCCAGGGCGATGGAGAGGCCGAGGCCGCTGCCCTCGGAGCGCGGCCGGGAGGCGCTCGCCTTGTAGAAGCGGTCGAAGACGTGCGGCAGGACGTCCTCGGGGATGCCGGGGCCGTGGTCGCGGACCGCGATGACGAGGTCGTCGTCCTCCAGCCGGACCGAGACCCGGACCGGCGAGCCGCCGTGCTTGAGGGCGTTGCCGATGAGGTTGGCGAGGATGACGTCCAGGCGGCGCGGGTCGAGCCGGGAGTGGATGCCGCGCTCGGCGTCCAGGTCCACGGCGTCCAGCCAGGCGCGGGCGTCGATGCACGCGGTGATCTGGTCGGCGAGGTCGACGTCGTCGAGGACGAGCCGGGCGGTGCCCGCGTCGAAGCGGGTGACCTCCATCAGGTTCTCCACGAGGTCGCCGAGCCGCTTGGTCTCGCTGACGACGAGCCGTACGGCGGGCTCGATCATCGGGTCCACGCTGCCGGTCTCGGCGTCGAGTTCCTCCTCCAGGACCTCGACTACGGCCGTAATCGCGGTGAGTGGAGTCCGCAGCTCGTGCGACATGTCGGCGACGAAACGGCGCGAGGCGTCGTCCCGGGCGGCCATGTCGGCGACCCGTTTCTCCAGCGCCTCGGCGGTCTGGTTGAACGTCCTTGACAGCTCGGCGAGTTCATCGGTCCCGGAGACCCGCAGCCGGGTGTCCAGCTTGCCCTCGCCGAGTCGGCGCGCGGCGATGCCGAGCCGGTGCACGGGCTTGAGGACGGTCGTCGCGGCGGCCTGCGCGAGCAGCGCGGAACCGATCAGCGCGAGCCCGGTGGCGATACCCAGCGACCAGGCAAGGGAGTTGAGGTCCTTCGCCTCCGGCTCGAGGGACTTGAGCATGTAGCCGGTCGGACCGCCGCCGATCATCCGCGTACCGGCCACCAGATACGGCGTGCCGTGCTCGGTGACCCGCTGCCAATACAGGTGGTACGGCTCCTTGTTGCCGCCCGCGGACACCGACTGCTGCTTGTTCACCGCCGTGCGCAGCGACTTGGGCACGTCCTCCAGCGAAAAGCCGTTCAGGCCGCCCGAGTTGCCGTAGACCGTCTTGTCGTTCGCGTCCTCGCCGACCAGCAGGACGCTGAAGCGCTGGCTGCTGTTGGCCATCTGGCCCGCCGTGCGCATCAGTTCGTCCTGGGTGGGGTGGACGGGCAGCGCGCCGGCGCGGTTCTGCATCTCCTGGCGGAAGTCGCGCAGGACCGCGTCCTGGGCGCGGGTGAGGACGGCCTCGCGGTTGAGCCAGTAGGCGATGCCGGACGCGGAGACGGCGGCCGTCAGCGCGACCAGACCGAACACGACCACCAGCCGCAGGCGCAGGCTGGTGAACCGCAGCCGCCACAGGACTCCCTTACGACCCGGGCGCCAGCCGCGGATCCCCCCTGGTGCGTCGGTCACTGAGGCGAGTCCAGGCGGTAACCGACGCCGCGCACGGTACGGATGAGGGTCGGGGACGACGGGATGTCCTCGACCTTGGCGCGCAGCCGCTGGACACAGGCGTCCACCAGCCGCGAGTCACCGAGATAGTCGTGCTCCCACACCAGGCGCAGCAACTGCTGCCGGGACAGGGCCTGTCCGGGGCGCCGGCTCAGTTCGAGCAGCAACCGCAGCTCGGTGGGCGTGAGTTGGAGGTCCTCGCCGTTCTTCGTGACGGTCATCGCGGCCCGGTCGATGACCAGCGAACCGAACGAGGCCGCGTCGTTGGCCTCCCGCTCCCCGCGCCGCAGCACGGCCCGGATACGGGCGTCCAGCACCCGCCCCTGCACGGGTTTGACCACGTAGTCGTCGGCACCGGACTCCAGTCCGACGACGATGTCGATGTCGTCGCTGCGCGCGGTGAGCAGAATGATCGGCAGCTGGTCCGTGCGCCGGATACGACGGCACACCTCGAAACCGTCGATGCCGGGCAGCATCACATCCAGCACGATCAGGTCCGGCCGCTGCTCACGCAACAGCTTCAGACCGTCCTCGCCGCTGGCAGCGGTGGCTACCCGGTGTCCCTGGCGCGTCAGCGAGAGCTCCAGGGCCGTCCGGATGGCGTCGTCGTCCTCGATCAGCAACAGGGAAGGCACGGGGCTCATTCTGGCCCATGTGGGGGTGGGGTTTCGACACCTGTACGGGTACGTCCCCGCAGCGGGCCCGCGGACGTCCCCGTAGCGCTCCTTTCTGTGACCGGACTGTCCGTTTTCTGAGGACGGCCGCAGAGACCCACCCCTGTGACAGGTCTGTGACAGTCGGCGGACACGTCCATGAAGTGACCCCGGCAGGATTTTCGTCACAGGCAAGGAACCGCGAGGAACCGAGCCGGAAGATCCGAACACCGGGCAAGTCCACTACGGGGGGCGCGAGATGAGCACGCTGCACAGCACCAGCAACAACGCAGTCATCACGCGTCTGCACGACGTGACCCGGGGTTCCGAGAAGTCCGGTGCCGTGAGCGGGCGGGGGTGCGTTCGCGGTGCCGGGCGTCAGCACACCGGTTACATGACGGTGGTTGACGCGCACACGGGGGAAGCGCACGGGGGAAGCGCGTACAGGGAGGACACGGGGGAGCGTCGCTCGCTGTCGGAGGCGGAGTTCACCGCCTACGTCCAGGAGCGCCGCGCCTCCCTGTACGCCACCGCGTACCACCTGACCGGCGACCGCTTCGAGGCCGAGGACCTGCTGCAGAGCGCGTTGTTCTCGACGTACAAGGCGTGGGACCGGATCAGCGACAAGGCCGCGGTCGGGGGCTATCTCCGCCGCACCATGACGAACCTGCACATCAGCGCGTGGCGCCGCCGCAAGCTGAACGAGTACCCGACCGAGGAACTGCCGGAGACGCCCGGCGACACGGACGCGATGCGCGGCACCGAACTGCGCGCGGTCCTGTGGCAGGCGCTGTCCCGGCTGCCCGAACTCCAGCGCACCATGCTGGTCCTCCGTTACTACGAGGGCCGCACGGACCCGGAGATCGCGGAGATCCTCGACATCAGTGTCGGCACGGTGAAGTCCAGCATCTGGCGGTCGCTCCGCCGCATGCGCGAGGACGAGGTCCTCAGCTTCGGCCGTGACGAGGAGGACGCCTTCGGGGAGCTCGTCGCCTGAGGGTTCGGGGGGAAGTGGGGAACGGGGGAGCACCAGAGGGACCACGGGGGATCGGCGC